>DATAVW010000047.1:0-6183 GCA_036267515.1 Rhizomicrobium sp.
CAGGCAAATCTCAATTTCAAATCTCGCCCATCCTGCAATATCTGGGAAGCAAGACAGTCAACCCTTATACCGCGGACGAGTGCCGGCGCATCTAGAGGCCACTTGCGGCAATTGCCTTCCTATTGCCGCAAGTGTTGCAGGAATACCCGATCCCATTAACCCTGCCTTAGTTTTTCCACGATCACATTCAGGTCGCGCGGCGGGAATGGCTCGGCCGCAATAAGAGCGAACGCCGGGATCCGGCGAGGAGGGGTGGCGATGGCGTACATCGATATCGACGCGCTGACGCAGTACGAGAACGACGCGCGCAACGGGCGCCCGGATGCGCTTTACAATCTGGGACTTGCCTATTCGACCGGGCAGGGAGTGGGTGTGGATTACATAGCCGCGCACAAATGGTTCAATCTGGCCGCAATGCGGGGCAGCGATGTCGCAAAGAGTTGGCGCGCCCAAATTTCGGCCGAGATGAACGCCCACCAGATCGCGGAGGCGCAGCGGCAAGCGCGAGAGTTCCTCTCGTCCTTCAGCAACGCAGCCTGAGTTCTGAAAAGAATAGGGTGCCCACACGACTGTGGGCACCCTGAGCTTTTTTGAGCTGCTATTTCCGGAACTTGAAAAGGTCCATCAGATCGCCAATGGCGGCGCCATTGGTGGGTACATATGGATTGCCGTTCGCATAAAGCGGGTTGGGCAGGTTATCCCGGCTGCGCTGGGTGATCGGCGGCAGCCCCCAGTTCGCTTCGATGAACTTCAGGAGCGAAACGTGGTCATCGTAGCTGTGAACAACGCCCACATTCTGGGAGTACGGCGAAACGACGATGAGTGGAATCCGGCTTGCGTCGCCGAAGAAGTCGAGCGGATGGACGTAGCCTGAATCGTAGTAGCCGCCACCTTCGTCCGTGGTGATGAACACGGCTGTATGCGCGAACAGTTCCGGGTTGGCCTGCAGTTGGTCGATGATCTTTTTCGTAAACGCTTCGAAGATGTCGAATTTCGAGCTTGAAGGATGTCCGTCATTGAGGCCGAACATAAGAAACCGCCGGCAGCTTGCCCGACTGGATCGCGGCGTAGAGGTCCAGCGTGTCCTTCAGGTGTTCCTTCCGCTGCTTCGGGTCGGTCATGATCTGCGTCTGGTACTGGAACGGATTGCAGATGTTGCAATAGGCATTCGGCAGCCCCGCAACGTACGCGTCCCAATGCTCTCCATAATAGGCCCACGAGATGCCATGGTCGTTCAGGTCATCGGCAATCGAGCGTGTGGTTACCGGCGGGATGTGGAACTTGGATTGGTCAAGAGAACCATCCCCAAGAAATCCGGGATTATAGTTATTCACGAGGTAATAAGCGCCTTTCTGGCAATTCGGAGCAGGCTTGTAATACAGCGACTTCAGGTAGGAGGTGATTGCTTTCACGCCCGGCTGCTTCTGATCCGCGCAGTTGACGTAGCTTCCGGCCGAGTAGCCGTCATTGGTGTAGTGATTGTTGGTGCCGGCGCGGGGATCCGGATTTTCGATCTGCTTGGCCGGCGGGGTTGCCGGATTGCCGAACTGGTCTGAGTAGTAGAGTAGGTCGCCGAATCCGAGCATGATACTGTTTGCGCCGGTGCCGCCCGCGATCGGCTGATGGTAGTTATCGGCCATGGCGTAAGTGTTGGCGAGCGAGGTGAAGTAGCCCATGTCGCCCTTCTGCACGTTATAGAACCCGTCGGCGGTCGATCCTTCATTAAATCCGGCGGTCACTTCGACCCAGGGGAACAGGTCGTTACGGCAGCCCGATGGATTTTCCGCCGTCGCATAGTTCACGCTACAGTCCATCTGCTGCCAAGACTGGAAGAAGCGATGCACAGGGCTGTTCAGGTAGGCATCGTAGAGTCCGGTTAACTCGAACGGCTGATCCGGCAGATGCATCGCATTTGGGATGCGCGTATCGGCGGACTTAAAGGGCAGACCCGAGGCGCCGGTCGTGAGGAGCGGAATGTCGCTGTCCTCGAGGCCGTAGTCTGCAGCTTTTGCCGCCCCGATGGTCTCGAATGGCGGCGGGTCGGTGTCACTCGGGCTGGTGTGGACGAACTCGGTCGTCGGCACGGGCAGTTTGCGATACAGACCGGTGATCGCAGGACTATTCGAGTATTCGTCCGTGTCGGAGGCCATGAGCTGCGCACCGGCGACCACGTTCTGACCGGCGGAACCGTCCGCGTTAATAATGCCTTCTGAGAGAAGGTTGCGGGTCGATCCCTTCGGCGGAACATACGTTGCAAACAGATGATCGTAGGTGCGGTTTTCGCCCACGATGATGATCACGTGCTGGATCGGCGTCTTCGTCTTGGCATCATTGCGTGCGAGAACGGCCGTGGATGCGCAGGCTTGCGTCGCCATTGCAGCCATAACGGAACAGGCGGCCGTGTTTCGCAGCAGCGCCCGGAGGAATTTCGAAGGCTTCACGAGACACTCCCTTATGGTCCGGAGGGGCGCCGCGGCCCGATGCCGGGCGGGAAATCCGGGTCCGGCTGCGTGTAGCTGCGCTTCAAAACGGATTGGCGTCAGCGGATCGTCAGTTTTGAAAACTTCGTGTGGCGCTTTTTGTCCAGTTCCATGACAACGGGGAAGCAGTTCTAACTGGAGAACTGTGCAGCGTTCAGTTTAATGACGCGGCCTTCGATGAAACGGCATCCGGCCGCAACGCCGGCGCAGGCAGGGTGCGCACATCCGGAGCGCGAGGGCGATAGAGGTCGGCGAGAATCCGCAACGGTTCGTCGCGGCCAGAAAGCCGGTTGCGATACACCTCCATGCTCTCCATCACGCGCTGCACGTAGTTGCGCGTTTCGGCGAACGGAATTTCTTCGATCCAGTCCACCGGATCGACGACCGGACTCCGCGGGTCACCATAGGTGTTGATCCACTTTTTCACATTGCCGCGGCCAGCATTATAGGCGGCGGCGGTCAGAAGGTATGAGCCATCATAACTGGCAAGATTCTCTGCCAGTTCCACCATTCCGAGCTGCATGTTGTAGGTGGGATTGCTGAGCAGCTGATCCGGCAGGTAAGCGACGCCGCCGCGGCCGGCATCGTGTTTCGCAGATGCGAGCATGAGCTGCATCAGGCCCCGCGCGCCAGCGCTGCTCACCGCTGCCGGATCGAATTCCGTTTCCTGCCTGATAATCGCAAGCACGAAAGCATGTTCAGGCGCATAGCCCGGACCGGAATAGGCCGGCACCGAAATCACAGGGTGCGAAGAGGCAAGAATATATGTGCCGCTATACGAAGCCGTTTTGCTCGCGCGGATTGCGGCGTCCGTGAAACCCATGCTGGCGAGATCTGACGTCAGAAGCTTTACATGCCACGGTTCGGGATGGGCCTCTACGTCATAGGTGGCAAACACCCGCACGAGGCCGACCATGCCGAGATCGGCAAGTGCGCGGATGGCGTGTGTGAGAGCGCGGCTCTGGTACCAGGCAAGCTGCGCCGCGGTTGGCGTGGCGAGCGTGTCGCGCAGGCGCAAGGTCGGCGCGGGTTCGAGTTTCGCCAGTGCCAGCTGACCGTAGAAAGTTCGCGCGTATTGCGCGGCAGCGCCGTAATCTTCGCGCGCCACAGCGTACTCGCCTGCGGCTTCGCTGGAGCGTCCGGCCCAGTAGTACCCTCGTGCCTTGCTGATCGGCCGAGTATTCGTGCGGGCCACGTTCATGAAATGGGTGCGAGCCTCGTGTGGGTTGCGCAGGAAACGCAGATCCAGCCAGCCTGCGAGGAATTCCGCTTCGCTGTATTCGTTGCCGGAACTAAGTCCGCTATAGGCGATCAGCGCGTGGGCCGTGGAATAGTAACGGTCCTGAATGGCCTCGCGTGCCGCGCTGTTTACCTCACTCCACAATTTGCCGGGATCGATCCGCGCCAGATCGCGCGTCTGCGCCCGCGAAAGGTATGCCGGAATCGCATTCACCTGGTTCTGTTGGCGCAGCAGCTTTGCCCGGTCGAACAGCAGGCCCGGGTCCGCTTGCAGCGAGACGGGAAGCGCGCTCAGCAGCTGAACGCCCTGTTGCGGATTGGTCTGCAGTGCAAGTCGTACCTGAGTGATCTGCTGCGCATCCGCAGGAGCACGGGGCATCTCACGCCGCGCGGCAGTGAAGTCATTCTCGAACAGCAGGCGGTTGAGACGCGCACGCTCTGCGTCGGCGGTCAACAGGTCGGCGTGGCGCCGCGTGATCTCGTATTCCTGGTTGAGATCGAAATCGCCTCCGATCCATGCCTCGCGAATGAGCGCCGCGCCTTTGGCGGCGTTGCCGGTTGCCAGATAGGCTTCTCCCAATCGCACCTTGCCGATGTTCGAAGCGGGATCGCGCCCCTGGAAAAAGGCGAGCACCGTCTGCGGCGCCGTATTAATGTCCATCGCGGCTTCGGCGCGGGCGCACAGGGCGTCCCGCGCCGGCCAGTCTGGATAGGCGCGCAGAAACGCGGCAATCTCGGGGAAAGAGGCACCGCTGTTTCGGTCCATCAGATAGCGCCATTCGATGAACCGGCGGCCCATTGGATCGCTCACTTGCGCAGCCAATGCACGCGCCGCCGCCCAATCGGAATGTTCTGCGGCCTCGAAGGCGCGGAGCAGCAGATTGCGGTCCGCAAGCGTGAGCACCCGAGTCAGACCCGGCCGCCGTTCCGCGCCGATCGCCACACCAGCATTGCTGTCCGCAATCGGCGCCATCATGATGGTGTCGCCCTTTTGGAGCAGCCCGGCTGGGAGCGGCATGTTCACGCTGGGTTGGGCGAGGGCTTCGTCGCTCAGCAAAAAGGAACAATTGGAAACTGTCGTGGTGACGGCCACGCCGGATAGAAGAGCGGCGCCCACGAGGAGCAGGGCACGGAAACGCGTCATTTCACGTTGCTTGGAACTTGCACTAATGGCTGCATCGGCTCTCTATCAGTAGCGTTTGAATCTTTACGACGCCAGCTTCGTCTTGCTGTATCGATGCCGCGGGCGCTATTTTTACCACGAGATTTGATTGGATTTGTTCGATGCGCGATGTGCGCGACCGTCTCAAAGGTTCCATTCCCGCCCTTGTCACCCCGATGCGAAGTGGTCAGTTGGACGAAGGCGCACTTCGCAGCCTGATCGCCTGGCAGATTGCGGAGGGAACGCACGGCCTCGTGCCGTGCGGCAGCACGGGCGAGGCGGCCACGCTGACCGATACCGAGCACCGCCGCGTCATCGAAATCTGCGTGACGGAAGCAAACGGCCGCGTGCCCGTGATTGCCGGTGCCGGTTCGAATTCCACGGCGATGGCCATCGAGCACGCCAAAGCGGCGAAGGATGCGGGGGCCGATGCCGTGCTGTCGGTCACGGGGTACTACAACAAGCCGTCGCAGGAGGGACTCTATCATCACTTTGCGACGCTGGCAGAGGAGGTCGATATCCCGATCATCCTCTACAACATTCCTGGCCGGGTGATCGTGGACATCGCCGTCGAAACCATGGCGAGGCTTTCGAAGATCGGAAACATCATTGGCGTGAAGGATGCAACCGCCAATCTGGCGCGTCCCACGCGCGAGAAATTGGCCTGTGGCAAGGAGTGGCGGCTGTTGTCGGGCGATGATCCAACTGCGCTTGGCTATATGGCCCATGGCGGACATGGCTGTATCTCGGTGACAGCCAACATTGCGCCGCGGCTGTGCGCACAGTTTCAGGATGCGTGTATGCAGGGCGCGTTCGACACGGCGCGGGAAATCCACGAACGCCTGATGCCGTTGCACGATGCGATGTTCATCGATCCCAGTCCGGCCTGTGTGAAATATGCCGCCTCGCTGCTTGGTCTTTGTCACAACGAGCTCCGCTCGCCCATGATGCCGGCCACCGAAGCAGCGCAGGGCAAAGTGCGCGACGCCATGATCGCCGCCGGGTTGTTGTAGCCGATGGCCAAAAAGAAGAAAGATGACGACCGCAAGATCGTCGCCGACAACCGGAAGGCGCGCTACGCCTATGCCATCGAGTCCACCCTGGAAGCGGGGCTGCAGCTTATGGGCTCCGAGGTGAAAAGTTTGCGCAGCGGCAAGGCGAATATCGGCGAATCCTATGCGCACGCCAAGGACGGCGAGATCTTTCTCGTCAACGCCTACATCCCCGAATACACGATGGCGAATCGCTTCAACCACGAGCCGCGGCGCGCGCGAAAGCTTCTGGTGCACAAGGGCGAGGCGA
>DATAVW010000048.1:0-47822 GCA_036267515.1 Rhizomicrobium sp.
TCCGCTCGCCTTCTCCTCTGCCGCCCAGAAGCCAAAGCCGTTCACCTGCCAAGAACCGAAGCTGCGCAGGAATTTCGCCCAGGCATCCTCTTCGGTCATGGGCTGCATGCCCATCAGGCGCACCGTGCGCGGATCGCTCCAAAGTTGGTGGACAGCCGCAAAATCCTCACGCCTGAACCCGCGCAAAATCAGCCGTTCAGTTTCGAGGCAGGGAATCTCCATAGCAATCTACAATATTCGATCGAAAAAGATGCGTTGCCGGCCGGCGGAAAGACCACGGCGAAACACCCTGAAGCCGCACTTCTCGGCCACGCGGATCGAGGCGATATTATCTTCGCTTGTGAGCGCGGTGACGCGGACAGGTCCTAGATTTTCACGTCCCCATTGAAGCGCCGCCATCACGGCCTCCGTCGCATAGCCTTTGCCCGCGAACTCCGACGCGATCCCCCAGCCCATCTCCGGCAGGTCGCGCAGGTCGGGGCCGCGATCGCGTTTCCGCTGGATGTAGCCGACATTGCCGACGAACGCGCCGCTTTGCCGGTCTTCGATAATCCACGATCCGTAACCGAGAAGCTGCCAGGTACCAACCATGCGGAGAAAACTCGACCATGAATCCTCCTCCGACCTTAGCCCGCCATCGCCCATGTGACGCATGAAGGCGGGGTCGGCTCCTTGCGCCGCATAGACGTCGAAATCGGACAGCTTCGGTCCGCGCAGGATAAGTCGAGAGGTTTCGAGTGCGGGGACGTTCATCCGGCCTTCGCTAACACAACTTGTCAGAATGCTAGTAAGATTTCGGCAGATCGAGCACCTTTTCGCCGATGAAGGAGAGGATGAGCTGCTCGGTCACCGGTGCAATGCGGGCGAACACCGATTCCCGCAACAGCCGCTCGACGTGATACTCCTTGGCATATCCCATGCCGCCATGCGTGAGAACGGCCTGCGTGCAGGCTTCGAAGGCCGCGCGGCCGCCGAGGAACTTGGTGGCATTCGCTTCGGCACCGCAGGGCTGTTTTGAATCGTAAAGCGCGGCCGCGCGCATGCCCATCCAGAACGCGCTTTCCAGCAGCATCCAGCATTCCGCCAGCGGATGCTGGATGCCCTGGTTCTGTCCGATGAAGCGGCCGAACACCTTGCGTTCGCGAGCGTACGTTGCGGCTCGATCGATGGCATTGCGGCCCAGCCCAACGGCTTCCAGGCCGATGAGAATACGTTCGGGGTTCAAACCATCGAGCAGGTAGCGGAAACCACGGCCTTCCTCACCGATGCGGTCTTCGTCCGGCACAAGCAGATCGTCGATGAACACCGTGTTTGAATCCACCGCAGCGCGGCCCATCTTGGGAATGCGCCGGACTTCGATCTTCGAACGGTCGAGATCGGTGTAGAACAGGGTCATGCCTTCGGTCGGTTTCTTGCTCTCGGCTTTTGGCGTGGTGCGCGTCAGCAGCAGGATCTTGTCGGCTTCCTGCGCCGTGGTGGTCCAGATCTTCCGCCCACGGATGATATAGCCTTCGTTGGTCCGTCGCGCGAAGGTTTCGATGCTCGTGGTATCCAATCCGGCATTCGGCTCCGTCACGCCGAACGCTGCCTTCTCGCGCCCCTCGATCAGCGGCTTAAGCCAGCGCCGCTTCTGTTCCTCCGTGCCATGCACCACGATAGGGTGCGGCCCGAACAGGTTGATGTGGATGGCCGAGGCCGCGCTGAACCCGCCACCCGCCTTCGTCACCGCGTGCATCATGATGGCGGCTTCGGTGACGCCCATGCCGCTGCCGCCCAGTTCCTCGGGCATGGTGATGCCGAGCCAGCCGCCTTCGGCCATGGCGCGGTAGAATTCCTCCGGAAAGCGGGCTTCCTGGTCGCACTTGCTCCAATACTCGTCGTCGAATTGGGCGCAGACCTTGGCCACGCCGTCTTCGATGGCCTGCTGCTCCTCGGAAAGCCTTACATCCACGGCATTTCTCCAAATCCGTTAGCCAAGAGTGCATCACTTTCTAGCGGGCGTAAGAACCGATGATCCGTCCATCACACTTCGTGATTTCCAGTTCCAATGTTCCGCCGCCAGCCACCACTGTGACGGTTTCCGATCCGTCGCTATGCCGCTCGAACGAGGGGGCCTTCTTTGGATACTGGAATACTTCCCAATGATCGCCCCGGTCGTTCACCAGGATATCATTGGACGACTTGATCTGATCATATCGACCGGTCGCCACCGCTTCATACACCCTCTTGGCCGCATCTGGGGTTGGAACGACTAACCCGATCGCGTAGCCATCCGGCTGTTTGCAGGCCGGCACGGCAGCCCAGCTGGAGGTCGAAAGCAGAACGAGCACGAGCGGCCAGAGTTTGAGCATTATTGCTTTTTCTGTCCTCTAATCGTCAGCCGTACAGCCAAGCTTGGCTGCGGGTTGCGCCGAATCCGTCCTTCACTATGATGTCCGACCTTACTGGGGCAACTGCCGGAATCCGGCCGATTGGGCGTTCGCTAATACGGCGCCCGCGCATTTGCGGCGCGTTAGGTGTTTGGAGTTACTAGGCAACAATGGCTCTCGATCTGGCTGAAGGCGCCACCGCCCAGGCCCCCGGCATGAAGCCGACCGACATCCGGAATCCCGACTACTTCCACAAGGTTGTCGATTGCCAGTGGGCGTGCCCCGCGCACACCCCTGTGCCGGAATACATCCGCTACATCGCGGAGGGCCGCTACACCGACGCCTACATGATCAACTGGTGGTCGAACGTGTTCCCTGGGATTCTGGGGCGCACCTGCGACCGGCCCTGCGAGCCCGCCTGCCGGCGCGGCCGGGTGGAAGAGGAGCCGGTGGCGATCTGCCGGCTGAAGCGCGTCGCCGCCGACAACAAGGATGATGTGCGCGATCGCCTGCCGAAACCCGCGGCGGTGAAGAACGGTAAGCGCATCGCACTGATTGGCGCGGGGCCTGCCTCGCTCACCGTGGCGCGCGATCTGCTGCCGCTCGGCTATACCTGTGTTCTCTACGATGCCGATCCCCATGCCGGCGGCATGATGCGGACGCAGATTCCCAAATTCCGGTTGCCCGAGCGCGTGCTGGATGAAGAGTGCCAGTACATTCTCGATCTGCAGCCCGAGCTGCGGCTGGGCCAACGCATCGACAGTCTACGGGCGTTACTGGCGGAAGATTACGACGCCATCTTTGTCGGCTCCGGCGCACCACGCGGCCGCGAACTGCCCATTCCCGGCCGCCAGGAAGCCAAAGAGCACATCCATATCGGCATCGATTGGCTGTCGTCGGTTTCGTTTGGTCATATCGAGTCCATCGGCAAGCGCGTGCTCGTGCTGGGCGGCGGCAACACCGCCATGGATTGCTGCCGCACGTCGCGGCGCCTCGGCGGCGACGAGGTGACGGTGATCGTCCGCTCCGGCTTCGAAGAGATGAAAGCGAGCCCTTGGGAGAAAGAGGACGCGCAGCGCGAAGGCATCCCTATCCTTAACTTCCTCGTGCCGAAGGAATTCACGCACGACAACGGCAGGCTCACGGGCGTCCTGTTCGAGAAGGTCAAGGCGGAATACGACGCCAAGGGCCGCCGCAATCTGGTGCCGACCGGCGAACCGGATGAGCATATCCCGTGCGACGACGTGCTGGTGGCGGTGGGCCAGGAGAATGCCTTCCCGTGGATCGAGCGCGATATCGGGCTCGAATTCGACAAATGGGACATGCCCGTTGTCGACGCGGTGACCATGCAATCGACGAACGCAAAAGTGTTCTTCGGCGGCGATGCGGCGTTCGGACCGAAGAACATCATCTGGGCGGTGGCGCACGGCCACGAAGCTGCCGTCTCCATCGCGCTGATGCTGGACGGCAAGGATGTGAAGGCCGACCGCCCGCCGCCGCATGTGAACCTGCTCAGCCAGAAGATGGGCATTCACGAATGGTCGTACGACAACGATGTGTCGCTCGACCTGCGCTACAAGGTGCCGCACGCGCCGAACGAAATCACCCTGCGCGACGTGAAGGTCGAGGTGGAGCTTGGGTTCGATCGCGAGCTCGCCTTCAAGGAAGCGCAGCGCTGTTTGAATTGCGACGTGCAGACGGTTTTCGAGGACAAGCTGTGCATCGAATGCGATGCCTGCGTCGATATCTGCCCGATGGATTGCATCACCTTCACGGGGAACGAGCCGGAGCCTGTGCTGCGCGAACATTTAACCGCACCGGCGCCGAATATCACGCAGGATTTGTACGTGGCCGACGGACTGAAGACCGGCCGGGTGATGGTGAAGGACGAAGACGTGTGCCTGCATTGCGGGCTGTGCGCGGAGCGGTGCCCCACCGGCGCCTGGGACATGAAACAGTTCTGGTTTGACACGGCGAAGGCGAACGACACCTGCGCGGCCCATCGCATGGCGGCGGAGTGAATATGCAGGTATTGGAAAACACCCCTAACGGTATCGACGTTCGTCTGACGCGAGATGAACTTGGACTGCTCGGAAATGCTCTGAACGAAGTCTGCAATGGCGTGCACATTCCCGATTGGGAATTTCAAACGCGGTTGAGTGTTGAACGCGAGGAACTCCAGAAGTTGCTTGACCAGATCGTGGCGGCGTACAGGAACTGATTATGCCCATCGCTGCCACCAACGATTTCGTCGTCAAGTTCGCCAATGTGAACGGTTCGGGTTCAGCCTCGGCCAATGAGCTGTTCGCGCGCTGCATTCTGCGCATGGGCGTGCCCGTCTGTTCGCGCAACATTTTCCCCTCGAACATCCAGGGCCTCCCCACCTGGTACGAAGTGCGCGTGTCCGGTGATGGCTGGCTCGGGCGGCGCGGCGGCGTGGACCTCATGGTCTGCATGAATCCACAAACGTGGGACAAGGATGTCGCCTCAATCGATCGAGGCGGCTACCTCGTTTACGATTCCACCAAACCGATGCCGGCATCGAAATTCCGCGATGACCTCACCGTGCTTGGCGTGCCGCTGACGCTGCTGTCCAATTCGCTGGAAGGCACCATTCCGCGCGAGCGGCAGCTGCTCAAAAATGTCATCTACCTTGGCGCGCTGTCGTCGCTGCTCGGCTTCGAGGCGGAAGTGGTGGAAAGCCTCATCGGCCAGCAGTTCAAGGGCAAGGACAAGCTGATCAAGCTGAACATGCGGGCCATCGAATTGGGGCATGACTACGCGGAGAAAAATCTCGCCGGCAGATGCCAGCTGAAGGTGGAGCGCTCCGACAAGGTGGGCGACCGAATCTTCATAGCCGGCAACGATGCGGCCGCGCTGGGCTGCGTCTATGGCGGGGCCACCGTGGCGGCCTGGTACCCGATCACGCCGTCCACCTCGCTTGCCGAAGCGTTCCAGAAGCACTGCAAGAAGCTTCGCGTCGATCCGGTGACGAAAGAGAACAAATTCGCCATCGTGCAGGCGGAAGACGAAATCGCCGCCATCGGCATGGTGCTGGGCGCCAACTGGAACGGCGCGCGCGCGTTCACGGCCACGTCCGGCCCCGGCATTTCGCTGATGCAGGAATTCTTCGGGCTGGCGTACTACGCGGAAATCCCGGCGGTGATTTTCGACATCCAGCGCGGCGGGCCGTCCACCGGCATGCCCACCCGCACGCAGCAGTCGGACATCCTGCTTGCGGCCTATGCCAGCCACGGCGACACCAAGCAGGTGATGATCTTTCCGAAGGGTCCGAACGAGGCATTCGAAATCGCGGCGTCCGCATTCGATTACGCCGAGCGGCTTCAGACGCCGGTGTTCGTGATGATGGACCTCGACATCGGCATGAACGACTGGCTGGTCGATCCATTGAAATGGGACGACGCCCGCAAATACGACCGCGGCAAGGTGATGACGGCGGAGGAACTGGAATCCGGCAAGGTGTTCGCTCGTTATCTCGATGTCGACGGCGACGCCATTCCGTACCGCACCATTCCAGCGACCCATCCGACCAAGGGCACGTTCTTCACCCGCGGCTCGTCGCACAATGCCTACGCGGTCTACAGCGAAGAAGGCCGCGACTACACTGATGTGATGCAGCGCCTGTTGCAGAAATTCGAGACCGCCAAGACCATTCTGCCCAAGCCTGTTGTGACCCGCTCGCACGCTGCGACCCGCTGGGGCGTGATCTATTACGGCTCGACCTCCGTGGCGATAGATGAAGCGGCGGCCGCGCTGGAGGCGCGCGGGCTGTGCATCGACATACTACGCATCCGCGCATTTCCGTTCGCGGAGGAGATTGTTGATTTCATCAACGGCCACGACCAGGTGTTCATGATCGAGCAGAACCGCGATGCGCAGATGCAGAAGCTGCTGGTCAACGAATGCGCTATCGACCCGGCGAAGTTCATCTCCATCCTGCACTATGACGGCACACCGATCACGGCGCGCTTCATTGAATCGGCGATCTCCGAACGCATGATGCTCAAGGCGCAAAGGGAAGCGGCGGAATGACCTACATCGCCAAACCGAAGCTGCATCATCCGGCGCTGCCGAAGAACGCCATCGGCTACACGCACCGCGATTACGAGGGCCGCATCTCCACCCTGTGCGCCGGCTGTGGGCACGATTCTATCAGCGCCGCGCTGATCCAGGCTTGCTTTGAGTTGGCTATCGAGCCGCATCGCGTGGCGAAGCTCTCTGGCATCGGCTGCTCATCTAAGACGCCGGACTATTTCCTCGGCCAATCCCATGGCTTCAACGCCGTGCACGGGCGCATGCCAAGCGTGCTCACCGGCGCCAATCTCGCCAATCGCGATCTCATCTATCTCGGTGTTTCCGGTGACGGCGACAGCGCCAGCATCGGGCTCGGCCAGTTCGCCCATTGTGTGCGGCGCGGCGTGAACATGGTTTATATCTGTGAGAACAACGGCGTGTATGGCCTCACCAAGGGCCAATTCTCCGCCACCGCCGACAAGGGCTCCAAGAGCAAGACAGCGGTAAATTCGGATTCGCCTATCGATCTGGTCAGCCTCGCGCTGCTGCTCGGCGCAACCTTCGTCGCTCGTGGATTCTCGGGTGACAAGCATCAGCTGGTGCCGCTGCTCAAGGCCGCGATTGCGCACAAGGGCTCGGCGATCCTCGATGTGATTTCGCCGTGCGTGCAATTCAACAACAATCCGGAATCCACCAAATCGTACGATTTCGTGCGCGAGCACAATGACGCGGTGAACCGGATCGATTTCATCGTGCCGAAGGCGGAGATCACGGTGGACTACACGCCTGGTTCGGTGGAAACCGTGCGGCAACACGATGGCTCCATCATCAAGCTGGCCAAGTTGCGCAACGACTACAATCCGCACGACCGCGCCGGCGCCATGGCGTTCTGCCAGGCGCATGCGCAGAAGGGCGAGGTGGTGACGGGACTGCTCTATATCGAAGACGACGCGCAGGACCTTCACGCGCACCTGAACACGGTCGCTACGCCGCTGAACAAGCTCAGTGAAGCCGATCTCTGCCCCGGCGCCGCAAAGCTCGCCGCGATCAATGACGGTTACCGCTGAGCGCGATCTTGGGATCGTTGCCGGCGGACTGACGACATGACAATCGCCGAATGGATGATCCTTGTTGCGGTGTTGGTCTACCTGCTCACGCTCGCACCCTTCAAACCACTCGGCCACCGTGAATTTGACAACGCCAGGCCCCGCGCTCCGGCGTTCTATGCCGAGCCCCTGCGCGCCCGCGCGTTGGGCGCACACCTAAATGGGATCGAGACGTTTCCGTTTTTCGCCGCCGCCGTGTTGCTGGCCGAGTTCCGACACACGCCGCAAGACTGGATCGACGGGCTATCGGTCGCGTTCGTGCTGCTGCGCCTAGCTTTTGTCGCGGCCTATCTGTTGAACTTTGCCTGGACGCGGACCGTAATCTGGAATCTCGGCTTCGCGGTAAACGTCGCGATTTTTTTCGCGCCATGGTGGACGCACTAGCGTGGCGTCCATAGCACATCGTCGATGGTTCGGGATGCGGCGGCGAGCATGACGAGACGACCGAAGCCGAGGGCAACGCCGGACGCCGGCGGCATATGCGCGAGGGCTGAAAGAAAATCCTCATCGAGCGGGCAGCTTCGTCCTACACGCACTCAACGTGATCGCCAGTGAATTCTGGTTGCCGGTCTTTGGGCAATGCAAGACTTTATTAACGCTCTTCACGCGATTCCTTAACGCCTGCGCATTAGCCTGACGGACGTTCAAAGGAAGCTGGGCCATTCGTCCCGTGCAGACAGTCCATCAACGCCGCCGGCGCCTTACCTATCTTGTCGCGATCCTTGCGGTCGCGATGGCAGCTGTTACGACGGCCTGTGCGGGGGCAATCGTGTGGATTCTGCACGTCTCCGCTTTGAGTCTGGATGTGGCGCAACAGCATGCCGAGCGGCAATTGCTGCGCTCTGTTATGGAGACGCAACAGCGGGGGCTCGCGAAGGCGCTCGAGGATTATACCAACTGGAAGGAGCTCTACGATTATCTGAAGGGCCCGCGCCAGGCTGCTTGGGAACAGGACAATCTCGGTCCCTATCTGGCGGCCACGTTCGGCATTGATCATGTTTTTGCGGAAGACCGCGCAGGCCGAATTGCGTATGCGTATTCCACGTCCCGAACGGTTCAGCTCTCTTCCATGGATCGTCGCGCTCTCCGACAACTGGCGCAGCGCGCCTTTCGTATCGAACCGCCGGACCGCCAGGCTGCGATTGCCGGAGTAGTCTCATTTCATGGCGGAGCGGCCCTTGCTGCAGCGGCAACGGTTCGGGCCACGACGCTGAGGGTGCCCTCTTACGTCGCGCTGATTGGACTGAGAGAGTTGAATGCGGCGCATCTCGGCAAAGTGGCACGGGATTACGGCGTTACCGGTCTTCGAACGATACCAGGCGCAATGCCGGGCGGCGCGCTCAAATCGCCAGACGGGCAGCTGGCGACATTTCACCTGATCTGGCTTCCTTCAAAACAGGGCCACGCTCTATTCATGCAGGTGCTACCGAGCGTTCTTGCGGCAGCCATCCTGGCGCTTCTTGCCTTCGCGGGGCTCGTATTTGTGTGGTGGCGGACAGTCGAGCACCTGCGCGCCGGCGAGGCCCGGATTCTCAATGCCGAGCTCGATGCCAGCAGGGCGAGAGCCGAAATGGCCGAGGAGACAAGCCGCAGCAAAAGCGCTTTCATCGCCAATATGAGTCACGAGCTGCGCACGCCGCTCAACGCGATCATCGGCTTTTCCGAAATCATTTCGGCCGAGGCGCTCGGACCGATGCAGCCGGCCAAGTACCGGGAATATGTCGAGGACATTTACGCAAGCGGCAGGCATCTGCTCCAGATCGTGGAAGATGTGCTGCATGTTTCGCGCATTGAAGCTGGAAAATTTGAACCCAGCGTGAGCCGGGTCTGGCTCGGTGACCCGGTTGCGGAGAGCATGCGGATGGTCGAGGTGATAGGCGCCAAACGCGGCATCTCGGTAAAGGTGTTACCTTCACAGGATGTGGAGGTTCTTGCCGACCGCAAGGCGCTGCGGCAAATCCTGATCAACGTTCTGTCCAATGCGGTAAAGTTTTCGCCGGACGATGGCTGCGTGGAAATTGGGTGGTCGGCCGAAAATGACGGATGTACGATTCAGATTCGGGACCGGGGTTGCGGCATGCCGCCGGAAGTCCTGAAGGATCTGGGCAAACCGTTTGTCCAGGCCGAGCAAACCTATAGCCGGCAGTATCAGGGCACCGGTTTGGGCCTCGCGATCTCGTTCAAACTTGCGGAAGCCATGGGCGGCTCGATTGCCGTAAGCAGCAAGCAGGAGATCGGCACGACCGTGACGTTGCGCTTGCCTCTTGCGGCTGGGGGAAAAACGGCCGCCAAAGGCGAGACGGAGATGGCCGCGTGACAATCATGGCGGCGGTGTCCAGAGTACATCTTCTATTCTGCGCGCGCCGGTGACCAGCATTACAAGACGATCGAAGCCAAGGGCTGTGCCGGAGGCCGGCGGCATGTGGGCCAGCGCTGAGAGGAATTCATCGTCGAGCGGATAACGCTCGCCATACACGCGCTGCTTCTCGTCCATTTCCGCTTCGAAACGGTTCCGCTGTTCGGCCTGATCGGTGAGTTCGCCGAAGCCGTTGGCGAGCTCGACGCCGCACGCGTACAGTTCGAAACGCTCCGCCACGCGCGGATCGTGAGAGGTGGCGCGAGCCAGCGCCGCCTCGCAGCGGGGATATTCATAAAGAATGGTGGGGCGGCCGGTGCCGAGATCGGATTCAATCCGTGCCACCAAAATTTTACTGAAAATGTCCGCCCAGCCGTCGTTATCGGCGATCTCGAAATCTGCATGCTTTGCCGCGTCCGCAAGCGCGGCCCGATTCCCTTCTCCGGTGTCAGAAACTGTCGAGAGCAAATCCAGGCCGGCGTAGCGCGAGAAAGCTTCTGCAACGGTGAGGCGTTCCGCCCTTGCCCGGGGATCGCAGTCGCGGCCTTTAAACGACATAATTGTAATGCCTGTCGTCTCCGCTGCGATGCGCAGAAGGTTGAGCGTATCGGCTATGACTGATTCGTACGGTTCGTTTGCGCGATACCATTCGAGCATGGTGAATTCCGGCGCGTGCAGACGCCCTCGCTCGCGATTGCGGAACACGCGGGCGAAATCGAAGATCTTCGTTTCACCGGCCGCGAGCAGTTTCTTGCAAGCGAATTCTGGCGAGGTGTGGAGGAAGAGCTTGCGTCCCTCGCCGGCGGTTGTGCGCAGCTCTGTCTCGAAGGCATGCAGGTGCGCCTCGTTGCCAGGCGACATCACCAGTGCGCCACATTCCACTTCCGTAAAGGCTTGAGATTCAAACCACGCGCGCAGTGCTTTCTTGATCCGTCCGCGCTGGATCAGCACTAGCCGCCGGTCGGCGTGTCTATCGTGGGACCACCAAGGCATTGCCGTTCCCGGGCCGCTTGGCCGCTCGTTGCTTGCCTGCTATACGCCGCCACCCAAAGTTCGAGGTTTCAGGTGGCATCGGTTATCGCGAGCAACGTGCGCAAAGGCAATGTCATCGACAAGGATGGCAAACTCTATGTTGTGCTGACGGCGGAGAACATTCATCCCGGCAAGGGTACGCCCGTCACCCAGCTGGAGATGCGCCGCATTTCGGACGGCGTGAAAATCAACGAGCGCTACAAAACCACCGATACGCTTGAACGCGCCTTCATCGACGAGCGAACCCACACTTATCTCTACCGCGACGGCGACCAATTTGTTTTCATGGATCCCGTGACGTACGATCAGATCCACGTGCCGCAGAGCGTGATCGGCGACGCCGAGCCTTACCTCATCGAGAACATGGAAGTACGGCTGTCGCTGCACAACGGCCTGCCGATCGCCGTCGAAATTCCGGCGCGCGCGACGTTCGAGGTGGTGGAAACGGAGCCCGCCATGAAGGGGCAGACCGCTTCCGGCTCGTTCAAGCCGGCCATTCTGTCGAACGGGGTGCGGACCATGGTGCCCACGCATATTCTCACTGGCGCCCGTATTGTGGTGCAAACAGCGGATGGCTCTTACGTCGAGCGCGCCAAGGATTAGCGCAGCATTACGAAGTAGATGATTGCGAAGGCGATCACCACCAACGCCACGCTGATGTGGAGAACGTATCGGGTGCCCGTGCCCGTCACGCCTTGCCGCGCTTCTGTGGCGGTTACCCGATTGCCAGAGCCGTCACGCGGGCCAAAATCGGAAGAGTCGGAAGAGTCTGTGCGGTCCATCTCTCAACTCCGGGAAGCGCCTTCATTTGAGCAACGGGTGCGACGCCTCCGCGGTTCCGGCATCCAGCGCCAAAAGAAAAGCGCCCTTGCGGGCGCTGGCTGAGGGAAGATGAGCGGACACCCGATGCGGGGTGTCGAAGGGGCTGGGGCGTACCGGACCGGACGTCCGCTCGGGGGAGATAACGGGGTGCCCCCTCATGGGTTCCAAAAAAAATGAAAAAAGGCGCGGCGGCCTGCCGCGCCCCTTCCACGCCAAAAAAACCGGCCGTCAAAGCGGTGGGCTGCGCCTCCAGCCCCCGCCGGTAAAGAAACTGACAACCAGCAGCACCAAGAAAACCAGGAGCAGAACCTTGGCGATCATCGCCGCCACCCCAGCTAGCGCAAAAAATCCGAGCAGTCCGGCTACCAGCGCCAGAAGAAGAAAAGTCAGGGCCCACCCAAGCATGCGTTCCACTCCATTGCCGTCAATTAGCAAACGACATGGAACTCCGCCGGTTCCAGAACGCGTCCGGATGAACTAGGCGGCTTTGCGCTTCATGGGATGAAAGAACAGCGCCTGACCGACGGTCGCCTGCACCGTTTCTGGCAGGAAAGGCTTGGCGATGAGGTAGGTCGGTTCAGGCCGTTCTCCGGTCAGCAGCCTCTCAGGATAGGCGGTGACGAAGATCACCGGAATATCGAAGCTGCTGAGAATTTCATTTACGGCGTCAATGCCCGATCCGCCTTCGCCAAGATTAATGTCAGCCAGGATGAGCCCCGGCTTCTTCGAGAGCGCCTCCTTAACCGCCTGATCCTTGCTGGCTGCGGTGGCTACCACCTCGTGGCCGAGTTCCGTCACCAGATTTTCGAGATCGAGCGCGATGATGGGTTCATCCTCGATAATCAGGATTTTGGACACGAGTTCGCTCTCGATTGACTTTTGCGCATCCACGATCGCGCGCTCCACCTCCTCCGGTGTCTCGTCGAGAATCTCCGCCGTTTCTTCGATATTGAAAGATTCCACCGCGGTCAGCAGCAGCGCCGCCCGGCGCTCGGCCGAAAGGGCCTGGAGGCGGCCCTCCGGGCTGTGAAGCGCGTCGGGGTCAACACTGCCGTTGTCGAATCTGGTCGCAGGGCTGGACCAGATGCTGTGAAACAGCTTGTAAAGAGCGACCCGAGGAGCCACGCCTTCCGCTAGCGTCTGTTCGCCGGCGAGGAGCGCCTGCAAGGAGGCCCGAACATAGGCATCCCCGCTCTTTTGGGACCCGGTCAAGGCACGCGCATACCGACGCAAATAAGGTAAATGTGGCGCAAGCGCTTGCGTCATGCTCATCAGACCAGCTCCCGTAGGTGTCAGATAACCCAAGCCGAAACGGCAATTCTCCCAAAAAGTTCCATCAGATGGAACTACCACCCTACGGAAGCGTTTGGGCTTGGTCGCGGCTCTTCGAAGGCGCCGTGGGTTATTTGTTCGATTCAACCATCGAGAAGGTTCGTGGCAACTTTAGTGCAACGACAAGGCTGGGGTCTCGTGCGCAAGGAGCAGAAACCCGACAGGGAGCGGGCCAGAGCGATCAAGTCGCGTCAGCGGGCTATCGGTCGCGAATTGCGGCGCGTCTATGACAATGTGGCGCAGGAGGCGGTACCGGATGAATTCCTGGATCTTCTGCGGAAGATAGACAGCCAGGATCCGGACGGCGGCACCTCATGAGCGTACGCACGGAAACGCGACCGCAACCCCAGGGTAAGCCGCGCAACAAGGCTGACGACGATGCCCAGTTCAAGCATGACCTGCTGGACCTGATTCCGTTCCTCCGCGCCTTCGCGCGTTCTCTGTGCGGCAATCAGGAAACCGCGGACGACCTGGCTCAGGAGACGCTGGTGAAAGCGTGGCAGGCGCGGGACATGTTCGCGCCCGGAACCAACCTGAAAGCGTGGCTGTTCACGATTCTTCGCAACCAATTCTATTCTGATCGCCGCCGCGCCTGGCGGCAGGCGCCTTGGGATCAGGATGCCGCAGAGCGAATTCCCGGCTCTGCAGGCGAGCAAGCCTGGGCCGCGGAACTTTCCGACACCACCCGGGCGCTCTCTTGTCTATCCGATGAACAGCGCGAAGCACTTATCCTGGTAGGTGCCGGCGGGTTCTCCTACGAAGATGCTGCGCGGATCTGCAATTGTGCCGTGGGTACAGTGAAAAGTCGCGTAGCGCGTGCCCGTAAGTCGCTGATCGCCATTCTCGAAGGCGATGAAACTCTGCCTCCGGCGGCGCAGCCAGCCGAAGGCGATGCCGCCAACGAAATCCTCGCCCAGCTCGACCGCCTTGCGCCCCCCGGTGCTGCGGAAGCCGCCCGCAAACGCCTCCGCGGCTAGCAAACCCTCTGCTAGGGCTCTTTCGCCAAATATCGCTTCGCGAGCGCGTGGTACACGCCTTCCCGGCAGATGAGCTTTGACGTCGCATTGGCGATCAGGGCTGCGGTCATTAGCGGCACCAGCATCTGATGATTGTCCGTCATCTCCGAAACGATGACGAAGCTGGTGATCGGCGCCTGCACCACACCGGTGAAGTAGGACACCATCCCGAGTAGCACGATGGCGCCCAACGGTGCGCCCGGAAACAATCGTGCCACGTCGGCGCCCAAGCCGGCCCCTACGGCCAGCGACGGCGAAAAGATGCCGCCGGGAATTCCACTCACTGACGAAAAAGCCGTGGCGATAAATTTCAGCGGGGTAAAGGCCCACGGCAGAGAGTTCATGCCATGCACGACCATGCGAGCTTGCGCATAACCGGTTCCGAAAACCTGCCCGCCGGAGAGATAGCCGCAAACGGCAACGCCGATTCCGCAAAGGATGGCGAACTGTATCGGATTTTGCTTGATCCATTTGCCGGCTGCCCCGGGGAAGCCGTCAGCAATCGCAATCAGAATTCGGGAAAACAGTCCGCCGAGCAGGCCGCCTCCGGCGCCGCAAACGAGAATCGCGAGCCAGTCGCTGCCACGAGCGAGCATCGAAGCCGTCGAACCGAAATAAGTGTATTCGCCAAGCAGCGCGAGCGATGTCATTCCGGCGAGGATCACAGCACCGATAATGAGTCCGCTCGCGCGGACTTCGAAGCTGCGGCTGATCTCCTCGATAGCGAATACGATTCCCGCAAGCGGGGTGTTGAACGCCGCCGCAACGCCGGCTGCCGCACCGGCCACAATTAAACCCGGTTGGCGGCGGGGGCTGAGCCGCCCAATTTCCGACATGAGGGAGGCGCCGACCTGAACCGTTGGGCCCTCGCGTCCCACCGAGGCGCCGATGAGAAGTCCGAAAAGTGTCAGCAAAATTTTGCCGAGCGCTGACCGGAAACTTACAAATTTGCGGCGCTCGTCTGGTGTGTCCATCTGATGTGCCGCAATGGCCTGCGGGATTCCGGAGCCTTGGGTGTTTGGAAAGAAGCGCCGCGTCACCCATGCGATCACCCCAAACCCAACCGGGGTTAGCGCGAAGGCTGCGTAGGGATAGTGCCGCAGAAGCTGATGGAAAGCATGCTGCGCGCCGTCTGCTGCCTTGGCGAGTCCGACAGCTGCAAGACCGACCACGAGTCCACCACCCGCGAAGATCAGGCGCCGTTGCCACCGGAGCGAAACGGTCCGCAGGAGCCGGAGGTGGCGCAGTTCGAGTCCACTCCACATGGCCGACGCTATAGCCTGAACCAGGCGGCAAATTCCGCGACAGATGGAAGCCTGGCCGCCTTGCGAGCCAAAGACGTCCTTCCTATATACCCCTTGGACCGGCAGGGGCGTTCGCCCGCAGCCGGTTTTGCCAATGAATTCAAAGGGGACGGGCCGGAGGGCGCCTCATCGGAGGGCCACGAGACCGTCCGCCAAAGGAGAGGACTGATATGGCTAAGGTGATCGGCATTGACCTCGGCACGACCAATTCGTGCGTCGCCGTCATGGAGGGCTCGGCCCCCAGGGTCATCGAAAATGCAGAAGGCGCGCGCACCACGCCTTCGGTTGTGGCGTTTACCGGCGACGGCGAGCGCCTCGTAGGACAGGCCGCCAAGCGGCAGGCCGTCACCAATCCTGAATACACCTTCTTCGCCATCAAGCGGCTGATCGGACGCCGCTTCGACGATCCCATGACCCAGAAGGATATGGGCATGGTGCCATACAAGATCGTTAAGGCGGGCAATGGCGATGCCTGGGTGCAGGGCCGTGACGGCAAGCAGTACGCGCCGTCCGAGATCTCCGGCTTCATTCTGCAGAAGATGAAGGAAACCGCCGAGGCTCATCTCGGCGTGAAGGTGACGCAGGCGGTGATCACCGTACCCGCTTACTTCAATGACGCGCAGCGTCAGGCAACGAAGGACGCCGGCAAGATCGCGGGCCTCGAAGTGCTCCGTATTATCAACGAGCCGACGGCCGCAGCGCTCGCGTATGGCATGGACAAGAAAGGCAACGGCACCATCGCGGTTTACGACCTCGGCGGCGGCACCTTCGACGTGTCGGTGCTCGAAATCGGCGACGGCGTCTTCGAAGTGAAGTCCACCAATGGCGACACGTTCCTCGGTGGCGAGGACTTCGACATGCGACTGGTCAGCTATCTGGCCGATGAATTCAAGAAGGAATCCGGCATCGATCTGCGCAGCGATCGGCTCGCGTTGCAACGGCTGAAGGAAGCCGCCGAGAAGGCGAAGATCGAGTTGTCGAGCGCAATGCAGACGGAAGTGAACCTGCCGTTCATCACGGCAGATGCCTCCGGTCCCAAGCATCTGACGATGAAGATCACGCGCGCCAAGCTGGAAGCGCTGGTCGATGATCTGATCCAGAAGACGGTCGCGCCGGTGAAGGCGGCGCTGAAAGATGCGGGCGTTTCGGCGAACCAGATCGACGAGGTGATCCTTGTCGGTGGCATGACGCGCATGCCCAAAGTTCAGGAGGTGGTGAAGCAGCTGTTCGGCAAGGAGCCGCACAAGGGCGTCAACCCGGATGAAGTCGTTGCCATTGGCGCCGCGATCCAGGGTGGCGTGCTGAAGGGCGAAGTGAAGGACGTCCTGCTGCTCGACGTCACACCGTTGAGCCTCGGCATCGAAACGCTGGGCGGCGTGTTCACCCGGCTGATCGAGCGCAACACCACGATCCCTACCAAGAAATCGCAGGTGTTCTCGACCGCGGAAGACAATCAGACGGCCGTGACGATCCGCGTCTTCCAGGGCGAGCGCGAAATGGCGGCCGACAACAAGATGCTTGGCCAATTCGATCTCGTCGGCATTCCACCGGCGCCACGCGGCGTGCCGCAGGTGGAAGTCACCTTCGATATCGACGCGAATGGCATCGTGAACGTCACCGCGAAGGACAAGGCGACGAATAAGGAGCAGCAGATCCGCATCCAGGCCTCGGGTGGTCTGTCTGAGGGCGATATCGACAAGATGGTAAAGGATGCTGAAGCGCATGCCGCCGAAGACAAAAAGCGGCGTGCCCTTGTCGAGGCCAAAAACCAGGCGGATGCACTGGTGCATTCGACCGAGAAGGCATTGTCAGAGCACGGCGACAAAGTCGGTCAAGATGACCGTACCGCCATCGAGAACGCCATTGCAGCGGTGAAGGAATCGGTCAAAGGCGACGATCCAGAGGACGTTCAGGCGAAGACACAGGCCTTGGCTCAGGCTTCGATGAAGCTTGGGGAAGCGATGTACAAGGCGCAGCAGGCGCAAGGTACCGAAGGCGCACCGCCAGGCGGCGATGGCTCAGCCCCGAAGGATGACAATGTCGTTGACGCGGAATTCACCGAAGTCGATGAAAACAAGAAGAAGGGCGCAGCGTAATCCGCGCGGAGGCAAAGGTCGATGCCGGGGGGCATGTGAACCGATGTTCGAATGCAGTGACAATCGACGGCCCGCTTTCTCCGCAACCGGAGAGTGCGGGCCGTTGTTCATGATGGTCAGATAGGGCGTATGAACAAGCGTTGCTATTACGAAGTATTGGGTGTGGAGCAGGGCGCCGCGCCGGAAACCATCAAGGGCGCTTACCGCAAGCTTGCCAAATCGCTGCATCCCGATCGCAATCCCGGCGATACCCAGTGCGAACACCAGTTCAAGGAGATCAATGAAGCTTATGACGTCCTCAAGGACGATCAGAAGCGCGCGGCGTATGATCGCTTTGGCCACGCGGCATTTGAGAATGGCCACGGCCGCGGTGCGAACGGCTTTGGTTTCGATTTCGCATCGTCCTTCACGGACATCTTCGATGATCTGTTTGGCGAGTTCACCGGCGGGGGACGGCGAGGGGCGCGGCGGCAGAATCGAGGGCAGGATCTACGCTACAATCTGGAAGTCACCCTGGAAGAATCCTTCCATGGCCGTCAGGCGCAGATCAAGGTGCCGACTGCCGTCACATGCGAAACCTGCAACGGCAGCGGCGCCGAAGCTGGCACCAAGCCCGAGCAATGCCCGACCTGTTCCGGCATCGGCAAGGTGCGCGCGCAGCAGGGATTCTTCACCATCGAGCGGACCTGCCCCACATGTCACGGCAGCGGGCGCTTCATTCGTAAGCCTTGCAAAACGTGCCGCGGCGCGGGTTTGACGCAGAAGGAGCGTACACTTGCTGTTGATATTCCACCGGGCGTTGAGGAAGGCACTCGCATCCGTCTCGCGGGTGAAGGGCAGGCGGGGCTGAACGGCGGGCCGACGGGCGATCTCTATCTTTTCATCTCGGTGAAGGCGCACCCACTGTTCCAGCGCGACGGCCACGATCTCTATTGCCGCGCGCCGGTGTCGTTCGTCACCGCGGCGCTGGGCGGCTCGATCGAAGTGCCAGCGCTGGATGGCGAGCGTGCCAAGGTGACTGTGCCCGAAGGCACCCAATCCGGCCGCCAGATTCGCCTGCGAGGCAAAGGCATGCCGGTGCTGCGTGGCGGGATGAGCGGTGATCTCTATGTCGAGGTCGTGGTCGAGACGCCGGTGAAGCTGTCGAAGAAGCAGAAGGAATTGCTGCGCACCTTCGAGAGCGGCTGCGAGCCCGGCTGTCAGCCCGAATCGGAGGGCTTCCTCGCCAAGCTCAAGGAAATCTGGACCGGCGCCGCAGAGGCGTAATCAGCCACCAAAAAATTCGTTGAAGTCCGGGCAGTCGGCGCTGGTGGCAAAAATCGCGTCGTACTTGCCTTCGTTGAGCAGCATTGTCACGCCGCGCCGTGCCGCGCCGTAAGCACAACGTGCCGTCAACGCGCCGATGCTGACTCGGCGCACACCCGCCGACCTCAATTCAGCAATCGGCGGCACAACCCGCATCGCCAGAATGTTGACCGGCAGATCGATGGCGCCGACCACGTCGGCGATCTCGTTCAGATCGTGCATCGCGGGGGCGAAGAGCCCGTCGGCCCCCGCGTCACGGTAGAGCTTTCCGCGGCGGAGCATCTCGCCAAGCTTCGCATCGTCCGCAACGAGGTTCTGCAGATACACATCGCAGCGCGCATTGATGAAGATATCGGCGCCTTTTGCTTTTGCCGCCCGCTTGATTGCCGCGATCTTCCGGCACAGTAATTCCGGGGGCGATTTCGCATCTTCGATGTTGATGCCGGCCACGCCAAGGCCGATCAGCGTCATGACGAACGCGGCTACCTTCTCCGGATCGTCCGAATAGCCCCCTTCGCTGTCGACCGAGAGCGGCAGCGAAATCACGCGCTGAATCTCCTTCACCGCCGTGAACACCGTCTCGTTTGGAACCACATCGCCATCCGGATAGCCGTGACACCACGCCAGCGCGGCGCTGGATGTCGCGATGGCCTCCGCCCCAAGCTCCTGCGCCATGCGGGCGCTGGCCGCGTCCCAGGCATTCGGCAGCACCAGCAGCCGTCCTGGCGCATGGATTGCGCGAAATTGCTCCAGCCGTTCCGTTTGGGATGTCATATATCTGTGCTTCCTTGCTGCCGGGTGACGCGTTAGGGCAGATTGGCGCCGGAAGCGGCACGGTCAATTGCTTGATTGGGATAGCCGGCATGCAACGGGGAAATTGACAGGAGATGGCCGTCAACACCGTCGTCGAGCACCTGAGCTTCCTCCGGGGCCTGATCCTGCGGCCCAAGAATGTGGGGGCAATCACGCCGTCAAGCCCCGCGCTCGCCAAGGCCATCGCGGCGCAGGTAGATCCCGCCCGCAATGGCCCGGTACTGGAGCTGGGCCCCGGTACGGGCGTGGTCACTCAGGCGCTGGTTGAAAGGGGCATCGCTGAAGAGCGACTGATCGCCATTGAGTATGACCCGGAATTCGCGGCGCTGGTCGCCAAGCGCTTTCCGCGCGCGCGGGTTGTCCAAGGAGATGCTTTTCAGTTCTCGCAGCTGCTGGACGGCACAGTCGATCAGCCTTACGGCGCAATCATTTCCGGCCTGCCTCTACTGAACTTTCCGCCGGAAACACGCCGGCGTCTGATCGAGTCCGCACTGGAGCGTTTGCAGCCCGGCGCGCCTTACATCCAGTTTTCTTACGGTACCAATCCATCCATCCCGCCGACCGACCGCTATACAGTCCGACGAGCGGCAACGATCTGGATGAACCTGCCACCGGCGCGTGTCTGGGTCTACCGCGGCACCCGCTAATCGCCTTTTGCGACGCGTTGCTATGGCATACCGGCAAAGCGCTTGAGAAGGTGGTGTGCAATTGCAATCGGCGGTGGAACCCAAAGCCCGTCGATTTGTTCGCCGGAAAACAAGGCGCGCAATTTCGACCGTTGCAACCAGAACGCTTCGGCGAGTTCGGTCGTGTCAATTTTGAGCTCGCGCGCTTCGGCTTCCGCGAAACATCCGATCATCAGCGACGACGGGAACGGCCAAGGCTGGTTCGCGAAATAGGTGACGTTGCGCACCCGCACGCCGGCTTCTTCGAAGACTTCTCTCGCCACTGCTTCTTCAATGGTCTCGCCGGGTTCAATGAATCCCGCGAGCGCTGAAAACATGCCTTGCGGAAAACGTGCAGAGCGCCCCACGAGACAAGCATCGTCGTGGATTGCAAGCATGATCACCACAGGATCCGTGCGGGGAAAGTGATCCGCGCCGCAAGCCTCGCAATGGCGGCGGTAGCCGGCGTCCGCGAAGAAGGTCTTCGCTCCGCAATTCGGACAAAACCCGTGGCGCTTGTGCCAATCGATCAGCGCCTTCGCCTGGCCGAGAATAGCAGCCGATCCTGGCGACAACATCTGCGCGGCGGCGCGGGGCTCGCAAAATTCCCCAAGGCCAACCAGAGTGTCGCGTTCGGCGGGGTCGGTTTCAGCGTCGATGTCGAGGGCGAAGATGGCGCGCCCGTTGTCCAACCCGAGCAGCACCGAGATCGCTTCGGGGCCGGTAATTTGCTGTGCCAAATCTGGGCTCAGGTAAGCGGGAGCTTTTCCAGCATCCTGAGCGGAAACGGCGCGAATGAACGGACGGAGTTGCCAAAATGGCCATACCAGCGACCTTGGATGGCGCCGCTGTCGTTCAACCCAAGACACGTCCGTCCGTTTGTCGCTTGCGCGATCGAGGGGACTGCCAGAGAAGGGGATTGCGATCATCGGATATATTTCACGGCGTAGATACGCCAAGGCCAGCGGTTGCCTGTATCTTTATTCCGCGAAAGGGGACCCGCCTAGTTCTCTGAGCGAAGGGTGATGGTTTCGCGGCCAGCAGCCGCATGCTAGCCCACGCCCAATGGGCCTGATCGTCATTGCCGTCTTCGGAGCGCTCGCTGTGCTTGCTGCGGCGTTCGTTTGCTGGCCGGTACTCCGGCGGCAGGATCAGCGCGCCCGCTCTAAATTGCTTCTTGCCGCCGCAACAACCGCTCTCGTGCTGGGGATCGGCGGCGGCAGTTATTTGATCTTGGGCAGGCCCTATCTTGCAGTGCGCGCCTTCTCCAGTCCATCGCCGCAAGATCTGCGCGGCCTGATCGCGGTGCTCGCCCGAACGGTTCGGAGCCGTCCGAACGATGCAAGAGGATGGGTATTGCTCGGCCGCGGCTATCTCACACTGGGTGATGCATCCGATGCGGCAGCAGCGTTCCGCAGAGCCATACCCGTTGCTCCCGCCGCGGAGCGTCCGGACATCTATTCTGCTTATGGCGAAGCTCTAACTGTCGCGGCCGGTGGTGCAGTGCCGGCCGAAGCAGAACAGGCTTTTGCCCTGGCGCTAACAGGCAATCCAAAAGACCTCGCCGCACGCTACTATTTGGGGCTCGCCTACGCCTCGCGCCGCGAGAATTCCCGTGCCCTCGTTCTATGGAGCAGCCTGCTCGCAGATGCGCCGCCGAACGCCCCGTGGCGGTCGGAGCTGGTCGATCGAATTGCCCTGCTGAGAGTCGCTGATGGTCCGGCCCCCGACGTGGGCGCGATGGTGGCCTCACTTGCCGAACGGCTCAAAAGACAGCCAACCGATATCGACGGCTGGCAGCGGCTGATCCGCGCCTATTCCGTTCTGGGAGACAATAACAAGGCAAACAACGCGCTTGCACAGGCTCGATCCGCGTTAAAGGCCGATCCACAAGCACGGGCCCGGCTCAGCCTGGAAGCACGTCAGCTGAAACTCGAAAGATGAACGTGATCGCGTCGGGCTACGTGTCAAAAGGTGCAGCAAAAAGCACGGCGGCAGCGGGCCTCGTCTTCGCCAAGCGGGTCAAACTCTTCGTGTACCGTGTTGACGCTATCCAATTTTTGTCGGCTATAGTGGCTGCTCACTCAACAGTGGGGAGCCATCCATGCGAAAATTACTATTGGCAGCGAGCGCACTTGTGGGCGTTTCGTTGCTTGCGGGTTCAGCCGCACAAGCAGCAAAGGCAACATATGTACCCATAGCGTTTCCGAGCGGGGCAGTGACCGTGCTTCCTTTCAGCATTAACGACGACAACATCATCGCCGGCGGCTATACAGATTCAGGCGGTCTCCTGCACGCGTTCTATGGGCCTCCGGACGGCAGCAACTACACCACCTTCGACATGAGCGACGGCTCTCAGCCAGAGGCGCGGGGCATCCGCAATGACGGAAGCATCACCGGGCTCGCCTTGGCCAGCGGCTTCACCTTCGGCGAGGAATTTTACCGCTCGCCAAAAGGCAAGATCAAAATCCTCAAGAACGCCGACGGAGATGTCATGGACGGTGTCGCTCAGGGTGGCAATGACGCCGGCGTGTACGTCGGCGATTATCTCGACACGGATGGGTTCACCCGGCTGGGCTACGAAGGAAAGGCCGGTAAGTACCTGTCCAACTTCAAACTGCCGAAGCTTAAGGGTGTAACATCGACCAATCCGCGGCAGATCAACAACAATGGCGTTGTGGCCGGCGGTTATATCGACTCTACAGGCATCCAGCATGGCTTTGTGCTGGACGGCAAGAAGCTGACGTCCTTCGATTATCCCGGTTCCGTTGCTGTGACGACGGCAGAAGGCATCAACGACGATGGCCAAGTGGCGGGACTGTATACGGATTCCGCGGGCAATCGGCATGCGTTCGAGTACACCGCCTCTACCGGCAAGTTCACGTCGATCGATCCCGGCGATGGGTCCAGCGCGCAAGAAGCGTGGGGCATCAACAACAAGGGCCTGATCGTATTGGATACCAACAGTGGAGCAATTCCCTACATCTACTGCCCATTGAAAAAGAACAAATGCCCGAAAGGCGCTGCCGCTGCCCAAGTTCGTCCGGCCAGTGTCCGCACGCCAAACAGGCCAATTAATCTTCCATAAAGCGACAGTTCTGATCTCAAAGCTGCGGTGCGAAGGCGCCGCGGCTTTTTTTCGCACGAACTGAAATTGGGAAAATGAACGCGGCAGGCTCAACCTGCTTTATGTGTGGCTGACCGAAAAATACTCATTCGCGTCCAGCCGATTGATGCAATCCGAAATTATTCGGTTATAGTGGCGGTCCATTCAATGGTGGGAGCCATCCATGCGAAAATCACTACTGGCAGCCAGCGCGCTTGTGGGCGTTGCGCTACTTGCGAATACCGCTGCAGAAGCAAAGGCAACGTATATCAACATAGCGCTTCCAAATGGTGCCGTGAGCATGGCGCCGTTTGGGATCAACGACGACAACATCGTCGCGGGCAGCTACACCGACTCGGGCGGAATCCAGCATGGATTCTACGGCCCCCCAGACGGCAGCAAGTATAAATCCTTTGACCTCACGGGTGTGACCGGAACCCAGCCGCGAGCCATTCGCAATGACTTGAGCATCACTGGCTTGGCGCTGGCCAGCGGCTTCACCTTCGGTGAGGAATTTTATCGCTCGCCGAAAGGCAAAATCAAAGTTCTCAAGAACGCCGATGGGGACCTCATGGACGGTGTCGCTCAGGGGGGCAATGATGCTGGAGTGTATGTGGGCGACTATCTTGATACCGATGGAGCCACCCGGCTGGGTTTCGAAGGAAAGGCAGGAAAGTACCTGTCCGACTTCAAGCTGCCGAAGCTTAAGGGCGTAACATCGACCAATCCGCGCCAGATCAACAACAATGGTGTTGTGGCCGGCGGTTATATCGACTCCACAGGCATCCAGCATGGCTTTGTGCTGGACGGCAAGAAACTAACGTCGTTCGACTATCCCGGTGCCGTTGGCGTGACGACGGCGGAAGGCATTAACGATGCAGGGCAGGCGGTCGGACTCTATACGGACTCTGGCGGCAATCGGCATGCGTTCGAGTACACTGTCTCCAGCGGCAAATTTATATCGATCGATCCCGGCGATGGAGCCATCTCCCAGGAAGCCTGGGGTATCAACAACGCGGGCCTGGTCGTGGGCGATACCGGCAATGGAACGTATTTCATCTATTGCCCGCTGAAGAAGGCAAAGTGCCCGAAGGGCGCTGCCGACATTAAGGTGAATCCGCTTCGCGCGATGCAGGCGATGAAAAAACCGCTCAGTCAGCCATAAGCCGATTGACATAACCTTGAGAGCCGCGGCGCCAAACGCCGCGGCTTCTCTTTTCGCGACTAGCCAAAATGAAAACGGCGGCTCAAGGCCGCCGTTTTCGCCCAACGGGTCACTCCGGAACTTAAGCCGGAACCCGGCCCTGCCAAACTGGCCAGCAGGTCGCCCTGCCATGCGCCTTGTTGGCATTGTAAAGCCGCATCTGGGCGTCTTCCGCATTCTTGCCCGTGGCCGTGGTCACGTAGTCGGAAGATCCTGCACACCAGACGTAGAATTGATGTTTTCCCGGCGCGAAAAAGTCGCTTTGCCGGCTGGTTCCGAAATTGGAGGCCACCGCTGCTCCGGCAAGGCCGACAAGGACACCCCCGATCACTGCCGCTGTAATCCGCTTTGCTGTCATACTTCCTGCTCCCGTTTGGCCGCTTCGGCTCTTGGTCTCGGAACCTTTCGGTTTATTTCCGCATTTCCGTGCTGACGGGAAATGCGCCTCTTACCTCCCCTTTCCCCCGAAAAGCCGCGCAGACAGGGCGCGCGTCAGCCCTGAAGTTAGCCCAGGCCCCGGGCCTTGTCACCCCATTTGTTTTGATGGCTCAAGGCCTTAGATAACGATTCGTTCGCGAATTTTGGCGGCTTGGCTCAAAACCCAGGCTGCGCACGGCCTTTTCGATCTCTGTCGCCGCGGCATCCACCTGTCCGGAATCGCGTCCGCGGACCACCAGCTGCACCCCAAAACCGTCCTCGCGATAGAAGGAATAGCTCCCGACCGCGACCTTCGCTGAGCGCTGCTGGATTTTCCACCAATGCCGCGGCAATTCTGCCTTCGGCCACCGGCGCCGTTATGACGGACGTGTGGACGGGCGGACCCTTTTTCAACTGTGGCGCCACATCTTCCAGCATCGCCCGCATGATCATTGGGACGCCGGCCATCACAAAAACGTTTTCCAGCTGAAATCCGGGCGCGGCGGAAACGCTGTTCCGGATTAGCGCAGCGCCCGCAGGAATTCGGGCCATGCGTCGGCGCATTTCATTGAACTCCTCCGGCTCGTAGCGGGCACCGATCAGCGCCAACGCCTCCGGATGATGATCAATTGACACATTGAACGCCTTGGCAATGGCGTCGGCAGTGATGTCGTCGTGCGTAGGGCCAATGCCGCCGGTGACGAACACGTAGCCGTAGCGGGTGCGCAGCGCGTTCACCGCCGCGACGATCTCCATTTCAACGTCCGGAACGACCCGTGCCTCCCTCAGATTGATCCCGAGCGTTGCAAGAAAACGGGCGACGTAATTGGTGTTGGTATCCTGGGTTCGTCCGGAGAGGATTTCGTCTCCGATGGCCAGCATTGCAGCAGTGGGCGCTTCTGCACGATCCATTGCCATAGCCTACCTTTATAAGTGGACAGGTGAAATCCGCAGCCGGACCGTGTAAGACATCGTTGAGATTGTCGGTCCCCTTCCTAGATCAGAGCCATGTCGCAAATTCCCGATCCGCAGGTGTTCGAAACCGCCCGCCGCGCCAATCTCGGCGTGACGCTACACGATGCCTCCTCTTTCGAAGGCATGCGACGGGCTGGCCGCCTCGCCGCGGAAGTCCTCGATCTGATGGCACCGGAAGTTCAGCCTGGAGCCCGCACCGCACATCTGGACAAGCTTGCCTTCGAATACATTGTGGACCACGGCGCCGTTCCCGCTTGTCTTGGCTATCGGGGCTATCGCCACACGCTATGCACTTCGATCAATCACGTGGTTTGCCACGGCATTCCGAATGAGAAACCGCTGCGCGACGGCGACATCCTCAATATTGATGTGACGGTGATCCTTGACGGCTGGCACGGCGATACCAGCCGGATGTTTCTGGTGGGCGATGTGAAGTTGAAATCACGCCGTCTGGTGGACGTAACTTACGAATCCATGATGCGGGGAATCGCCGCCGTGAAGCCTGGCGCCACCACCGGCGATATCGGCCATGCAATCCAATCCTACGCCGAAGCTGAGGAACGCTGCGCCGTGGTGCGCGATTTTTGCGGCCATGGTGTGGGCCGGATGTTCCATTCGCTGCCCAATATCGTCCACTACGGCCGGCCGGGGTACGGGCTCGCGCTGAGGCCGGGAATGTTCTTTACCGTCGAGCCGATGATCAACCTCGGCGCGTACGGCGTAAAGATCCTCAACGACGGCTGGACAGCCGTGACGCGCGATCGCTCATTATCGGCGCAATTCGAGCACACCGTGGGTGTCACAGACGACGGTGTGGAAATCTTCACCCGCTCGCCCAAAGGCTACGACCACCCGCCGTATTTCTGAGCCCGGACCGCGTATACCAACGGCTGATCTCAACGGAGTGATCGCCTCCAAGAACTGTGATCGCGTGCGCGTGTGTCAGAACTCCGTCTGCCCCAACACCTGCTCCAGCTTCGCAAGGAAATTCGGCCAGCCCCATTTGGCGCCCTGATAGGCTTGGGATTGATCCGCCCGGAACCCGGACTGTTCCATGCGAAGATGCGTTCCCGTGCCGGCCGGGGTGAGAGTCCACGTCACCACACTCTTCACATTGAAGGCTGGTGTGTCGCTAGCGGAGTCCCAGGTGTAGGAAAGTTTCTTGTTCGGCTCGACAGCGAGAACTTCGCAGTCCAGTGAGCCGTTCGGCAGAAAATCCGCGCGGAAATTGAAACGCTGGCCCAAATTGGGTTTGAAATCGTTCTTCATCAGCCACTCCTCAATCAGGTGCGGTTGCGTGAGCGCCCGCCAGATCTTTTCTGGCGGATGCGGGAACTCTCGTTCGACGACGACGGAGAGCGTTTCGGCCGCGGTATCGGTCATTGGTCTATCCTTCTAAGCAGATCTTCGAGTGCATCGAATTTTTCGCGCCAGAACGCTGCGTAAAAACCCAGCCAGTCCACCAGCGGCCTCAGCGCTTTGGGCTCGGCGCTGTAATGCGTTTCGCGGCCCTGAGGCCGGGCGCGCACAAGCCCTGCGGATTTGAGCTGGCCGAGATGTTTGGAGACTGCGGGCTGAGACACGCCGGCATCTTCAGTCAGCTCCCAAACGGTCTGCTCGCCTTTGCGGCACAACCGTTCGAAGATTACCCGCCGGGTGGGATCGGCGAGGGATTTGAAGACCGCATCCGCGCGCGCCTGCATTCTTCATCAATAACCGTATGGCTATGAATAGTCAAGTGGCACAGAGCATTGAATTTGGGCAGAGTGGGGAGCGCGCGGGCGAATGCGCTTGAGGACGAGTGCCGAAAAATCGTCAACCGAAGGAAGTAGCAGGCGGGTTCGTCGCGGAAGCGTCGGCCACGTTTGTTTCGAATTCGAATAACGAGCCGCATTACCTCGGCCACCGTGACAGATTGCGCGAGCGGTTTTTGGCCGGCGGTGCAGACGCGCTTCCCGATTACGAGCTGCTTGAGCTGGCGCTCTACGCGGCCCTTCCTCGGCGAGATGTAAAGCCTCTGGCGAAGGCGCTGCTTTCAAAATTCGGCGGCTTCGCAGAAGCCATTGCCGCGCCGCGCGAACGCCTGCTGGAAATGAGAGGTGTCGGCGACAGCGTTGTCGCCCATCTGAAAATCATCCACGCGGCGGCACTGCGATTGTCGAAGACCAAAGTCCTCGGGCGGCCGGCGCTTAGCTCCTGGCAGGCGCTACTCGACTATTGCGCCGCCGCGATGGCTCGGAATGCCCACGAGGAATTCCGTATTCTCTTTCTGGATCGCAAGAACGCGCTGATCGCGGATGAAGTGCGCGGGCAGGGAACGGTGGATCACACGCCGGTCTATCCACGAGAAATCGTCAAGCGTGCGCTCGAGCTGTCCGCTTCCGCCATCATCCTCGTCCACAATCATCCGAGCGGCGACCCCACGCCCTCGCGCGCCGATATCGAAATGACACGGGAGATCGTCGCTGCTGCGAAGGCGCTGCGCATCGCGGTGCATGATCATCTTGTGGTCGGCCGTGGCGGCACCACCAGCTTCAAATCACTGGGCCTGATGTAGGCGACGATTATGGCCTGCGAAATTTCAGGATGAACTGGTCCGTCTGGAAGTGCATGGCGAATATTTTCTGGGTGTGATCGTCCGACGTATTTCTTAGGGCATCGCTTTCGCCGACCAGCCTGAACCCCGCGGCGGTTACCTCCTTTACCACGGCGTCTTTGTCGATGCGGTGCAATGTCGGTGAATCCTTGGTGCCGCTACCGGTGGCGGCTGCATGATCCACGATCAGATAAATCCCGCCCGGCCTCAGCGAATCGAACACGTGCTTGTTGAACTTCGCCATGTCCACATTCGCATATTTCGGCACGTGCAGATCGTGATAATTGTCGGTGGTCCAGAACACATCCACCTTGGCCGGCAGATGGAATTGACCGAGCGGCGCAAGGCTGAGTTCGGTGTTGGTAAGTCCCTTCAGCGCCGATTTTGTGCCTTCGACATTCTCCTTGCCCCATGTGGTGGTCTCGAGCGCATAGACTTTGCCGCTTGGACCGACGATGTCGCTCAACATACGTGTGTAATAGCCGCCGCCCGGAAGGTATTCGGCCACGCTCTGCCCCGGCTTCACGCCGGCAAACGCCAGGACCTTCCCAGGCTTGCGGACAATGTCTGATTTGCGGTCGTCGGCAGGGCGCGAGGGATCTGCGATGGCTTTGGCGACGTACTCCGTCGCAGCTAACGCCGTGAGTGGCGAAAGTCCAATGGCGCCGAACGCAACCAACGCGGCAAGCAAGCAAAGTTTCATGAGAATGCCCCCAACCGACACCGCATTCTATGCCGCGGCGTCGCCAAACCGCGTACACAATCGCGTCAGTGCGGCGACGCACCCGAAAGAACGTCCTTCACTTTGATGGCAAGCTGCTTGAGTCCGAAGGGTTTGGGCAGGAAGTGCAGGTCTTGCGCCTTCTCGTCGTGGCGCCGGAAGGCTTCTTCCGCATAGCCGGACATGTAGATCACATGGATGTTCGGTTTCAGGTTCTTGACCGCGCGCACCAATGTTGGGCCGTCCATGTTGGGCATCACCACGTCGGTAATCAGCAGGTCGATGTCGGCCGCGCGCTTTTTCATGATTTCCAGCGCCTGCTCGCCGCCTGCTGCCTCCATCACCTCGTAACCGCGCTGCTTGAGGGCTCGAGCGGCGAAGCTGCGAACCGCATCTTCATCTTCGACGAGGAGGATCGTTTCCCGGCCAGTAATATCGCGGGCCGGCGCAATCTGTTCGCGGGCCTCCACCTCGCCATGGTGCCGCGGCAGATAGATGCTGAACGTGGCACCCTTTCCCACCTCGCTCTCCACGCCGATAAAACCGCCAGTCTGCTTCACGATGCCGTAGACAGTCGCCAGCCCAAGGCCGGTTCCCTCGCCCACCGGCTTGGTGGTGAAGAAGGGGTCAAAAATCTTGTCGAGATTTTCTTTGGGGATGCCGATGCCCGTATCCGAAACCTCAACACGAACGTAGTCGCCGGCTGGCATGGTGCCTGCAGTCACGATGGCCTGATCCCTGAGCGTCTGATTGCTGGCGCGGATAATGACAGCGCCGCCCTTTGACATGGCATCGCGCGCATTCACGACCAGATTGATGACAGCGTTGTTGACCTGCGCTTCATCCACATGAACAGGCCAGAGGTCCTTTTCCGATTCCAGCTTGAGGGCGACCCCTTCGGGCAACAGCCGCCGCAGCAATTCGCCCAGCTCGCGGAGTCCAATTCCGAGATCCACCACGCGCGGCTGCATGGTTTGTTGACGAGAAAACGCCAGCAACTGACGAACCAGATTCGCCGCACGAATGGCGGTTTGCCTGATCTCGTTGATATCCCGAAATGAGGGGTCGCTTGCTTGATGCCGCATCAAGAGCAGCTCGGAATTGCCGATGATGACAGTGAGCAAATTGTTGAAATCGTGCGCCACACCGCCGGCCAATTGCCCGACGGCCTGCATCTTTTGTGCCTGAGCAAATTTTGCTTCCAGTGCTTTCAGTGCGGAAACATCGATCAAATACAGCGAAATTCGGCTCTCGTCCGTTGAATCCATTGGGCTGGCGTAAAGCTCGGCGATGGAGTCTGGCTTTGCCGCTGGACGAATTTCGATCGGTGTATTTCTGGAGACCGCGGTACCGGCAAGGAGATCGTGAATTCGCGCGCGATCGGTGGCGTCCACCAGTTCCGCCAGGGAGCGCCCGGAAACGTCCATTCCGAAGAACGTGGCGAAAGCGGTGTTGCATTCGCTGATGACGCCATCTGCAGAAAGTGTTGCGACGCCGATGGGAGCCCCTTTCAAGAGGGAAGACGGCGCGAGTGAAAGCTGGGAAGTTGCGATCGGCCGCGAAGATCGGTCCGGAATTGCCGGCACGAACCACCATGCCGTTTCCCCTCCTCTCAATGGCCGGACCGAGGCGGCGAGACTGCTTCCCGATGCAGGCCCGATGATTTCCTCATGCGGCCGCCGGGCCGCTGCGCTCCGCGTGAGTCGGTACAACATGGCTGCGGAGGCTTCGGTGCCCAAGGCAAGCTCGGGCGGCGGCGCCACCTCGCCTGGTTTCGCACCCACCAGCCGGCGGTAGGCCTCATTGCAATTGACGACCGCACCGTCGGCGCTCGTAATCGCCCATGCGATGTGGCTGGCCGCTGCCGCTTCAGCGATCCGCCCGGTGCCGTCGGGCAGGTTCTCGCGAGGCCACAGGGTAAAGAGCAGCAAGGCCCCTACAACGGCGATCCCGAACAGTAACGCCAGTCCATTCCACCCGGCGCTGACCGGCGCGGCAACGGCAATAACGGCAATTATCGCGCAAACGACGGCACAGGCGCCCGCCGCCCAGCGCCAGCGGCCGGAAAAGATGAGGTATGGTTTCATGCGAAGGCCGGTAGCGGCGCCCATCACCATTACAATAACTGAGTCGGTAAACGATTCATTGATTTCTCTGGCTTTTCCCGTGACACACCTGAGGCCGCCGGTCCGACCTGCAGTTGCTGTCGGACCTGACGATTTGCTAAGGCGGTCAGCAGCTGCCGCGAATCGTGCGCGGCCGCGACAACACAGAGCATCCGCCCATTCCCCTTCCGTCCAAGCCGTTGCGGTTGTTGATCGTCACCGATGCGTGGGTGCCGCAGGTGAACGGGGTCGTGCGGACGCTTGAAATCCTTGGCCGCGACCTCACTGCTCTTGGACACAATGTGCGCTACGCCACGCCCCAGGGCCTTTTCACGGTGGCGCTGCCGACTTATCCGGAAATCCGGCTCGCCGTGCTGCCGCGCAAAAATCTCGAACGACTGATGGCCGAATTCCAGCCCACGGCCGTCCACATTGCCACCGAGGGCCCGTTGGGCTGGAGCGCGCGCGCCATTTGCCTGCGAAAGAAGATGTCGTTCACCACCTCATTCCACACGCGGTTTCCAGAATACATCTCGGCGCGCTTTCCCTTGTTCCCGGAGAAGGTGATTTATCGCGCGCTGCGGCGCTTTCATGCGCCGGCGAGCGCCATGATGGTGGCGACGCAAACGCTGGAGCGCGAAATGGAGGCGCACGGCTTCACCAATATGCGCATCTGGTCACGCGGCGTGGACGTAGAACTGTTTCGCCCGATTCCCGATGCAAGTCTGCCCTTCGACCCGCCCATTTGGCTTTATGTGGGGCGCGTGGCGATCGAGAAGAACATCGAGAGTTTCCTGGCGCTCGATCTGCCGGGCACCAAGGTTGTGGTGGGGGAAGGTCCCGCGCGCGCCGCGCTTGAGCGCAAATATCCGGGTGCCCGCTTTCTAGGGCCGAAGATCGGAGAAGAACTCGTGCGGCACTACGCGGCGAGCGACGCCTTCGTCTTCCCCAGCAAGACGGACACATTCGGACTGGTGATGCTGGAGGCGCTCGCCTGCGGCGTGCCGGTGGCCGCGTATCCCGTACCTGGACCGTTGGATGTCATCGGTTCTGCGCCAATCGGCGTGCTCGACAATGATCTGGCGGCGGCATGTCACAGCGCGCTTCAGCTGTCGCGCGAGGCTTGCCGGAATTATGCGCTCTCCCGCTCCTGGCGCGCCTGTACCGAGCAGTTCCTTTCCAACCTTCCGGGCTAGCGCTGGCCGGGAAGTGCGGCCATGCTAACTTGCCAACCTTCCGTTGATTGTTTCCCGTGATGTCCGCCACTCCTGCCGGTCTCCGCAGCCGCTGGCTTGCGCCTCTCGAAATCCTGTTTCTGGCCGGAGTCATTGTCGCGTGGGCCGCTTTTGTCGTGTCCTTGGGAAAGGACATGTCCTGGGATTTCCGCAACTATCATTGGTACATCCCATACGCGTTCCTGCACGGCCGCATGGGCTTCGATGTTTCGGTTGCCCACCAGGCGACGTACTACAATCCCTTTCTCGATATCCCGTTTTACGTTCTCGCGACGCACACGCCATCCTGGTTTGCGATTGGAATGCTTGGCGCCGTTCAGGGCGCCAACATCGTTCCGTTGTATTTCCTTGCACGTTCGATGCTGCGCCTGCCGTGGCGCAAACCTGCGGCAGCGCTACTGGCGCTGGTCAGCGCCGCTGGCAGCCTGACCGTCGGACTTGCCGGTACCACTTATTACGACAATGTGTTGAGCCTGCTTGTGCTTGGCGGCTTGGCCGCCGTCATATGCAATCGCGAGAAGCTGCGCGACGGACCACTCGCCGATGCGCTGCTCATCAGCGGCATTGCTGGATTCGCAGTGGGTGCTGCCACAGGATTAAAATTGCCCGAAGGGCTTTACGCCTTCGGCTTCGCGGCTGCGCTTGCGGTATTGCCCGGCAGCATGAAACGCCGGGCCGCGCGATTGCTCGCAGGAGCAGTTGGCGGTGTTGCGGGTGTGGTGCTGTTTGCAGGCTTCTGGTTCGTGAAGATGTACCGAGAGACCGGCAATCCGCTCTTCCCCTACTTCAACCAGGTCTTCCACTCACCGCTGGCATTGCAGGCGTCCTATCGCGACACACGATTCATTCCACACCGCTGGCCGAAACGGCTGCTGCTGCCAATCCTGTTTTCGCTGCATTGGCAGGTGTCGAATGACCTTCCCTTCCAGGATATCCGCGTCGGTCTTGCCTACATCGTCAGCATCCTGACGGCCCCGCTCGCGCTCTTCCGGCGGAAGGACACTTTCATCGATGCCGCGGTCGTCGGCGCGCTGTTCGCCTTCGCCGGTGTCTCTTATGCCGTCTGGATATTTGCGTTCGGCATCTATCGCTACATCGTGACTCTGGAGATGCTGGCGCCGATCCTGATCGTGGGCGCCATCGGACTGTGGCCTGTCGGAAAATACTTGCAGGCGGCCGCCATTGTTCTTGCAGCAGCGGCGGTCGAACTGACCACGCGCTACGACATCCTGGATCGGGCGCCGCTTGGTGATCCCTACATTCAAGCGTCCCTTCCAACCATTAACGATCCCCGCCACAGCATGATTTTGATGACCGGCGAAGCGCCGATGGGTTACCTGGTGCCGGAACTCCCGCCACAAATCCCGGTGTTGCGAATCGATGGCTGGATGATTCAACCTCAGGACGGCTCGAAACTGACGGCGGAGACACGCGAGCGGGTGCGGTCTTTTTCGGGCGATCTTTACATCATCGCCAATGAATACGAGGTTGGGCGCGCCGGCGACGCGCTCGCTGATTACAGCCTGGGAATGCGATGGACGGAATGCAAGCTGTTCGCGACGAATCTCGCCGGCCCTTACCGGTTCTGTCCGCTGAAACACCTTCCGCCGAAACGCGGCTGAGTGAGGCGTCCGTGCGGATCGCCGTGCTCGTGCCTTGCTACAATGAGGAAGCGACGATCGGCAAAGTGGTGCGCGATTTCCGCACGGCGCTACCCTCGGCTGAGGTATACGTTTACGATAACAATTCGAAGGACTGCACGCTCGAAGTGGCGCGCGAAGCTGGTGCCATCGTGCGAACGGAGCCACGGCAGGGCAAAGGCAATGTCGTGCGCCGCATGTTCGCGGACATCGAAGCGGACATTTACATCCTGACAGATGGCGACGACACCTACGATGCCGAAGCCGCGCCGCAACTGGCGGAGGTGCTGGTGCGCGAAGGGCTCGATGTGGTTTCCGGCCGGCGCATCGCCGTGGCGCAAGCCGCGTATCGCGCGGGCCATGTACTCGGGAACCGGATGCTCACCGGGCTCACCGCAACTATGTTCCGCGTGAAGCTCACCGATCTGCTCACCGGGTACCGCGTGATGTCCCGCCGCTTCGTGAAGTCGTTTCCGTTCACCGCCGAAGGTTTCGGTATTGAGACGGAACTCACCGTGCACGCAGTGCGGTTGCTGATGCCGATGGTGGAAATCGACACACGCTACAAGGAACGGCCCGAAGGCTCTGTGAGCAAACTGAACACCTGGGGCGACGGGTTCCGCATCCTGTTCACCATCGCTTTGCTGGTGCGGGAGGAGCGGCCGCTGATCTTCTTCAGCGGCATCTTCGTTGTGCTCGCGTTACTGGCACTCCTCACCGGGACGCCGGTTGTCTATGAATATGCGAGGACGGGACTTGTGCCGCGGCTGCCGACCGCAATTTTGTCCACGGGGCTGGTGCTGCTGGCATTTCTATCGCTTGTCTGCGGTCTTATCCTCGATACGGTCACGCGCGGCCGCTGGGAAGCAAAGCGCATGGCGTACCTCGCGATTCCCGGCCCGCAGGAGTTGAAGCTTCCATGAACAGGCCGCCCCTCGCAGCGTCTCTTACGCATTCGCGCTTTCTGAGGTTTACGCTGGTGGGAGCGGCGGGGTTCGTCGTCAATGAAGCGGCGCTGTGGGTTGCGCTGCATGAACTTCGTCTCAATGCCTATGCCGGCGGTGCTTTCTCATTTCTTGTGGCGGTGACCTTCACCTGGTGGGGCAATCGCAGGCTCACCTTTGCGGAGCATGCCGCGAAGAGCAGGCGTTCGATCCTCACGGAGTGGCTGGCGTTCGTCGCGGCGAACGGGTTTGGTTTTCTCGTGAATTACGCCGTGTACGCGACGCTGATCGCGGCAGCGCCGAAGCCGTTGAACAACCCGTTCGTGGCGCTGGCGTTCGGCACGGTGGCCGGACTGCTGTTCAATTTCGTCCTTTCCAGCCGTATTGTCTTCCGCGCGCCGAAACTATCCTGATCAGCTCGCGTGCGCGCGAAGATCAGCGGCGAGCACGTTCAGCATCTCCTGTGTCGGAAACCCGTCTGCCGGAAGGTGATGATCTTTTTGGTATCGCCGCAGCGCCCCGCGCACCTTCCGGCCCAGCACACCATCGATCTCTCCGGGATCGTATCCCAGCGCCTTGAGATCGGTTTGCAGCGCCACGCGTTCGCCTGGACCGAGCGGCCGCAAATCCGTCGGCCACGATGCCAGAATCTTTCCACCACCACCGAAACGGTCCGCCAGATTGCAAACCGCAAGCGCGTAGCTGTCGGCGTTGTTATAGGTCAGCACAGCCTTGAAATTTGGAAAGACCAGAAATGCCGGCCCGCGCCAGCCTGCCGGCAAGTAGATGGCAGCCGAACCCGAGCCGGACGGCAATGCTTCACCGCGCGCGCTACGTACGCCAAGAGACGACCAAGTCGCGATAGGCTTTAAATTCTCAGCGTCCGCTTGCTCGTAGGGAAAGTCCTTCGGCAGGCGCACTTCCTCATAGCACGGTTGTCCCCATTGCCAGGCCGCGCCTTGCAACAGCACTGCGGCTGAAGCGAGCGCATCCGCCGGCGAGTGCCACAGATCGATCCGCCCATCGCCATCGCCGTCCACCGCGTGCGCCAGAAACGATGACGGCACGAATTGCGTCTGGCCGAATGCACCGGCCCAGGAAGATGTCATCGCGCGCGGGTTCAGGTGCTGCTGCTCTTCCATGCGCATCGCAGCGATCAGTTCTCGCCGCGCAAACGCCTGCCGCGGCCCGTCATAGGCAAGCGTCGCCAGCGCCTCGAACATGTTGAAGCTGCCCTGCACGGCGCCATAGCCGCTTTCCACACCCCAAATGGCGACAAGAATTTCTTTCGGCACGTGGTACCGGGCTTCCACGCTTGCGAGCGTGTCGCCATAGCGGTTGAGCATGGCCTGCCCATTTGCCACGCGCGCCGGCGAAACTGCTGTTTCCAGATATTGCCAGACCGGCTTGATGAATTCTGGTTGCTTGCGGTTCAACTCCTCCACGCGGGGATTGCGGCGGATGCCGGCCATCGAGGCGTCATAAATTTCCGGCCTAATACCCGCCGCGACCGCCTCTGGCCGGAAATTGCGGATAAAGGAACCGAATTTGGCATCGGGCGATGAAACGGGGGGGAGCGGCCTCAGCGCTGGAGCCGGCGGGGGAAGAGTTTCGTGCGTTGGCGGGGCGCAGCCGACCGCAAACAGGGCCAGCGCCAGGGCCACGGCGCGTCCAGCAGCGCGGCGCCTCTGCCAGGTCGGCGAGCTATCCTCCGTCACGGAAATCACCAGAAATCACGGGCCGCAGCTCTCCGTAGGCGATTCGGTCAGGACGTTGACAGCGCTGAGCCTGCCGAATAGGTTCCGCGCCTCTTTTTCAGGGCCGCTTGCGGCCCTCTTTTGTTGAAGGCGTGCCATGAAAGTCCGCAATTCCCTGCGCTCGCTCAAGAAGCGCGACAAAGACTGCCGCGTGATCCGCCGCAAGGGCCGGACCTACGTCATCAACAAGAAGAATCCTCGCTTCAAGGCGCGGCAGGGCTGATCCATTCGCCATTGCTTACACCTCCTTTTCGCGCAAGCGCCTGTTCCACCTGGATTCGATAAATAATTGGGTGCCGGTTCGTTCGCCACCGGCATTTCGGCCGTACAATAGGCCGCATGATCCAACTGCCTTCGCCTGATCCTGAGATTGTGGCCCGCCGCGGCCAGATCATCGCTGCGCTGAAGCGGCTGGTGCCTGATGGGGTGATCTCCGAACCAGCCGGCCTCGCCGCGTACGATGGCGATGCGCTTGCGGCTTACCGCCAGGCGCCCCTTGCCTGCGTGCTGCCGAAAACGAAGGATGAAGTTTCGGCTGTGCTCGCCTTCGCGCACGAAAGGGGGGTGCCCATCGTGCCGCGAGGCGCCGGCACTTCCTTGTCAGGCGGCGCGCTGCCGCGGGCGGACGGCATCCTGCTCGGCCTCTCGCGCATGAACCGGATTCTGGAGGTGGACATCGCGAACCGCTGCGTGGTGGCGGAGCCCGGCGTCACCAATGCGGCCCTCACGCGCGCGGTGGAAGGACAAGGATTCTATTACGCGCCTGATCCTTCCAGCCAGATCGCCTGCACCATCGGCGGCAATATCGCCGAAAACTCCGGCGGACTGCATTGCCTGAAATACGGGCTCACCACGCACAATTTGCTCGGGCTGGAATTCATGCTTCCGGATGGCGAACGGCTTCGTCTAGGTGGGAAGGCGCCAGGCGGTAGCGGACTTGATTTGCTTGGCGTCGTCTGCGGTTCGGAAGGCTTGCTGGGCGTTGTGGTGGAAGCCACGGTTCGCATCCTGCCGAAGCCGCCCTGCGCGCGAACACTTCTGGCGGCTTTCCATTCGGTGCCAAATTCCGGCGCCTGCGTCGCCAACATCATCGCGGCCGGCATCGTGCCCGCGGCGATGGAGTTCATGGATCGCCGCTGCATCGAAGCCGTCGAGCTGTATTGCGCACCCGGCTACCCGAAAGCCGAGGCCGTCCTCATCATCGAAATTGACGGACTGCCGAGCGAAGTGACCGATGCCGTTGCTCGCGTCACGGACATCGCACGGTCAACCGGCGCGCATGAGGTGCGCGAAGCGGCGGATGATCGCGAGCGGGAGCGATTGTGGAAAGGCCGCAAGGCCGCATTCTCGGCCATGGGGCGGCTCGCGCCCGACATGCTGTGCATGGACGGCACTATTCCACGCCGCGCCTTGCCGGGCGTGCTCGCGCGCATGGCGGAGATGGCGGAAGAATACGATCTCGGTTTCTGCAACGTGTTTCATGCAGGCGACGGCAATCTGCATCCACTTATCATCTTCGATGTAATGAAGCCGGGCGAGCTCGATCGCGCCGAAGCATTCGGTGCCGAAATTTTGCGGCTGTGCGTCAGCGTGGGCGGCGTGCTCACCGGCGAGCACGGCGTCGGCGTGGAAAAGCGCGACCTGATGCCGGAGATGTTTTCCGAAGCTGATCTCGCGCAGCAGCAGCGGCTGAAATGCGCGTTCGATCCCGCTGGCCTGCTCAATCCCGGCAAGGTATTTCCCACCTTGTCAGCCTGCATCGAGCAGGGGCATGCGCATGTAAAGCGCGGCGCCATCCGCCATCCGGAGCTGCCGCGGTTCTAATGGCGACGTTTCGGGTTTCCGGCGAAGCAGATGTGATGGAGGTGGTCCGCGCGGCGCGCGAAAGCAAGCGCACGCTGGAAATTATTGGCCACGGCACAAAGCGTGGCTTCGGGCGTCCGGTCGAATGCGATGACATTCTCGATCTCTCTGGTTTGAGCGGCATCGTCAAATACGAGCCGGACGAGATGATCATCACCGCGCGCGCCGGCACGCCGGTTGCGGAAATTGAAGCGACGCTTGCCGAACGCAATCAGCGTCTCGGCTTCGAACCACCGGATTGGTCGTCACTGCTATACGCGTACTACAAGCCGGCGAGTATGGGCGGCGTGTTGTCCGCCGACGCCAATGGCTCCGCCGCAATCCGCTACGGCCGCTGCCGCGATCACCTGCTCGGCTTTCGCGCCGTGAACGGCTTTGGCGAAGCCTACAAAGGCGGCGCCAAGGTGGTGAAAAACGTCACCGGCTTCGACCTGCCGAAACTCTTCTGCGGCGCCATGGGCACGCTTGGCCCGCTGACGGAAGTCACCTTGCGGGTTTTCCCCAAGCCACCGGTTTGTGTGGTGTTCGAAATTACAGAATTGACGTTTCCACAGGCTGCTCCGCTGTTGAATCGCGTGTGGACCAGCGCGCTGGGACCGACCTGTCTTGCGTATATGCCCGCGGTTGTCGCACGCGAACTACCCGGACTCGCCGAGAACGCCATATTGATCCGCATCGAGGGATCGCCCACGCATTTGAAAGAACAGGGCACACTTCTGCGCGCCCTCATGGATGGCCGCAGCATCGGGGAAAACGAGGATGGCGTCGCCATCATCGCCGCACTCGGGAATGGTATGCCGTTTCATTGCAATTCGCTCGGTGTATGGCGCCTGACGATTGCCCCTTCGCGGGCCGCTGACCTCATTGACGAGCTCGAACCGCCGATATGGTTCGCCGACTGGGCTGGTGGATTGCTTTGGATCGGCCTGAAGAACAAACCACCTCTCCACGAGGTCGCCACAAGACATCGGGCGCATGCGGTCCAAATTCGCCCCGAGGGTCACGCGGCAGCAAGCGAAGTTCCGTTCGCCCCAGAACATCGCGTGCGCGCGGAGCTGACGCGGCGTGTGAAAGCCGCGTTCGATCCGCTCAGGCTGTTCAATCCCGGCCGGATGTGGGAGGGCGTGTAATGCGCACGCAGTTCCGCGGCGAACAGCTTGCCGATCCTGCCGTGAAAGAATGCGAGAAGAACCTTCGGGCCTGCGTGCATTGCGGCATCTGTACTGCCACGTGCCCAACGTATGTGCTGCTGGGTGACGAGCGTGATTCCCCACGGGGCCGCATCGTGATGATGCAGCAGATGCTGGAGGACGGCGCGCCATCCGCCGAAACGGTAACGCATCTCGACCGCTGCCTTTCCTGCCTCGGTTGCCGGACGGCGTGCCCCTCGGGCGTGGATTACGCGCGGCTCATCGACAAATCCCGCGCGCATATCGAACAGCACTATCGCCGTTCATTCGGCGAGCGCCTGCTACGCTGGGGAATTGCCACGGTGCTTACCCGGCCACAGTTGATGCAGCTTGCACTTCGACTTTCCCGCCTTATTTCACCGTTTGCCGGTTTGCTGCCCGGTCCATTCCGCACCATGGCCCAAAAAGGGGCCGAAATTCCGGTCCGGGGGGAGGGGGATAGCAATTTCCGCCGTTCAAAACGAACAATTAAATTTCAAACGGACCGTCGCATCGCGCTTCTGCGCGGCTGCGTGCAGCAAGTGCTTGCGCCCGAGATCGACGAAGCCGTTGCGCGCCTGCTGGCGCGACGGGGAATAGAGCTTGTGCCGTTGGACGGCGCTGGTTGCTGCGGCGCCCTTACCCATCACCTCGGCCGTGAGGGAGAGGCGAAAAGCTGGGCGAAAAGAATGATCGAAGCCTTTGAGCGTGCTGGTGGCACAGAGTCGTTTGAAGGCGTGCTGATCAGCGCCACAGGCTGCGCGGCACACATCCACGAACTTGAATACCTGTTTGCCGATGAGCCGGGATGGCAGATGCGGGCAAAAGCCTTCGCGGCAAACCTGATGCCACTCGAAGCACTATTCGGCGATCCTGAGGGCGAACAGAAATCCAGATTGCGTATCGCCCTCCACATCCCGTGTTCGCAACAGCACGGATTGCGCTGGCCGGATTGCGGCGCCTTGCTTCAGCGCGCCGGTTTCGACGTAGTGCAAATCCCGGAAGGCCATCTCTGCTGTGGTTCGGCTGGCAGTTACAGTTTGCTCCAGCCAAAGATCGCGAACGAGCTGCGCGAACGCAAGCTGAGCAACATTCGTTCGGGGCGTCCTGATTTGATCGTCACATCCAATATAGGCTGTCTGGAACATCTCAGCGGCCCCGATGCACCGCCCATTATGCATTTCGCCCAGTTATTGGATTGGGCGGAGGGCGGGCCGGAACCCAAAGCGCTCCACAATCGCGTTCAGTTGATGACGCGTGGTGAGCCGGTGAACTAGGATCGCGCCATGCGAATTGCCGTCCTTCTGCTCTCCGCCCTTTTGCTTGCCGGTACGGCAATCGCCGCACCAAAACAGGCAGAACGCCCAGCGCCGAATGAAATCAATTCGCTCTTTTCCGCGCTCGCGAAAGCCCAATCCGCCGACGAGGCGAAGCCGATCGAAGAAAAGATTCTCACCGCCTTTCTGCACTCAGGGAGCGCGACCGTGGATCTCCTGATGACACGCGCCGCCACCGCGCTTCATGCAGGCGATACCGCAACCGGGCAGAAGCTGATCGCGGCGGTCACCAATGTCGCTCCGGATTATGCGGAAGGGTGGCACCAGCGGGCCGAGATGCTGGCGGGCGCCGGAGACGATCAGGGGGCGATGTTCTGTTTGCAGAAAACGATCACGCTCAATCCACGCCATTTCGAGGCCCTCGCGGAATTGGCCAGCAAGGTCGAGGAGTACGGAGACAAACCCGCCGCGCTGCGGCTGTACCGCAAGGCGCTCGCGCTGGATCCGCAGATGGAAGGCATCCCCCGCACCGTCCGCGCGCTGGAGCATGAGGTAGAAGGCGAAAGCCTCTAACCTATCGCCCACCGACAAACGCGACGCGCAACAGATTGGTCGAGCCGGAGGTGCCAAGCGGCACGCCAGCGGTGATCACGATTCGCTCGCCGGTCTTCGCAAAGCCTTCGTGGACCGCCATTTCGGTGGCGCGTTGCACGACATCGTCCAGATCGTGCGCATCTTCGGTCAGCACGCAGTGCAGCCCCCACGCGACCGAAAGTCGCCGCGCCGTTTCCACCAGTGGTGTGAGCGCGATGATCGGTGCCTCGGGGCGCTCGCGCGCCGCACGCAGGCCCGTCGAACCGGATTTCGTCCAGGTCACGATGGCGCGGGCATGAATGGTGTGCGTCACCTCGTGAACGGCCGCCATGATGGCATCGGCCGTGGTTTCTTCCGGCGGCGCACGCGTGGCATCGAGCAGGGGTTGGTAAAGCGGATCGTTCTCGGCGGCGGCCGCGATCTTGTCCATCATCGCTACCGCTTCCACGGGATGTTTGCCGGTTGCCGTTTCCGCCGACAGCATCACGGCATCGGCGCCGTCGTACACGGCGGTCGCAACATCGGAAACCTCGGCGCGTGTCGGTCCCGGCGCCTCGATCATGGATTCCAGCATCTGAGTCGCCACAATGACCGGCTTGCCGACGCGGCGCGCAGCGCGCGTGATTTCCTTCTGGCGCCCCGGCACGGTTTCGATCGGCAATTCCACGCCCAGATCGCCGCGCGCCACCATCAGGGCATCCGACAGCTCAAGAATTTCGTTGAGCGATTCGAGCGCCTTGGGTTTTTCGATCTTCGCCAGAATGGCGGCGCGTCCGGCCACCAGCTTGCGCAACTCCGCCACGTCATCCGGCCGCTGCACGAAGGAGAGCGCAATCCAATCCACGCCGAGCTCGATTGCGGCATGCAGATCGCGCCGGTCTTTGTCGGTCATGGAAGAAACCGGCAGCAGGGTGTCCGGCAGGTTCACGCCTTTGCGGTCTTTGATCGTGCCGCCGAGTTCCACCACTGCTTCGGCAGAATCAGGTTTCGAGGCCCAGGTGCGCAGCCGTATGCGACCGTCATCGATCAGCAGGCAGTGCCGCTGCTTCAGTGCCGCAAAAACTTCACCGTGGGGAATGGGAAGCACTGCCGGATCGTCGGAGGCATCCTCGCGGACCAGCTTGATGCGATCGCCTTCTTTCAGATCGATCGCGCCGCCGGGCAGCTTGCCAAGCCGAATTTTCGGTCCTTGCAAATCGACGAGAATCCCGATGGGCCGGCCAACATCTGCCTCCAGCCTCCGCACGCGTGACTGAACGTCTCTCAGAGACTCGGGCGTGTTGTGGCTCATGTTGATGCGGAATACGTCCGCGCCCGCTTCGAACAGCGCCTTCATTCGTTCGGGCGAGCAGGATGCTGGCCCGAGCGTCGCCACGATCTTGGTTTTGCGTCCGCGCCGCATGATTGTGCAAACCGCTCAGTGTCTGATGAGGTTCCGCCCCGTGCGGCCTCTTGCGATTCGAATCACCGGGGAGAATATCATCTGGGATGAACTTGTCCGGAACATGACGATGGATGACAGCACGCGAGACCAGATTGAAGCGGCCGTGTTTCGCAGGCTCGTATCACACTTCCGCGAGCGCACCGATGTTCAGAATATCGATATGATGATCACTGCGGGTTTCTGCCGCAACTGCCTGGGCGACTGGTTTCAGGGAGCCGCTGCGGACCGTGGCGTTCTTTTGAGCAAAGAGGATGCGCGGGCGGAGATCTATGGAATGCCGCAGGCGGAATGGAAGCAGCGCTACCAGAAAGACGCGACACCGGAGCAGCAGGCCGCGTTCGCTGGGTCGCAGAGCACGCAAAAGACTCACAGCTAACAGTGCGTGCCTGCGTTGCGGCAGACGGCGACCGCCTCGTATTCTCCTTCCAGCTTCTTGCCGGTAACGGAGATTCGCATGTCAGCTGTGGGCGTTGTGGAAAAAACTGCTTCTTCAAAAGCGGGGTTCGCGGTCGATCACTTAAGATCGTTCGTCGAACGCGTTGAGCGGCTGGAAGAAGAAAAGGCGGCGCTCACCGCCGATTTGCGCGAGGTCTATTCCGAGGCGAAGGGGCAGGGATTCGATACCAAAATCATGCGCCAGGTAGTGAGACTGCGAAAGCTGGACCGCGCGGACTTTCAGGAGCGCGAGGCGATTCTCGATCTTTATATGAGCGCGTTGGGAATGCGCTGATCCTTCGTGGCGCGCCTTCGGCTCGCACCTCAGGATGACGTCGTGCTGAGGCGCATTGCGGGAGCAATGCCTCGAAGCATCAGCCCGTCGCCCGTAGCGGCGGTTCGCCCTGCTCGTCGGCAATGTGCTGTTCCAGCCCCAGATCCTTGAGCTTTCGATAGAGCGTCGAGCGGCCAATCCCCAACCGGCGCGCCACCTCGGACATGTGTCCTTCGTAACGCGAAATCGCCATGCGGATCATCTCCGTTTCGATCTCCTCCAGTTTGCGCATGTGGCCGGCAATGTCTGTTCCCGACATGGTGTAAGGCGAACCCGTCGAAGACGTGGGTCGAGGGGCCGCTGCGGCAGCCGTCGTTGCCGGGAGGGGCATGGCAGCGCGCGGTTCGGGGATGGGAGCAGAACGGCGCACCAAAGCCTGGCGGCCCATTGCGGCGGCAATCTGGGGGAAGTCGCAGACATCCAGCATATCGGCATCGCAGAGGACGACCGCGCGGAAAATCGTATTTTCCAGCTGGCGCACGTTCCCGGGCCAGGAGAATTCCGCGATCAGATCGGAAGCTTCGGGCGTCAGGCCGAGGACCGTCTTGTTCTCCTCCGCGGCAAAGCGCGCGATGAAATGCCGCGCCAGCGCAGGCACGTCTTCGCGCCGCTGGCGCAAGGGCGGCACGAAAATCGGAAACACGTTCAGGCGGTAATACAGGTCCTCGCGAAACTGTCCTTCGCGCGTGCACTCCGCAAGATCGCGGTTGGTGGCCGAAATGATTCGCAGATTCACTTTCACCGGCCGCTTGGCACCGACCGGATCAATTTCGCCCTCCTGCAGCGCGCGCAGCAGCTTCACCTGCATGTCGAGGCGCAACTCGCCTATCTCGTCGAGGAACAATGTTCCGCCGTCCGCTTCCTGGAACTTTCCAAGATGTTTGTCGGTGGCGCCGGTGAACGAGCCTTTCTCATGGCCGAACAATATCGATTCGACGAGGTTCTCCGGAATGGCACCGCAGTTTACCGTGACGAACGGCTTTCCGGCGCGGTCCGACGAGCCCTGAATGGCACGCGCAATCAGTTCCTTGCCGACGCCGGATTCACCTTCGATAAGGATGGGGATGTTCGATTGTGCAGCGCGTTGCCCGAGGCGAATGACCTGACGCATTTCCGAACTCTTCGAGATCAGGTCCTCGAATGCGAGGCGATTTTCCACCTTCTTCTTGAGCCGTGTCACTTCACCGGACAGCGTACCAATCTTGAGGGCATTGCGGATGGACACCGTGATGCGTTCGGGACTCGCTGGCTTCACCAGAAAGTCGTTGGCGCCGGCGCGCATGGCTTCGACAGCGGAATCGATACCGCCCTTTGCGGTCAGCACAATCACCGGTAAATCGGGATAATTGGCCCGCACTTTAGAAAGTACGGCAAGTCCGTCCATGTCTGGCATCACCAGATCGAGGAGCACCAGCGCGATCTGATCCCCGCGCGGCCCGTGCAACAGGTCGAGCGCCGGCTGTCCACCCGGTGCGGTGACCACCGGCATGCCGGAGCGTGTGATTGCGGCTTCCAGCAAACGTCGCTGTACAGGATCGTCGTCGACAATCAGGATATGCCGGGCCATCGGCCGCCTTTCCGGTTGCCCCGATGATCGGCCCAAAAAGGTAAAGGTCACGTTTATGGTCCCGCTTTGCGACAGGTGATGGGGCCGCGCATAGCAGAAGCCCAGCACTTTACAGCAAATCGTGCTATCGCTGGTGAACAAATCGTAAAGCATGGAACTTGGGTGGTGGAGCAGAAATCGTTCGATTACTGGGAATATTTCGTTGCCGAAACCAAGCGCGCCAACGCGCCGCTATATACGCAGATCGTTCGAGGCATTACGGGCAACACAGGGCTGAAGGAGCTCGCGGCCCGCGTGCAGAAGGGCCAGCCGCCAGCCAACATTCTGCTCGCCTCCGTGCATTACCTGCTGCTTCGGGGAGCAGAGCATCCGCTTCGGCAATTCTATCCGAATCTGAATGGCGGGGCGCGTATCGAAGGTGAAGATGCCTTCCCGCCATTCAAGGATTTCGTCGATACGCATCTCTCCGAGCTCCTGCCGCTCATCGAGAATGGCATCACCAACACGAACGAAATCGCGCGCTGCTCGGCACTGCATGCCGGTTTCCGCGCAGTGGCGAGAGAAACGGGCGAGCCGCTGCATCTGATTGAGATCGGTCCCAGCGCCGGTCTGAATCTGCTGTGGGACAACTATCGGGTACGCTACCGCCGCGGCGAGACGGTACTCGTTGTCGGGCCGGAAAATGCGCTGCTCACAATCGATTGCGAATTGCGCGGCGACAAAAATCCGCCCACCGGCCCGTCACCACGCATCGCCAGCCGCGTGGGGCTTGAACGCAATCCGGTGGACCTTTCAAATCCAAAACAGCGCGATTGGCTGAAGGCGCTGGTGTGGCCGGATCACCTGGCGCGATTCGAGCGGCTAGAAAACGCCATCGAACGCTTTCGCGCCAATCCCGCCGAAATCCGCGCCGGCGACGCGCTCACCCTGCTCCCCGAGACGATCGCACAAGCGCCCGAAGACCAGCCGGTTTGCGTCTACCACACCTATGTCGTCTACCAGTTCAGCGAAGAAATGCGCGAGGCGCTGGATAACATCCTCATCATGGCGAGCCTGCGACGCCCGGTCTGGCGGTTGAGTTGCGAAGGCAGCCTGACTTCGGTCGGCGAAGCGCCGATGCGCCTGCGGTGCTACGTGGACGGGCAGAAGGAAAGCCGGATGCTGGCGGCCTACCAGTCCCACGGTTCCTGGCTGGAGTGGCGCGACTGAATCCGCCGTTGCCCCACGGTTCCCCTTTGCTATAGTCCCCGCCGTTTCGCACAGCTTGGGGATAAAGATGGCGGATTATACCGGGCAGAACGAAAGCTCGGAGTTCATGAAAGAGCATTTGAGAACCTGGCACGGGTTTCTCAAGTTCGCCAAATGGCTGGTCATCGGCTCAATCATCCTGCTCGCCATCCTTCTTATCTGGCGCACACACAACGGCTAGCCGACACCTTCGATGAAACTCGCTGTCCTCAAAGAGCGCCGTCAAGGCGAGGCGCGAGTCGCGGCCACGCCGGAGACCGTAAAGAAGCTCAAGGGGCTCGGGCTCGACGTGGCGTTGGAAACCGGTGCGGGGGCGGGCGCGCGGTTCTCTGATTCCGAATACGAGACGGCCGGCGCCTCGATCGCACCGGATGCGGCATCGGCGCTGCGCGATGCCGATGTCGTCTTGAAGGTTCGCGGACCGGAGCCGAATGAAATCGCCGCGCTGAAACCGGGCGCGGTGTTTGTCTCGCTGCTCGCGCCCCATTCGGAACGGCAAACGATCGAGCAACTCGCGGGCCACGGCGCTGTGGCCTTCGCCATGGAATTCATCCCTCGCATCTCCCGCGCGCAATCCATGGATGTGCTGTCTTCGCAAGCGAACCTTGCTGGCTACAAGGCGGTGATCGACGCCGCAGCCACCTTCGGCCGCGCCTTTCCGATGATGATGACGGCAGCCGGCACCATCGCGCCGGCACGCGCTTTCATCATGGGTGTGGGCGTCGCCGGATTGCAGGCGATTGCCACCGCGCGGCGGCTCGGCGCCATTGTCTCCGCCACCGACGTGCGGCCGGCCACGAAAGAACAGGTGGAGTCGCTCGGCGCCACGTTCGTGGCGGTGATCGATGACGAATTCAAACAGGCGGAAACGGCGGCAGGATATGCCAAACCGATGTCCGCGGAATATCAGGCAAAGCAGGCGGCGCTGATCGCCGAGCAC
>DATAVW010000049.1:0-3248 GCA_036267515.1 Rhizomicrobium sp.
CGGCAACCAGATGAGCACCAAGACCACGCCGCCAAAGAAGCACACCCATCACACCGGCGCCATGAGCCCCGCCGGCTCGTCGTCGAACTCGATGAGCGGCTCGTCTTCCATGACCGGCTCGTCGAACAGCATGTCGACGCCGAACTCCGGCCACTGATACCGGCAGCGAGCGCGGTCGCGCCTCTCCCGCGCGGCCGCGTTCGCTTTTTTAAAAATTGAGGCCGGCTTGCCGAGCCGTAGCGCGTGGCGACCAGCCCGCCTTCGCCTTTTGGGCTTCGGCGCGGCAGCCTTCGCTGCGCTTCGCGAGCGAAGGCTGGTGGCCCCGGACCGACTCGAACGGTCACGCCGCTTTCGCAGCTACGGATTTTAAGTCCGGTGCGTCTACCAGTTCCGCCACGGGGCCATTGGGATACTCAGATACTGAGGACGGAGCCCTTCCGCAACGCGCGCCAGGCGGCCGGTGCATCGCCCGGGAAAGGGCCAAACCGGCAATTCGCTCGGCTTTCTTCAAAAGCCATTATCAGTGATCAGGTTGGCCGTTCGACGCCCGCGCACGCAAGCGCTAGATTCAGCAACGCTTGGCCGATTTGGGAGCAGCACGATGGTCCGAAGCTTTTTTTGTCTGGCGGCGGCGTTTGCCGTATTCGCCGGGCTCCCTGTCATGCAGGCAGACGCGCAGACGGCGCGCGCGATGATCACGTCGCCGGTTGACGAGCATCAGCTCGTGACCCTTGAGGGCAACACGCATCCCGCCGCGGCCGATCCCGCGAACGATCGCGGCGCGGTCGCCGACACGTTGCCGATGCAGGACATGCTTCTCGTGCTGAAGCGTCCGGCGGAACGCGAAGCCGCGCTCGAAAGTTATGTCGAGAGCCTCACCGAACCCGGCTCGCCTAACTATCATCGCTGGCTCACGGCCGCGCAGATCGGAACGCAATACGGCCCGGCGCAAAGCGATGTCGCCGCCGTCACGAAGTGGCTCACCGCGCACGGCTTCACCGTCAATGCGGTTTACCCGTCGCGCATGGCGATCGATTTCTCCGGCAGCGCGGGCGATATCCGAACGGCGTTTCACACCGAAATCCATAAGCTCAACGTCAACGGGCAATCGCATTTCGCAAATATGCGCGACCCGCAAATACCGCGCGCGCTCGCGCCGGCCATCGTGGGCATCGCGTCGCTGCATGATTTCCACGGGCAACCTGCCTCACACCGCGGGCCCGCATGGACCGACGCGAATTGCGGATTGGGCAAACAGAGCCTGATCGCGAACTGCTATTTCGTGACGCCGCCGGATCTGGCGACCATCTACAATTTCAATCCCGTGTTCTCGGGCAAGAACACCGGCCAGGGCGAGACCGTCACGATGGTCGAAGACTCCGACCTTTACGCCACGTCCGACTGGAAGAAGTTCCGCGCGATGTTCGGCCTCTCGCAGTTCGGAACGCCTTCGATCGCGCAAACCCATCCGGGCGGCGCGAAGGCGTGCGACGACCCCGGCACGAACGTCGACGATTTCGAAGCCACGCTCGACACCGAATATGCCAGCGCCGCAGCACCCGGCGCGGATATCGAAGTCGCAAGCTGCAAGAGCAACGCGACGTGGGGCGTTACCATCGCGATCGAAAACCTGTTGAACAGAAGCAAGCCGCCGCACATCCTGAATGTCAGCTACATCTGGTGCGAATCCGAAGCAGGCTCCGCGAACAACGCGCTTTACAAGAATGCCTACCAGCAGGCCGCCGGCGAAGGCGTTTCGATTTTCGTTTCGGCGGGCGACGAAGGCGCGGCCGTCTGCGATTACGGGAAAGCCAAAGCCAGTCACGGCATCGCCGCCAATGCGCTGGCATCGACAGCCTATGACGTCGCCGTGGGTGGAACCGATTTCGGCGATACCTATAATGGCACCAACAAAACCTACTGGAACAGCAGCAGCACCAAAGCTTATGGCTCGGCCAAATCCTACATACCGGAAATTCCCTGGAACAATTCCTGCGCCAGCAGGCTGATCGCGAAGTTCGTCACCGGCTCGAACGTGACCTATGGCACCAAGGGCTTCTGCAACAGCAAGGACGGCGAAAACAATTTCATCACGACGCTGGCCGGCAGTGGCGCGCCAAGCAGTTGCGCGACCGGCAGCGGCGGCAAATGCGCCGGTTACAAGAAACCGTCCTGGCAGAAAGTGTTCGGCAATCCATCCGACGGCGTGCGCGATCTGCCGGACATTTCGATGTTCGCGGCGGGCATCACCTGGGGCCACGCCTACATCGTCTGCCTGTCCGATCCCAACAACGACGCCGGTTCGCCTTGCGCGGATTTCCCGAACCGTTGGGAGTATGGCTACGGCACATCTTTCGCGGCGCCGGTCATGGCCGGCGTGCAGGCGCTGATCGATCACGCGCGCGGCGGCAAGCAGGGCAATCCCGATCCGGTGATCTACAAACTCGCCCGCGCCGAGTTCGGCGCATCGGGCGACGCGAAGTGCAATTCCAGTCTGGGCAACAAGGTCGCAAGCACATGCGTCTTCCATGACGTCACGGTGGGCGACGAGGACGTGCCCTGCGCCAAAGGAAGCCCGAACTGCTTCCGGCCGTCCGGCACCTATGGCGTGCTGTCCAAATCGGGCGGCAGCTACAAGCCGGCCTTCGTCAGCGCCAAGGGCTGGGATTTCGCCACCGGGCTTGGCAGCATCAACGTCGCCAATTTCGTGAAGGCGTGGCCGCACTAGGCCGGCTTGAAGGACTGCGCTAGATTTTCACGGTCGCTGGAGTTTCGCCAATGGGCCATTCTGTCGGTATGGGCATCGCGCTCGCGGGCCTCATCGTCGCCGTGATTACACTGGTGTTTCAGGTTCTGGGCTATCGCCGCGAGAAATAGCAGCTCGCGATCCGATACAATTTCGCACGGATCAATTCGGCGGTGAAAGTGTCTCCGGCTATGGCAGCGGGGTTGGAGACGCGGCTTTGTGATATCAGGGATATCGTGAACCTGATCGAAATGGCAAAGCCGAAGGGGGAACAATGAAAAAGCCGATCAATAAGGTCGCAGTAGTGTTTTGGGTCGTAGCTGGAATTTTCTTATTCGCCGACGTTCCCATGATGCTTGCTATTCGCCAGATGGGCTTCGAAGTCTCGCAAAGCCAAGGAGCCAGCATGGGCTCCTTCGTGACCTTCTCAAATGCTTGGTATGAAACCCGCGCCACTCTCCTAGGGGCCGGACAACTCGCGGGAATTGGGTTCATAATCGAG
>DATAVW010000050.1:0-8537 GCA_036267515.1 Rhizomicrobium sp.
GTTGATAAAAGCGCTGTACGCCCCGAAAACCTGCCCGAGCGGTGCTTTCATATAGAGTAGGACAAGCACAAATCCCGATGTGACGCGTGGATCGATACCAAACCAGCCCTGCCAACCGACGATTATGCCGATGGCGGCGAAAAACAGCGCGGAGTGAAACGCGCTTGCCGACATAAAGATGCGCATCGCGTGGATCCGCGTGTCGCGAATGCGGTCGATCACCCCGACAAGCTGGATGGCTTGGACACGGTGACGCCGGTCTCGGTTGAGACGCAACTCCTTGGCGCCTTCGGTGATGGCGCGATAGTGCTTCTGCAATTCATCCTGAGCGGCACGCGATTTGTTAAACCCACCAATGCCCTTGCTGCGCGCATATCGGTTGATGACAACGCTGATTCCGATGGCAATGGCGACGATCGCGAACAGCATCCGCGAAAGGAACACCATGTAAATGATGCAGCCCCCGGTCACGGCGAATGCGATCGCAAGCGAGGAGAAATTGAGGGTGAAAGAGGAGACGACTTCCACATCCTGGCCGAGCGAAGCCAGCAGTTTCGGCACTTTGTAACGTTCGAGCTGGTCGATCGGCGCCGTGACGATCTTCGCAACCATATCCTTGCGGAGCGAGGCGATGACCTGTTGACCGATCCAGCTGTTGCCGAACTGGGAGGTTATTTCGCCGAACAGGGTCAGGATCACGATCCCGGCAAAGGTCCACAGCAAGGCCGCATTGACGTCGCCTTGGACATACAAAGCGCGATTGATCGATGCGAGCAGCCACGCTGTCGCCAAACCGCTCACCGAGCCCATCGCGGTCGCGAAAACCGCAATGAGCCAGAAGGGTCTCAGCAGACGGCCGGCTTCTTTGAGGAGGTGTGGCTTGTTCAGCATGATCCGGGAGTTTCGTCCCGCCTAGTCTATCCTGCTTTTGCGGATTTCGTCGGATAAAGTCAGGGATAACGGTAGTGCGCTGATCGCTCCGAATCGCCCTGCGTGTGATTCGTCGTTCGTTTGAACTGCTGCAACCAATCACGCCTGCTCAAGATGACGCGAACTCGCAAACAGGGCGCTTACGCATTCGCTCCACTGGCACGACGAAGGAAATGGCCGGTGGAAATTCCGCGTAAAAGGGCCAAACGATAGGGCGCAGTAACCTCGGGCCGATTCCAGCCGGCTTCGGGCCAATTCTCGATCAGCCGCTTCATTCGCGCCGTATCGAGCGCCCGGGCGGCGGGCGCGATTTGTGCGAGACGCGATACTTCATCCTCAAGCTGCGGCAGCGCTGTGCTTACGCCATCGTGCCAATCGGGGGCTTGCCGTCCCCTCCGCCTGTCGGCCAGGACTTCGGCCGGCACGCGATCGGCGAGCACCGTTCGCGCTAGTCCCCTGGCAATACCATTGCGGAAGAAAAACTCCGTTGGCACGGAGAAACAGAACTCGATCAGCCGCCGATCAGCCGTGGGATCGCGCATGTCGAGTCCCCAGCCTCCCAACGTGCCTTTGACGTAATTCCCAAGATCGATACCACCCAATACTTGCGCCCGCATGGCCAGACCGCTTTTGAACGGCCGAAAGGCGAAATCGAAACCATAGGTGCGTACATGCGACGGAAGACCCAGTTCCGACAGCCGCGCCGGATTGATCGCGGAATACTGATCGATGCTAAAGACGTGACCCTGCGAGACACGCAAAAGCAACCGCCAGAGCCTGCGCGGGATCCATGGGGCGAATGAATAAATCGCGGCGCCGCGTAACGTCCATCCACCGTTACGACGGGCCTCCCTTACCATCCGCGCCCATTTTCCCCATTGCATTTTCGCGAGCAATTCGGAAAAAACCTCGTTGCCCGAATAACTCAACGAGGCGTTGCCGACTTGGCCGGTAAGCAACACCGTCGATTTGCGCTGGCGCGCCGCGTCATTGATGGCTGAGATCCAGACATTGTTGCAGATGTTCAGGACCGGCTGATCATAAAGAAAAAAGTTGCGGTCCAAGTAGTCGAGAGGAGAAAGGTGACCGGTTCGGATCACCACATGTTCCATGTTGCCGTACATTGCGGCGACGCGGGCGGAGGCCAGCGATTCGTCGTCGATGCCGGCTTTCGACGAAGGACCATAACCCTCTCGCGGTGCCGCCGTAAAAGCGATTACTTTGCCGCCTGAATGGCCAAGAAGACGAGCCGCCGTTGTCGCCACGGCGGAACTGTCCAGACCTGCGCTTAAATGTGCGGCCACCGTGTCAGAGGCCCCGCGCAACCGCACCCGCACCGCCTGATCGAGGTGATGGCGCAGCCCTTCGGTAGGGTCGCCGCTTGGCGCCGGCGAGGGTTTGATCCTGTCCCAGTCCCAGTGTCGACGAACCTGCGTCCGGTTCGCGGTAATGCTGACGATAGAGCCGGGCTCGACGCGCTCGACCCCTTTGAAAAAGCTGCGCGTTCCGGATTCCGGCATCAGCAAAAGGAACTGAGCGGCGCGCTCCTCATCGGGAGCCCGCGGAATCTCGGCCAATGCATGCAGCCCTTTGGGCATGGAGGCGACCGCAACAAAATCGTTGCCGCGGTGGTAGTGCAAAGGCCGCGACCCGAGGAAATCTCGCGCAAGCACGAGCCGGCGGTCCGCCGCGTCCCACAGAACGAAGGCATAATCGCCGACCAACCGTTCGCAGCACGCCTCGCCCCATCGCTCAAACGCGGCCAGCAAAATGTCCGCGTCGCACATCGATCTGGCATCTGGAACGGCAATATCGAGCGCGCCGATGAGTTCTTCCCGATTGTCGAGACGCAAATCTGCAACGAGTACATAACGACCGCCGGCGCCGATCAATGGTTGCTGGTCGTAAACGTCTTCGGGCAGCAACTTCGCCAGACGACGGCCGACTGCGACGGAACCACCGGACCACGCATCGACCTTGTAGGCGCCATAAATTGATTGCGCGTCGAGCATTCGCCCGCAGTCACGCGATACATCGGGACCGCCGTCAAAACGCCAAATGGCCGCGATGGCGCTCATTTGTTCAATCCGATGCTGGGGGCCTACCGCGGCGACCTATCCCATGAATGGCGCTGACGGGCAATGCTGGCCGCCGCAAGCGTCCATGCGGTTGTCGGCTCGACCACGCCGAGGCTGGCAGGCCATCCGAGAAGTTCTGAATTCTCAATGTAGAACAGGCTGCTGTCACGTCAGCCCGATCTCCACCCAATGGGCCTCGAGGATTCCGACGTCTTGCCGGATCTCGGAAAATGCGCGAGGCCGGTCTATTGAAAATACCTTGAGGTATCTCAGCATCCGCAAAGCGTTCTGAAAAAAGTTCGCTTCCAGCCCCATTTGAGCCAGCAGCTCAGGGTGATAAGCATTTTGTCGCAACAGCGCCAGTGAGCGGATCGAATCGGCATCGGTAATGTTCATTCCAATTGCGCTCGTTGAATCACCCAAAATGTAAACTGCCCCGAGTGGCAGCGTGACCATCGCGTTCAATCTGCCAGGGGAAACAAAAAACTTCGCCAGATTGCTTCGGAGAGCGGCTCCCTTGCTGTGAGCGAGTTGCAGGTGGTCTAACGAATCTTCCCAGAGTTTCAGCGTGCGCCCATCCGGGAATAGCACAGGCCTTCCGCCGCTGTCGAAATCGACACGACAGAGATCGTCGCTCAGAAATTCGTATCCTTCGTTCACCAGCGACGCGGCCAATGTGGATTTTCCAGCCCCGGACGGACCACAAAAGATCACCGCGTTCCCGTTGATAGCGACCGCGCTGCCATGCAGGGCCAGATAGTTTCGCTGGTAGAGCAGGGCGCCGAAGACCGTAAGCACGAATAAAGCGGCTTCCGATTCTTTTGGTTCATCGACAACGTCGACCAAGATTTCACGGCCGTGGCTGACGCGGAAACGCGCCAAATCCGGAACTTCGTAAAAGAAAACCGACTCCGCGACATGGTAAGTGCGGGAGGAGTTCGTTCCAAGGATCTCAGGCGCGATGAAGCCGCGCCTAACCACGACGTCGCATTCACTCTCCGCGTTTTGTGGAATAGCTCCCGGCAATACGATCTCGGAACAGACCCTAAGGCCTGAAATCAAATAATGCCGCACGCTAGAAGCGCCTGTCCGCAATGGCGAGTGCATGAAAGCTCACGTCGAGAGGCTCACAAAAAAATATCGATCCCACGGGTGAACCAAATCAAGGAAGGGGCCGGACCTGGGCATGCCTGCGGCGCGCTATGCGCGCAAACCACAGCGGCAAGCGTAGCAGCGGGTAGAGGAACGCGAGCCCGCTTGGCAGTTCCAGGGTGCTGCGGTCGTGCAGGCTCGTCATCTTGAGCCGGATTTCCCAAAGTAAGTGCGACCAGCCGCGTCCCAAGAAGAAATGCGAGACTCGAATCGGGTCCCACAAGGACTTGTTGTTGCCTGCAGATTCCGATGACAATGCCGTCAACGCGACCTTTTCCAACCAGCGGTAGCGCATGCTTCGCCGCAGATCCGCCGCCAGCGCGGCGATGCTGGGAATCTCGAACAGCGTGTGACAGAGCAGCAAAGCCTGCGCTACGCAATGTTGCGCGCCGAGCGATCGGGCATGTGCGAGACGACGTTTGATTGTGGCTTCGTCGCTAGCAGCCAGCAGGGCCGCGACGTCTGTCAGCCATCGCAGCGAAAACCAGCCATGCTCGGCGCCATGCACGCACAAATACGCAAAAAGATCGTCGTCGTGCAGCGTTCGGGCGCCACTGCGATCACACAACGGGACCACGCGCGATGGTGAGGCCGCGGTTACACCCCGAAGCAGTTTGGGATTGCTGGCGAGCCGCCAGTGGAGTTCCACGACAAGCCGGTTGTTGTCATGGCGCAGTTCGCATTCGCGGGCGAATTTGATCCACGTCGCGTAGTGCCGATGGGTGAGCGCCGGCAGCGGGGTCACCATTTTGTACCCTGCGCGCTCAAGCAACGTCAGGGCCGCCGCGACGTCATCCTCTCCGACCAGGGCATCAATGTCCCAGCTCTGCTTCAACGCGATATTGTCGTAGGCAAGCCGGCCCGTCGTCACGCCCTTGACGAAAAGAATGGTGGCTCCCGCCTCGCCGAACAGGCGCTGAATTCGCACGATCTCGTGCACCGCGATCAGGTTACTCCGGGCAATCCGTTTGGCGGCAGCCGCAATATCATCGGCGATACTTGCAGGTGGGGCGACGGCGGCGCGTTTAAGGCTATCATGCACCAAGCCGAGGATGCCGTGGCGACGCCCGAGTCGCAGAAAGCCTGGCCAGTCCAACGGGCCGGCAGCGGCCTTCCTGACAGCCTCATCGCGTCGATCCGAGGGCGGCCAGCGGCAGCAGGCCGCAGCCAAGAGGAACTCTCGGGACAAAACTGGCATCTAACGTCGCCCCACATGCACGCAGTATGCGACGATAAAGCCTGGATCGCGCACCGACAAGGGCGAGAGAGAGTCTTAGCCGCTCACATTGCCAAGTGTGTGGCTTGCGCTGGCATTTGTCGGAATTCCAAGTGTTCCATGCCCTGCGCGGTTACGAGCACGGCCTCGGTTCGGTAAGGTTTCTCATATTTGAGCAAGCCAGGCTTTGGCGCGGTTGATGTCTCACAATAGCCATATTTCGCCAGCGTAAAGCCGCAATGGTGCGGCTGACGCTGCAACCCCGGCCAGTGCGGATCAAACATATCGCGGAGTTTTCCAAGGGGCGTGTGTGGAATGACCTGCGGCTCAGTTGAATTTCATGAGCAATTGAGTAGAACCCAGGGTACGTTCGTTTCGAAATGACTGAGTGAACGCATTCGAGCGAAAGAGGAGGGCGGTAATGTCTGGCAATCGGACTTTACTGATGATCGTTGGCGGCATTGTTATCGTGATCGTAGCGTTTGTTGTCACGACCTACGTACTTAACTGGTCCTCACCTTCGAATGACCAGAGTGCATCAGGCATTACCGTTCAAACCGCCACCTATGGCGGCAGTTGCAATGTAAAACCCGGCAATGCGACCGCAGACGTCCAAAAGTCTTGTGGAGGAAAGGCGAGTTGCAGTTACACCGTCGATCTCACCAAGATCGGCGGCGATCCCGCTCCTGGCTGCGGCAAGAGTTTCTCGGTTGAATATTCGTGCGGCGGTGGCTCCGCCGCCAAGACCGCCAATCTCCCGGGTGAAGCAAACGGAACCGCTGTTCAGTTGTCATGCCCTTGATTCCAACTACCGCTCGCTGGAGTCCCGCGGCTGCAGGCGATTTTTTATGGGACCGCCCCACGGCTGCAACCCGCCAGCATAGTGCGCTTTAGCGATTCACTGATTGACTTGCCCGTGTGCCTGCGACTGATGCGCTTGAACAAGGATTCGGAAATTGGATTGTGGCGTGCGGTTGCCCTACGCTAAGCCGAACGAGAGATACTGAGCCCCAAGAGAGATGCGAGCGAACAGCCGATCGACGGCACGCAGGATTGCGCCTTTGCCAGGCACGGCGAGGATGAAGCTGCTTTCGACGTGGTGAAAGCCTGCTTCGACAAATAGGCTCTCTGTTTGTTGTCGGCGGAGACAGGTGGCGTCTTTGTCAAACTCGCAGTTGCTTACTACGTATCATGGGACAGGATTAAACGGAACATGCTTGAAAATAGCAAACAATCCGGCGGGACGCAGTACGTGCCTGATCTCGGCGACCAGCGGTGCAGTGGGACGCGGTGAGACACGCATGCTGCCGAGGCAGCATCGAACCTGCGGTTTGCATGGGGTACGTGCAGTCCGTCGTAGGATTGGTACTCATTTTGCAGGTGTCGCGCAGAAGCGGTTGCGATGCACGCCTTGTGAACATCAACACCAACGAGCCGACCTATGCGCCCGGCAAACAGCGAATGTGAATTGGCTGCGCCACAACCGATATCAATGACCTCCGCTTGGGCCGCGGGAGGTCGGTTCGTCTCCAGTAAATTGATGAAATGATCGACCTTGAGTGGGTGAAGAAATCGACCTTCAAACGGGAGAACGCGAGCGCACGATTGACCGTCGCGCTATAGTTCTCGTCGTAAGCGTCGAACTCAGCTGGCTGATTCTTCGACATACGCAACATCTCCTAACGTCGTTAAAACGTCCACGGCGGGGATCGCGACGCCCATAGGGCATCAAGTTCGCGCTTGTCACGCAGCGTGTCCATCGGCTTCCAGAAACCGACATGATGGTAAGCGGAAAGCTGGCCGGCCGCTGCCAGCCGTTGCAAGGGTTCACGTTCCCAAGAGGTAGTGTCTCCGTCGATTACGTCAATTGCCTTCGGTTCCACGACGAAGAATCCGCCGTTGATGTATCCCATTTCGTTCGGCGGCTTTTCCTGCACCGAGGTGACGCAGTTTTGCTCATCGATCGATAGAATTCCAAAACGCCCCGGCGACGGCACCGCGGTAATGGTGGCCAACCGGCCCTCGCGCGCATGAAAGTCCAACAGCGCCTTGATATCGATAGCTGCCAGACCATCACCATAAGTCAGACAGAACGCATCATTGCCGAGATAACTTCGTACCCGGCGAATGCGGCCGCCGGTCATCGTGTCAAGTCCGGTGTCCACAATTGTCACGCGCCAATCTTCGACGTGGGCATTGAGGTGCTCCACCGTCCCTCGGCCAAGATCTACCAACAGATCTGAATTCTCTCGCGCGTAGTTTGCAAAATAGCGCTTGATCAGGTGGCTCTTGTAGCCGGCGCAAATCACAAAATCATTCAGCCCGAAATGAGAATAGAGCTTCATGATATGCCACAGAATCGGTCGTCCGCCGATCTCAACGAGAGGCTTCGGTATGGAATCAGTCTCTTCAGACAGGCGTGTGCCGTACCCACCAGCTAGTATGACGACCTTCATGACTTATTCTTTTCATTATCGGCGCCGCTGCATCTCGCGTTGCTGGAGCGAAAGGCTGGATGCGGTGTTCGAAAATCACAAGGGCCTCGCAGCGGCTATTGTTGTCGATGCGGCCAACGTACTCGCCGATAATGCCCAGGATGCGGCATTCAGTCCAGTCGAGATTAGGCCAACCACCCGCTGCGAATCAAAGCGGAAAGCCCGCTACGGCCAGACCTCAGGGGGGCAATATTGCACGCCGATTAACAACCGTGCCTTCCTCCTCGACGCAGATGCTCATGGAAGTGCTTCCCGTTCCAACTCTGAGAGAGATCGCGATAAAGTCTGGCGCCGGCTCCGCTCCGCCGCCAGCACCTGCTTTGGCGACGGCTTGCCAAGGTAACGATCGCGCAATCCCTCTGCTCTCCCGTCCTCCTCAAAGCGATCCTGGTAGCGTTGGAACTGCCGGTCCGACACTCCTAACACCCTCGGCCGCCTCCATCGTCGATAGCGCGCCGGCTCCCCAGCGGCTCAATACATCGCGAACTTCTGCGTCCTGCGGTCCTCTAGCACGCGGCCCCGCCCGGCTTATTTGCTCTTCATTCAGGGACAGAAAAACCGAACCACTTGTGTGCTACTTAACCCGGACAACTCGTCTGCTTACGACAATGTTCGTAACACTGCCTTGCCTTGGCGAAGCCGGTAAGCTAAAATCGTGAAAACCTC
>DATAVW010000051.1:0-16709 GCA_036267515.1 Rhizomicrobium sp.
GTTCCGTGCCTTCGTGCCGGGTAATCTCGAATGAATTCGCCGAGAGCTGATGCTTCCACTCGGTCTCGCTCTTCACAACCTTGTGTACGCGCGTAAGCCCGAGGCTTTTTCCGTCCGGCGAGAAATTCTCGATAGTCACCCAAGCCTCGGAACCTGCTGCCAATGCGAGCGCCGGCACAGTCGAGACAGCGGACGCGCCCAATAAACCGGCGCCAAGGCGCAGAAACGCGCGGCGGTCTGGTCGGGAAAAGATTGCATTGGCGTTCATGTTATCTCGGTCGCGCGCGGATTGCAGGAGCCCACCCGACATAGGCACACGCGCTTCGGAAGCAAGACTTGGCCGGATTAATGTGCGAGCGCAGCGGCCGTCGCACGCCCTTGTGGCCGAAAAAAGACGATACCCGCGATGAGTCCACCGATTCCCACTGCGTTGGTGATGAGGTCGAAGGTAGAAATGGCGTAGGCGCCGAGAGCGAGCAGCATGATGCCGCTGAGGGCGGGAAAGACGGCAAGCCCGAGCCATTCCAGAAGCGATTCCCGCCATACGCCGCGAAACGCCCATCCCGCCGCAAGGCCGGCGAGTCCATAATAGTAGGCAACCAGTACGCCCACCGCGTTGACAGAATCCAGAATGATCTGGTGCACCGTCGGCATCAGGCTCGAGCCCCAGACGAGGAGCAATCCCACCCCAATCAGCACCAACATGGCGCGCACAGGTGTGTGTGTTCGCGCATCAACGAACCCGAACGCGGTCGGCATGGCACCGTCGCGCCCCATCGCGAACAGCGTGCGCGAAAACTGCAGCATCGTGGTCTCGAGCGTGGCGATGCTGGAGAGGATCACGGCCGCGGACGCGAACAGCCCGCCCGTGCGTCCGAGCCCGGAAGCGACGGCGATATTGTAGATGATGTTGGCGTTGAACCCTTGCGCGTCGTTCAGGCTGAACAGAAACAGCGCCGCGAACACGAACGCCATATAATAGGCAATGGTAATGAACACGCTGACGAAGCCCCCATTGCCAGCGTTCTCGCTTCCGTTGGTCGTTTCTTCGCCGAGATTGGCGGTCACGTCCCAACCCCAGTAGAAAAACACGACGACAAGCGCGCTCGCGGCAAAGCTCCCCGGCGAATATCCAAGGCTGAACCACGACCAACTGAAGGGATTGACCGCGCCGGTATGTGCCACGTGCACAAATGCGAGAATGAGCACAACGCTGAGGATGATGAGTTCAATCGAGGTCATCACCACCTGGACGCTGCTCGTCACTTTAATGCCGACAATCAGCACCACGGCAACGGCGAGAAACCACACACTTGCTACCGCCGCGCTCAACACCACCTGGTTGGCAAGTGCAGGGTCGATGAAGTCGAGCGTGGCGGTAGCAAGAGGCAGGCTGCCCGTCACCATGAATATCATAGAGGCCAACAGCAGGGCCCAGCCGGAGAAGAAGCCCCAGAAGCGGCCAAAATAGATGCTGGTCCACTGGTAGGCAGCGCCGGCATTCACGTGTTGGCGGTTGAGCGCTTTGTAGGCGACCGCGATGCCCAGCATCGGCACGGCGAAAATCAACAGCGCCCCGGCTGACAAACCTCTCGCCACACCGAGCAGTACGGCCGTGGTGACGGCGATAGTGTACCCGGGCGCGCTGCCGGCAATGCCCATCACCACCGACTCGAACAAGGTGAGCGCGCCGGCCCTGAGCTCCGTTTTCATGCGCTTACTGGCGATATGTGGCCGTGATGCCGATCGTTCGCGGACGAAGCGCCGTGGCTTCGAAGAGAAGCGTGCTGCTGTCCTGATGTGTCAGATTGAGCTGGGGATGGCTGTTGAAGAGATTATCGGCAAACAGGGCGAGGCTCACGTCTCCAAAGGTTGCGCCTGCGCGCAGCCTGACGATGTTCGTCGCCGGATTCGGAATCAGTGCAGGGTCATAGGAGGATGCAAGCGGATCGTTCGTCACAACATTGCTGGGGGTCTTGCTCTGATATTGATAATCCATCCGGATGAAGGCATCCCGGCCGAAGACCGGCGTGTTGTATTGCGCGCCCAACGAAAAGGTCCAGGGAGAGCCCGGCAGCTTGTCGCCTTTGGTCGCCAGAAGTTGGCCGCCGGTAATGCTCGTGGAGGTGAACTGCGCGTCCGTGTAGCCGAGGCTGAAATCGATATCCAAAGCATCGATCGGCAGCCATTCGCCTTCCAGATCGAAACCCGTGCTTCGCGCACTGCCTACATTGGCCGTATACTGAAAGCCGCAGGAGGGAAGGTAATTCAGCTGCTGGATGTTGTTCCATTCCAGGTAGAACACACTTCCTGACATCTGCAATCTGTTATCGAAGAACCTGTCCTTCGTTCCTGCTTCATAATTCACGACCGTATCGGAGTTGTACGATCCAGGCGCCTGGGACAATTCCGTGCAGGCGCCGAGGGGAAACTGAGCGTTGGCGCCGCCGATGCGATAGCCTTTTGAGACGGTTGCATAGAGCATGTCGGTGTCGGTGACCTGCCAGGTGATATTGGCCATCGGCGTGAACGGTGTTTCATCCTGCTTGCCGGTGTTTGGTGTGTTCGGGCCGAAATCCTGCGGGCCGTCGGCGAAATTGTTGTAGTCGAAATGCGTCTTGGCGACGCGCGCGCCGACCTGCAGCTTAAGCTGCGGGATGATCGCGATAGTGGCATTGCCGAATAGCGCCTCCTGGCGTTCATGTCCGACAGTATGATTGATGTAGTCGTCGCCGTTCGGCAGCAGATCTTCGCACCACACGTCGAGCAGCGGATCGCCGGTCGGATCCCCGTAGCACCCGCCCGCGCTGGGATCGCCCCAGAGATAATTTGTGAGCGCGCCAAGCTGCGGATCGTTGATTTCCTCCACGCTCAGCTGGCTCTGTTGTGTGTAGAAGGCACCCAATACCCAAACGAGGGGGGCATCCGAATCCGTCGATTGCAGGCGCACTTCCTGGGTGAAGTTCTGCTGCGTATTGGTGATGATGTTGGTCGCCTTATAAGGACCGAAGCCGGGCAGATTGATGCTGCCCGGTCCCAGCAAGGGGTCGCCAACGAAGTGCTTGTCTTTCGCGATTTTCTCGGCGTAGATGCCACAGATACCGGCTGTGCACGGCGTTTCGTAGTCAATCGGCAGCACGCCGTAGTCCACGCTCTGCTGGAAATAGGACAGGTCGTACAGTGTGGCACTGTAATCCTGCACAATCTGCTTGCGGTCGAAATACGAGGTGTTGGAGATCAGCTCCGCGCCGCCAGCATTCCAATCCAGCTTCAGCGCCGGCAGCGTGAAATGGTCCTTGTTGCCCATCAACTCCGGCGTCTCATTGATGTAGCGGCCGTCGCCGGGACTGGACAGCGCTACCCAATATTCGTCGTCGTTGTGCACGTTGCGGTCCTGGTAGAACACGCTCGGAGTGATGGAAAGGTCGTTGGTAGCCTGCCACAACAGCGCGCCGTGCAGCACCAGAGTGTTCGTGTGGTTGGCATTCTCCTCGATCATATTCCCACTATACGGATCGACATGATCGATCCAGCCACCGTCATGACGCCACCAGCCTGAGACGCGAAAACCCAGTTTGTCATCGACGATAGGAGCGCCGACCGCGACTCCGCCTTCATACGAAGGTGCGCCGCCCTGCGTGAACGACAATTCCGTTTTGCCATAGATTTGCAAATCGGTGAGGCTGGGCTTGGGCGTAATAAAGCGCACCGTACCGCCTTCGCTTCCTGCGCCGAACAGTGTTCCCTGTGGTCCGCGCAAAACTTCCACCCGCTCAAGATCGAACACGTCCGGCAACGCATTGTCGGAGCCGAAACCCAGGGTGCGAAGCTGGATCGGGGTATCGTCGATGTAGATGCCGGTTGTGGCATCGCCCGCCGCGGAATTTACGCCGCGGATCGAGATGCTGTTCGTGTCGGCGTCGAAATTCACGCCTGGCGTATAAGCGACGAGATCGCCGAAATTCTTCGCGTTGAGCTGGTCGATTCTCTCGGCCGTGAAGGCGGTGACGCTCATCGGCACCTTGCTCAACACTTCCTCGCGGCGCTGCGCCGTCACCACCACTTCCTCAATGCCAGCGGCCGGCGCCGCCGACTGCGCAATCGCCGGTGCAGGATTAAGGGATATCACCGCGCCGGCCCCCGCCAACAGCGCAAACGCAACGTGATTCTTGCCCATGTTCGCCCCCTAGAGCACCCATGTTGGGCAGTTGTGACAGAAGCGTCAAGAATGAGCCGTCGGGCTCAGGCGGCCAGCAATTCGTTCACAGCGCGATAGGCCTGATCAATGGCCGAGTCCGTATACGCGGCAGCTCCCGAATCGGAATTGGCGATGGCGATTCGGCCGAACCGTTGCCGTCCAACCACATTGGCGCGCTTCTCCGGCGGGATGGAGAAATCGTCGAACAGCGGGTTGAATTCGTAGGCATAGCCATGCGGCCACCGGTTGACGGTAATCGCCAGAATATCGCGCGCCGAATCGAAGCCCCCGCCAGCGAGCATACGACTGAGTTGGTCCCGAATTTTCGCCTCGTAAGTCGCGAACGGCGTGTTGAGCAACTCCATGCGCCCCATGCGATGCTGATCGCGCTCCGGCAGTCCCGGCGAAACCGGCACATGCACCATGAACAGGAGAATCGGGTCAGCGGGCGAGCGCGCGCTCTTGTATGCGCCAACATCTACCGGCCAGTTCAGTCGCGTACCGCTCCAGTAACAGCCGGGCGCCGAAATTCCGGCCACGCCCAATTTGTGGAACGCGCGCCAGTTGCGGATCGCCACGCCGGTATAGACCAGCGGTACCTTCACCAATTGGTGTAGCGCGCTTTTCTGCGCCTCCGGCAGTTCCGGACAGAGATACGGGATCATCATGTTCCAGCAGGCGAGGATGCAACTCGCAGCATGAACACGATACACGCGTCCGCCGCGCGCATAGGCGACTTCCACACCCTTCGATGCGTTGACGTTGCCGACGTTGCGCGCACCAACCACTGTGCTGCTGAGACGAATGCGAATGGGCGCTCCGGCGCGGTCCAGCTTCGAATAGTCCGCGCGTGCGGTGATGATATCTTCTGCCGAGCGCCCGGGAATGACCTCCGGAATCAAATCGCGCACCAACAGCCGCGCAATGGTGGCGTTGCCATCCGGAAAGTGAAACGTCGGCGAGCCTTCATCTTCATATCCCGCGGCGGTATAACCCATTCGCGCGATCGAGCCTTTCTCCAGCTTCAGTCCTTTGAAGCCGGGCAGACCGAAGCCCCAGCAATCGAGCGCGGGTTCGGCGTCGATACCCGATCCCCACTCGTCGTGTGTGATCGTCTGATAGAAGGCAAGCGCCCTGGGTCCGCATTTCATGTAATCGCGCAGGTAAATCAGATAGGACATGCGCGAGAGCTTGTCCTTCTTCTGCGTGGAGGCCAGGCCCCGCATCGGGTCGCTGGTGCCTTCCTGCACGCGCAAGATATCGGCGCTCGTTCTGGCATCGAGCGGAGCCTTGGCGAGAAAATTCTTCCATGGGATCGTCCCTTCTTCCTCGCTGCGTTCGCAGCCGACCACGAGACGGTCGCTGCCGAACGTCTCCTTGTCGAAAAAGGTTGCCGGCGCGAGCCCCTTGTAGATTTCCGGCCGATCGCACTTCTTCGCCAGCGCCACAGGATCGATGCCGAGCTTTGCGATTAGTCCCTGCGCTACCTTGCTGTATGGATGCGGGCTATCGATCAGCATTGTGCCGCCATTCATCAGTTCAAGGCGACCGTTCAGACGATATTCGTTGCGCTTGGCGTGACCGCCAAAATCATCATGGTTCTCGAGAATGAGAATGCGTGCATTCGGCTTAGCTGCACGGAAGAAATGCGCTGCGGACAGCCCACTGATGCCTCCGCCGACGATAACGAGATCATAGACCGTGGAATCGTCTTCCGGCTTCTCTGCGTGATCCCAGAAGGTTCCGTCGCGCAATGAATGGGCGGTTTCGAACGAACCGGGGTGGCTGCCGCGTAACCCGTGCAGCAGCGGCGGATAGTATCCCGGCTGATTCTGTGCCGCAGTCGCCGGCACGGGCGTGGCGTGCGCGAGACCTGAAGATAATGCCGCCGCACCAACCGCCACGCCATTCAGGAAATCGCGCCGATCAATGGCGCGATTCATCCCCAGATCGCGTTGTTTCCGCTTGCCCATAGATAGTGCCCGTCCCGCTTCGAAGCGATTATGAAGAGAGTATGAGAGAGGGCAAGTCGCTCAGTCTTCGCTGATCAACTCGGAGAACGTCTTCAGGTCGATATTGCCCCCCGACACCACGCAGACAATCGGCCCCTGCCCCGCTTTTCCCGTCAGCGCGGCGGCTAATGGCAACGCACCTGCTCCTTCCGAAATAATCCGGGCCTTATCGGCCATCAGCCGCATGGCCTGCTTGACCTGTTCGAGCGACACGACAAACGAGCCGTCCACCACCGGCTTCATGCGTTCCCACATGCGCGGAAAGACGCTCTTTCCGCCCGCGCCATCGACGAACGACTGCGTCCATCTTGCAAACACCTGTGGCGATCCTTTCTCGAAGGACAACGCTGCCGGCGCCGCGGTCTCTGGTTCCACACCGTAAACTTTCACCCGAGGCGCGAGCGCCTTGATGGCACTGCCAAGCCCCGTGACCAGACCGCCGCCGCCCACCCCGCCAATCACCGCGGCGGCATCCGGCGCGTCCTCCATGATCTCAACCCCCAAGGTCGCGTTGCCTGCGATGAAATTGTGATCATCGAAGGGATGGATGAAAGTGCCGTCCAGCCCCGGATAGGCGCGCTCCTCCATTGCCTGCCACGCCACATCGAAGGGAACCACAATCAGCTTGGCCCCGAGCGCTTCCATGCGCTGCTTTTTCGGTGCGGCGGCTTTGTCGATCACCACCACGGAGCATGGAATCCCGCCTTTCCGCGCCGCGTAGGCGACGCCCTGCCCGGCATTGCCGGCGCTGATGGTCCACACGCCGCGGCGGCGCTCGGCGTCTGACAGCATGGCCACCGCATTGGCAGCGCCGCGGAGCTTATAGGCGTTGATCGGCTGTAAGTTTTCCAATTTGAGCCGAATGTCGGGGTAGCTGTTGTCCAACTCCAGCCGAACCAGCGGCGTGCGCACAACTGTTTCGGCGATGCGCTCGCGCGCCTCGTGGATTTCGGCGAGCGTGATCGGACGAACAGGTTCAGGCATTGCAAGACCACCGGAAATGCGTCCGGCCTGAAAAGACGGCCAGGACCTGCTATTAGCAGCACAACCGAATCTCACCAACGGTGATCGACATGCGCTATCGCGGCCTCTTAATCCTCGCCTCGCTCGCAGGTGTGGTCGCGGTAACCGCTGCGGCCGCTGAACGCACGGCGAACGATCCCGTGTGGGCCGCGGCGCAAGCCGTCCGGCCTCAGCAGCTCGACTTGCTCCACACCTTGGTGAACATCGATTCGGGCACTGGCGACGTGGAAGGCGGCCGTAAAATCGCGGCGCTTCTGATTCCCCAGCTGAAGGCGCTGGGCGCGAACGTGGAAACAGTGCCGGCCGAAGCCCCGAACCTTCCGGAGAATGTCGTGGCCACTGTGACCGGCTCAGGCTCTGCGCGCATTCTGATGATCGGCCATATGGACACCGTGTTCGGGCCCGGTACGGCAGCGGCGCGGCCGTACTCCGTTGAGGGTGATCACGCACGTGGACCCGGCGTAGCAGACGAAAAGGGGGGTGTGGTGGAAGCCCTGTATGCGCTGAAGCTGCTGCACGATCTCGGCTTCAACAATTTCGCCCACATTACCTTTCTGATCGAAACGAGTGAGGAGCGCGGCTCACCGGGAACCCGGAACCTGATCCGCAAGCTGCTGGCGGACAGCGATGTCGAGCTCAATCTCGAGCCAGGTGATCCGCCCGACGTGATTACCGTCTGGCGCAAGGGCTCTGCCACCTTCCATATAGATGTGAAGGGCAAGGCTGCGCATGCCGGCGTCAATCCGCAGGACGGACGCAACGCCGCCGTCGAGCTGATTCATCAGCTGCTGAAATTGGAGACGCTGCCGCATTCCGGTCCCGGCGTTACGGTCAACACGACGGTGATCCGTGCGGGCGAGCGCGCCAATATCATTCCGGATGCCGCGTCCGCGCAGGTAAATGTGCGCGTGCGCAAGGTTTCTGATTTCGACCGGGTTCAGGGAATACTGGAACGGAACGCGCGGCAGGTCACTGTCTCCGGCACAACTGTCACGGTCACACGCGAGCCGGCTTTTCCACCGTTGCCGGTCAATCCGGGTACCGCGGCGCTCGCCACCCGTGCACAGGCGATTTACGCATCGGTTGGAAGGAAACTCGACACCGGCGGAAACGGCGGTGCATCGGAATCGGCCCTGGCCGCCGAAGCAGGCGTGACGGCGCTGGACGGACTAGGGCCAGTCGGCGGCGGATTTCACTCCGACCGCGAATATTTGGACCTGAACTCCGTCACGCCGCGGCTGTACCTGCTGACGAAGCTGCTCATGAGCTTCGGCCAGGAACCACTAAAGCGCTCGCCCTAGCCGCTTAACGCAACGCGTTCTGAAGCTGCTGCTTTGTCATGCGCGAGGCACCCCGAATGTGCTTCCGCTTTGCGCGTTGGTAGAGTTCGGCGCGCGTGGGTCCGCCGCGGCTCCTGCTGTGCGCAGCCTTGCGCCCGCGCGCAGTTGTACGTTTCGCGTTCTCACCACCCATGGCGCGGCTGCTTTCTCGCCGTCCGCGCGCGCCGACATGCGACTTGCCTTCGCGCTCCTGCTGAGCGGTTTCGCCGTGCCGCTCCTTGGATTTCGTCCGCGCGAAGTCCCGCTTGTTCTCGCTTTTGGTTTCGTTCTTGGAAGCGCCGCCTTCATGCAGCGCGATGGCAATCGCCTGCCGCCGGCTCTTCACTTTGCCGCCGCGGCCGCGGCGACCGCTCTTCAGTTCGCCATGCTTGTACTCGTGCATGACGCGGCCAATCGATTTTCGCTGTCTGGGAGAAGTCTTCGCCATGGGCAACACCTCTTTTGTTGCATAGTTCGCAACGCGAGATGCGAAAGGCGGTTCCGTTTTGTGCTCTGCAGCTAGTCGCCCTTGCCGTTAGGGGCATTGCGATTGGTGAAGCGCGCATTGCCAAGTCCTGTCCCCAAAGTCAGCACGCCCCAGCGCTCCACATCGGTCATGAACGGCACTTCGCTAAGGCCTTGCACCACCGCGTCATTGTGCATCACCAGTTCGGTTTCATGCTCGCCAATCAAAGGAATGGCGCTTATAATTTCCGTCGGCAGGTGAAAGCGCGAACTTTCCCAGTTGCCCGGCAGGTTCTGCGCGCCACGATCGATGGAACCATCCGACTCGATCTTGCCCGGGCACCCGATGCCGATGAAAGGCGCAAGGTTGTGGCCCTCCTTTTCTGCGCGGCGCGCCAGTTTCTGGAGCAGCTCGGTGATGTGCTGCACCGCTTCGTCACGGGTCGGCTTGTCATCGATATGACGCCAGATTTCGCGCTCAATCACCGCTGCCCGCGATAGATCGGGGGCCTTGCCTAAATTCAACTCGACAAGGCCCGCCCGCACATTCGTGCCGCCGATATCCACCGCAAGGATGGTGTCGTGTCCCTTGAAGATCCAGGACGGCGCAAGCTGCACTACGCCGATCAGGCCGGCATCATCCGGGTCATTCCGGATGGGCACCAGATCGATGGAGATCTCGTCCGCCTTGAGCAAAATTGCCGCGCGGCCAATGGCAAGTTCGCCCACGCGATGCTCGCGCAAACCACCGCCAATGACAATTGTTTCGGTGTTCTTCCAACTCTTTTCGCGCAGAAACGCACGGATGATGGAGGCCAGCTCCTGCGCAAAATCCTCGACTACCGCATGAACGAGGCCGCCTTCGATCGACTCGCCTTGGGCGAGCGCGGCATCCAATTCCTTCTTGCTGATCTCCCGGCTTGGGCGATCACCGAATGGGTCTTTGTTTTCTTTGGCCAGCGGCTTGCGCCATTTGTCGAGCAGCGCATACAGCGCCTTCTTGCTCGCGCGATCACCGAGAAAGCCGTCCCCGTCCTTCAGTTCGAGATTGTAGCCGTCGATCTCTACCCGCGGCAGCCGCGGGGCACCATGAATGCCCACCAGCGAGGCCGGTGTTGCGCCTTCCGCAGGTTCCTTCTTCTTCGCCATTCCCCAGACCGATTCTCGCGCTCCAAGCCTAAACGCGCCTGGCGCACCTTCGGTCCAAAGGCGGATGCTGCAGCAATCTTCGCAAGATCCAAACGTGCTGCAGCTATATGTCAGCCGTAATGGGCGTGTACCCGTAGGGCGGCCCTCGCGGCAGTCACAGTTTCCCGAATACCCTGTTTTTCCTTACCGACCGTAATCACCGCCTTCACGCTCTTCGCATATTCGCCCGGCAGCGCCGCGCGAACGGAAGCCACCGACGTCCGGTTGACCCACACAGGCTTACCATTGGGACGCGTGAATTTCGCCAGCGAAGCTTTGCCTCCGCCGGGAGCGGGCGCGCCGAGCACCGCGCAAATCTTGGCGACATAGTTGCGGGTTTCGGGGGGCAAGGCGCGGCCATGATCGCGCTTTGCTTCCAGATTACCCGGCCCGTCATTATACGCCACGAACATGGCAGGGAATCCGTATCTCCGGTGCAGCCAGCTCAGATAGGCTGCACCCGCCATGATGTTGTCGTGTGGATCGAAGCGATTGGTGCCGAGCTTATACTGCTGACGCATTTCGTCGTAAGTTCCGGGCATCAGCTGCATCAAGCCAACCGCACCAACGGGGGAGGTGATGTGCTGTGTTTGGTTCAGCATGGTGCGGCCGCCGCTCTCCATTTGCATGACAACGCGGATCCATGCGGCGGGCAGGCCGAACTTCTTCGAGGCTTCGTTCACCAAGGGCTGCCAGCGGTTCATGAGTTGTGAGAAGCTCATATGCTGCTCGTGAAAGTATGCCAGGCGAGCCTTCTGCTCATCGAACCACGCTTTGTCGCGTACCAGAACGGAAGAAAAGGATTGGGTGAAATCTTCCGTCTGGCGTCCCAGCCGTAGGGAATAACGGCCATGGCCCAGCGGACTTTGGATGGCGATGATCGCGCCTGCAGTGGCGACAATCAGAAGAATCAACAGGCTGAAGTCACTAATCAACGCGAAGAAACCGCTACCCGCTTTGGCACGGGGGCGGCGGAAAGCACCGATTTCAGTTTGCGGGGAAGGAACCAGACTAGCAGAGCGATCGTTGTACTCACGGTCGTGCATCAGCATCCTCAAGAGTTTGACCTTTTGATTTGCTCGGTACGGCCCCGACACATTGCCAGCGAAGCCGCGCTTGGATCGCTTTGCGATCCGACCCAGCGGCCATAGCCGCTTGGGATATGGGGGAGGAGTTAGCGACGCTAGCTCCTTGATGCAAGCTGCGATTAGCAGGGTTCCCAAGGTTCCGCTGGAACTCGTGGAACCTGCAATCACAAAAAAGTAACTGAGACGACCCTCTTAACTTGCGTGAATTTCTGCTCTTATCAAAAGACGCTCCCCCGCGCTTAAAAGCGTTGCGAAAATGTCAGCGCGATGGTGCGAGGCCGCGACGGCAATATGTACGTTTGCGCCCCGCAGGTTCCGGGCGTGCATTCCGCGTATCGTCCGAGTTGTGCCCGCTCGTCGAACGCATTGAGCAAGGCGAGTTCCACAGACCAATTGTCCTTCTCGACGCCGGTTGTGAAATCGAACGTCGTGAAGCCCGGTTCCTTGCCGAGCAGACTACGCTCCGCAAGACGCAGATCGGCCCATCGGCCGCTCTCATAAACAACCGAGCCTTGCACATGGGCAAGCAAATCATCCCACACGTTCCACTGGTAGCGTGCGGTACCGTTCAGCTTCCATTTGGGTGTGATAGGCAGCTGCGTGCCCGCCGGCGCTTGCACCGAATTGTTCGGGTCAGTGCAATCGCCACCGCAATACGGTGTCGTCAGGTTGGCATCCGTGTAAGCGCCAGACCCTGACAGTGTGAGGCTATCGATCGGCAACCAACTGATTTCTGTTTCAGCACCTTTCACCCGCGCCTGACCGGCGTTCGCAATAATGGTGACCGAGTTCGGGCCAAGGAACGGGAACTGGAACTTGTTCCAATCTTCCAGAAAGAAGTCGCCGTTGAAACGAAGGCGATTGTCGTCCCAGCTCGTCTTCCAGCCAATTTCATAATTGTCGAGCGTGTCCGGCGCATACGGCCCTACGCCAGGGATATCGGTGCGCCGATTGACACCGCCAGGACGAAACCCGGTGGAGTAGGTCGCATAGATCATGTGGTCCGGATCGATCTGCCAAGTGAGATTCAGTTTGTGGGTTTCGCCGTGGTCCTTCACATCCGCCTTAAGATCGGTGCAGGGACCGTTGTCCACGGAAGGAGGCGCGAAACATCGCGCCTCGTAGCTGTGGAAGCCGAAAAAACCAACCAGGGAGTTGTCAGCTTTGAAGAAACGGATGCCGCCGGTCAGCGTCAAATTCGAAAGAATGTCCCACGATAGCTCGCCGAAGGCGGCATAGTCGCGGTCCACACGCATCTGATCGGTGAGCCACCAGGTGTGCGGCCAGCCAGTAACGGTCGCGTTGTTCGGTCCGGAATCCGCAATGTCGCCTACAATCTGGTAGTTCTGCAGAATGAAGTGCGACTGGCGCTCATAAAACAGTCCTCCAACCACACGCACAGGATAGTCAGACGGCGAAGAAATGCGCACCTCGTGACTCTGCTTGATGAACTGGTCCTTGCCGATAATGAATTGCGATGGATCGACGGGATTTCCCGCATTATCGACAAAATATTTGTCATAGCTCGGAAAGAGATTCTCATACCAATAGGTGTAATCCGTATAGTCCGCTTCGCTGTTGACGTGGCGGTTCATATAACTGCCGGCATAGAGTACGTTGAAATTCGCGATCTTGCCCTGAATCGTGAGTCCTGCCTGATACCATTTGTCCCGCACATATTCCGGCAGGAAGTGAAGCACTTCGAGATCGCCTAAAGGACGATTATAGCCGTAGTTTCCGTTCTGGTTGAAACCGAATACGCCGACGCTCTTCTCGGACTGGGTCATGAATGTTGGCGTGATCGTCCAATTGTCGTTCAAATCGATGCCCAGCGCGGCGCGAAGCCCGATTTTGTCCACGGTGTTATAGTTGTTCTTGGCGACGGACGCGTTGTCGATGGTAAGCGGCGGGATGATAAGACCATTGTTGTTCTCGCCCGTCGGATCGCCAGGATAGGTGCGCGTACCGTGCACCTTGTCGATATAGCCGGCATCGTGCTCATCCCACGCCACCAGACGAATGGCGACATTGTCGCTGAGCGGCTGATTCACGAAACCATCGACGGTGTACCCAAGGCCACCATGATCCACGGCGTTGCCCTCGACGTCGTACCCTGCCGCAAAGCCGCTTGGATCAGGTTTGTTGGTGATGATGCGGATAACTCCAGATTCCGCGCTGGCGCCATAGAGCGTGCCTTGCGGGCCCGATAACGCCTCCACGCGCGCAATATCGTAAGTTGGCACGTCAAGCGTGCCGCCAATGGTCGTGATCGGCTGCTCGTCGAGATAAACACCGACCGTCGGCAGTGGACCGGAGTGGTTGCCGTTTTGGTCACTCGCGATGCCGCGCATGGTGATGTTGGCGAAGCCCGGCCCACCGTTGCTGCCTTGTCCGCTCACCGCATAGGTGACGCTCGGCATGAACATCTGAAAGTCCGAAAAATCTTTCAGGTGCAGCTCTTCCAGCTTGGCGGTCGTGATTGCCTGCACATTCATCGGGACTTTCTGCAGATTTTCCTCACGCTTCTGCGCCGTAACGACCACCGTTTCGAGGCCGCGCTCCGGCGCTGCCGCATCTGCAGCAATTGCGATGGGAATGCCTGAGAGCATGCTGGAGGCCAGCAGCGTTGGTCCCAATAAAGACCGTCTGCGCGCTGTGTGGAAAGTTCGCTGCATATGTGCCCCCCCGGCGCACCCATCTGGGCGCGCACCCCAGAATCCAACGGACAAAGTCAAACGGGGTATGCCGGACCCGTCAAGCGCGGATCGGCAACAGCCTTGGACAATTCACCGGTTTGGTGGTGCTGCGGGATAGGCGGATGTCACCGGGCCGAGCGCACTTTTCAGTGTGCCAAGCCAAGGCTCGAAATTTTTCCATTGATCCACGGAATCGGAAGAGATCGGCTGCCGCACCTGCTCGGAGCTCGCGGTGCGCACGGCCCGCCGGTTTTCGTGAAAGCGCAGCATCTGCGACTCGAACTCCAGCCCGCAATAGGCCAGGAGCCTGTGCATTTCGCCCTCGGGATCGTCCACAAGCTGCTCATAGATGACGCGGTGAACGCGCCCCGGCAGCACCGCATCGAAATGCGCCATGAGCTCGACATAGCGACGGTAGTAATCCCCGCAATCGGCAAGGCTGTAGGAATAACCCTGCCCGCGCGCGAACAGCTGTTTGAAATTCGAAAAACAGCAGGCCACCGGGTGACGCCGCGCGTCGATGATTTTGGCATTCGGAAGGAGGAGCTGGATAAAGCCGACGTTCGTCCAGTTGTTCGGCATTTTGTCGATAAAGTACGGACGAGCCGATTTTCGCTGGATGCGCGTCCGCACGAGATACTCTTCGCCGAGCGCGCGGCTTTCCTCCTCCGTCATGGATTGCAAGCCCAGCGGATAGGCGGGCTCACTCCCGCTGTTGGATTTACGCCCAAAGCGCCGGGCCAGCGAGAGAATCTCCGGCAGCTCCATGGTGCCTTCTACAGCGGAATGGCTTGCGAGGATCTGCTCCAACAGCGTCGAGCCTGACCGCGTCAGCCCGACAATAAAGATGGGATCGGGCGCGGCGGCGCCATAATTCGCCCGCTCGCCAAAGAATTCGCGCGTAAACAACGATTTCGATCGTTCCACCACATTGGCAATTTCCCGCTTGTCGTAATGCACGGCGCCGCGTCGCAGCGCATTTCCGCATGCGTACTCGGCGAATGACTCCACATATCTGCCGGAATCTTCCAGCGCCTTTCCGAGCGCAAAGTGAAGATGGACGCGGTCTTCTTCCGGGAGATCGGTACGCTCAAGCTGCGCTCGCATCGCCTCGCTATCCTGTTGCGTGAAACGGAAGGTCTTCAGGTTGGCGAGGCTCCAATATGCTTCGCCAAGGCTCGGCATCAACTCGATGCTGCGCCGATAGGCGGCAATCGCCGCGTCGGTTCGACCTACAGTCTTCAAAGCGTGACCGTAACTCATCCAAGCCTTGGGCTGTGCCGGAAATTCCTTCAGCAATTGCACATATGTGGTAATCGCCTGTTCGTATTCTCCGATGCGGCCCAGGACTGCCGCCTTCAATCCGCGATACCCGGGGTTGCGCGGATCCGACCTCAACAGGCGCTCGAGCTCTCGCAGCGCCTCCCCTCCCTTGCCCTTGCGATGGAGAACGACGGCGTAATTGTGCCGGGCCTCGACGAAATCAGGGGCGAGTTCGAGACATCGCGTCAGCAGCATCTCCGCGTCGTCCGAGCGGCCCAGCCGAATGCCGATTTCTGCGAGCATGCGGATGGCGGCGACATCCGTTGGATGCGCTTTAAGGAATTGGCGCAGCAGACCTTCCGCAATGCCCAGTTTGTCATCGCAAAGCGCGGCGGCCGCTTGCAGCAATTGCGGACCGTTTACCGACGCGTTGATGTGACGCGCGTACGCGGCGCTCGCTTTTTCAGAGTTGCCGGCGAGCGTCAGCTGATCGCCAAGCGCGCGCCACGCGTGGGGATGCCGTGGATCGAAATGCACGGCACGTCGAAGGGTAATGATCGCCTCGTCTGTTTTGCCGATATCCGCGAGGGCGAGCGCGAACTCGAACTGGGCAGCGGCCGAGCGCGGCTGCCGCTGCGCCAATTTTCCAAGGCTGCTGGCGGCTTCCTCATTGCGCCCTTGCGCCCGAAGCGCTGCGCCCAGCAGCCGCATGGCTTCCGGCTGCTCAGGGACGACTTTAAGGACTTCGCGTGCCTGCAGTTCGGTGAGAACCGGATTGCGATCCAGCAGCCGCTCCGCATGCGCGAGCGCCGCCGAAAGCGATCCACTCGGCTGCTCCGAGGAAGCGGTCATGCCACGATTATGCCTGAACTGGTGCCGGAGGTGAGAATCGAACTCACGACCTACCCCTTACCAAGGGCGTGGCTCAAGCCGATTTCTTCCGTGTTCTCCGATCCTTAAGCCCGGTCACTTCTGAACTGCACGGATTCTGCACTACTTCGGGCAGCCGGTCCACAGCCGCGGCGGTCTCGCCCGCCACCACATGGGCATAACGCACTGCCGAATTGATGCTCTTCCAGCCCACGTCCTCCATCAACCCGCGCAGGTCGCGGCCGGCATAGCGCCGCAGCCAGGTAGCGTAGGTATGGCGGCGAGCTGGTGGGGCGAAAGGTACGGCACCCCTGCCCGCGCACAGGCGCTCTTGAGCGGCTTGTGCACATGACTCTTGTGGCTCCAATCGAACATGCGCCCGTGCCGCTCGCTCTCTGGCACCTTCGACAGCTCGATCAGCAACGGATCGGGAATGTGCACGGTGCGCATTTCGCCGTTCTTGGTGACGGGAAAGGTGATGGCGCGGGCTGGTAAATCCACGTGCCGGTCCCAATCGATCCGGATGGCATTCTCCAGCCTGGCGCCGGTGTAAACGATCAGCGTCACGAAGCGCCGCAGTTTCGGCG
>DATAVW010000052.1:0-26652 GCA_036267515.1 Rhizomicrobium sp.
GCAGCCATTTCAGTTCTCTCGTGTGAGCAGGTAGAGCGGAAGCAGATGAAGGAAGTTGGCGGAGCCGCCATATGCCGCGATAGTGTGCGCCGCATTTGACGCCAGTTCTTCAGCCCGCGCACGCGCTGCGTCCACGCCAAGCAATGAAACAAGCGTGGCCTTGCCCTGCTCCGCATCCTTGCCGACCGCCTTGCCCGTCTTTTCGGCAGTGCTCAGCACGTCCAGCAGATCGTCGGTGATCTGGAAGATGAGGCCGAAATCACGCGCGTATTCGCGTAGCCGGTTCTCGTGCTCCGCACCCGCCTCCGCGAGAATGGGCCCGGCGACGCAGCAGAACTCGAACAGCGCTCCGGTTTTCAGGCGCTGCAGCAGGATCACCTCGTCAACACCGAACGCATGCGCCGGTGCTTCGATGTCGATCATCTGGCCGCCGATCATGCCAAGTGTGCCACCAGCGCGCGCAAGCTCGGATACGAGACGCACCCGCACCTCGCCGGAGGGATGCGTGCCGTCAGCTGCCAGAATCTCGAAAGCGATGGTGAGCAGCGCATCGCCTGCCAGCACGGCGGTCGCTTCGTCGAAGGCTTTGTGGGTTGTGGGACGGCCGCGGCGCAGATCGTCGTCATCCATACAGGGCAAATCATCATGCACGAGAGAGTAGGTGTGCAGGCATTCGATGGCGCAAGCAGCCCGGAGCGCCCGCTCCGGTGGTACGGCAAACAGGGCGGCGCTCTGGAGCACAAGGAAGGGCCTGAGCCGCTTGCCTCCCGCAAATAGTGCGTACCGCATCGCCTCGTGGACGCGGGACTGCAGCCCGGCCGGTTTGGGCAGCAGCGCCTCCAACGCACTATCCACCTGCTCCCCAGCCAGCTTCAGGGCCGCGAGAAGGCTGGAAAAATCCGTTTCCGTTCGGTTCATCGGCCCCCGCGCTGCAACATTGCCGCGGGCGCAGGAGTTCCCTAGAAATGGGGGGCTTGGCAACTCATTTCTACAGGGACCGCCGCTTCCGGAAGTGGCGCAACATGGCGGAGCATTGATGCGCGTTATCTTGGCACAACCCCGAGGCTTCTGCGCCGGCGTGGTACGGGCCATCGACATCGTCGAGCAGGCACTCGGTCGCTATCACGCGCCCGTCTATGTGCGTCATGAGATCGTTCATAACCGGCACGTGGTGGAGGACCTGAAGAGCAAGGGCGCCCGGTTCGTGGAGGAACTGAGCGAAGTGCCCGACGGCGCCATGACCGTTTTCAGTGCCCACGGCGTGCCGCGCTCGGTGATCGACGAGGCGAGCCGGCGTGGACTGCCGGTGCTGGACGCCACCTGCCCGCTGGTCTCAAAGGTTCACAACCAGGGGCGCCGCTATGTGGGCGACGGGCGCTTGCTGATTTTGGTGGGGCATGCCGGCCACCCGGAGGTCGAAGGCACGATGGGCCAGGTGGGCGGACCGACCTATTTGGTTTCGTCCGAAGCCGATGTGGAGGCGCTCGACATTCCGGAAGACACGCGCGTGGCTTATGTGACGCAGACTACGCTCAGCATCGATGACACGAAATCGATCATCGCCGCGCTGAAACGCAAGTTCCGCGATGTGGTAGGGCCTGACACGTCCGACATCTGCTATGCCACGCAAAACCGGCAGATGGCGGTGCGCGCGCTCTGCGAAGTGGCGGACGTTGTGCTGGTGGTGGGCGCGAAGAACAGTTCGAATTCGAACCGGCTGCGGGAGATCGGGCACGAGACGGGAAAGCCGAGCTATCTGATCGCGGACGCAAGTGAACTGGATCCGCGGTGGCTGCACGGCAAAGAAACAGTTGGATTGACCGCCGGCGCCTCCGCCCCCGAAAAATTGGTGCAGGAAGTGATTGAAACGCTGCGGCTGCTCGATCCCGATCTGCAAGTCGAAGAGCTGGATGGTAAGAAGGAGCACATCGCCTTCCGCCTGCCGGCTGAGTTGCGCAACTGAGAGTTCGCCCACAGGAGAAGTGATTTTGGGTATTCCGTTCCGACAGGCCGCGAAAATCGGCGCCTACGCGGCGAAGCAGCACCTTGCGGGGCGCAAACGTTATCCGCTGGTGCTCATGCTTGAGCCATTGTTCCGCTGCAATCTCGCGTGCGCCGGCTGCGGCAAAATCGATTATCCGGACGAAATCCTGAACCAGCGTCTTTCTTACGACGAATGCATGCACGCGATCGAGGAATGCGGCACGCCGGCGGTTTCCATTGCCGGCGGCGAACCGCTGCTGCATCGCGAGATGCCGAAGATCGTGCGGGGCTTCATCGAGCGCGACAAGTTCGTCATTCTCTGCACCAACGCACTGCTGCTGGCAAAGAAGATCGATGATTACGAGCCGCATCCGAATTTTGCCTGGTCGATTCACCTCGATGGCGACAAGGCGATGCACGACAAGAGCGTGTGTCTGGAGGGGACGTACGAAAAGGCCGTCGAGGCGATCAAGCTGGCGAAGTCGCGTGGCTTCCGCACACAGATCAATTGCACCCTTTTCAACGGCACAGACCCTGAGCGCACGGCGAAGTTCTTCGATGAAATGACCGCGATGGGACTCGATGGCATCACGGTGTCTCCCGGTTATGCCTACGAGCGTGCACCCGATCAGGAGCATTTCCTCGATCGCGAACGCACGCGCAAGCTCTTCCGCGACATCTTTGCGCGTGGCAATGGCGGAAAGAATTGGGAATTCACGCAGTCGGAACTGTTCCTCGATTTCCTCGCCGGCAATCAAACTTACGAATGTTCGCCCTGGAGCATGCCGCTGCGTTGCGTTTTCGGCTGGCAGAAACCCTGCTATTTGCTTGGCGAGGGCTACGCGAAAACCTTCAAGGAGTTGATGGAAGACACCGATTGGGACAAATACGGTGTCGGCAATTATGAGAAGTGCGCCAACTGCATGGTGCATTGCGGCTTCGAAGGAACCGCCGTTGCGGACTCCATCAAGCATCCCTGGAAGATGATTCCCATCGGCGTTCGCGGGGTGAAAACCTCTGGCCCGATGGCGCCGGACATCTCGCTCGCCAATCAGCGGCCTGCCGAGTTCGTGTTCTCACGTCATGTCGAGCACAAGCTAGACGATATACGGGCAGCCAAGGCTCGGCCCCAGAAGCTCGAGGCAGCGGAGTAGCGCTTTCATTGCGGTGCTGGTATCGCGCGCGGTGCGGATTAGCGCGTTGATTTGCGATGGATCGTCAATCAGCGACAGCATCACGGCCGAATAATCGACGCGGCCCTCGGTGTTCAGAGCGAACGCTGCGGCCGGCGGCAAAGCGTGATGTGCATCGTCGGATACTGCCCGTAAAACGGCGAACGGTAGCCTTCGCTCTGCCGCAACACGCGCGACGATGTGCGACTCCATATCGGCGGCAATCGCACCTGTGTCCAGGTGCAATGCGGCTTTTGCGGTCTCCGTCAGCAGAACGGAGTCGCTGCCGGCCACCACTCCAGTTGCTGCGTCACACGTGCTTGTGAGGATATCGGTCCACACTTCATCGGGTTGCCGGCGTTCATCCCGGCAAACGAGTTCGGCTCCAACAACCACCGATCCGATTTCCAGTTCCGGAGACAGCGCGCCACAGATGCCAAAGGAGAGAATCCCCCTTGCGCCCCGAGTGATCGCAATTTCAATTTTTGATGCCAAGGTGGAATTATCGCTTCCTGCCACGACGACATCGCAGCGGCGGTGCAGCAGCTTCGCCTCTCGCCGCATTCCGGTGACGGCAAGAAGCACCTTAGCGCCGGCCGCCGTAAGGCACGGTGAGGATTTCCAGGAAATGTCCGGAGGGATCGTGGAAGTATACCCCCCGGCCGCCGTCGTTGTGGTTGATTTCGCCGAGCCGCTTTTTCGCAGGATCGGCCCAGTATTCGAGGCCGCGTTCTTTGATACGCCCAAATACGGAATCGAATTCAGTTTCTGAAATCAGGAATGCGTAATGCTGGGCTTTGATGGGCCCGGAACCGGTCATGAAATCCAGGCTCACGCCGTTCGCGGTTCTTACCACCAGGAACGGCCCAAATGATTCGGGTTCGGGAAGACCGAGCATTTCGGCCATAAACGAGGCGGAGCCCCGTTTGGCTGTCGCGTACACGATGGTGTGGTTGAGTTCGACGCTCATGTCATATTCCGTACGCCACATGGCGCGTGTTGCTGGCCTTGAGGTTGCGGTAGCGCGCCAGGGCCCACAGCGGAAAGAATTTCGGATAACCGTGATATCGCAGGTAAAATACGCGCGGGAATCCGCCGCCTGTGTAGTGCAGCTGATTCCACAATCCGTCTTCGGCTTGTGTCTCCTGCAGGTACGCAATACCGCGTGCGACGGCCGGATGGTCAACTTCACCCCCCGCCATCAAGCCAAGAAGTGCCCAGGCCGTTTGCGAGGCCGTGGACGGTGCTGGTTCGTAGCCGGTATAATTCAGGTGATAGCTGTCGCAACTCTCGCCCCACCCGCCGTCTGCATTCTGGATCGCGATCAGCCACTCAGCCGCCTTGCGCATCATCGGATGCTCATGCGCAACGCCGGCGGCGTTGAGACCTGCGAGGGCCGACCATGTGCCGTAGATGTAGTTCACGCCCCAGCGGCCGAACCAGCTGCCATCCTTCATCTGCACACGTTCGAGATAATCGATGGCGGACTTCATGCGCGGTGAATCCGACGGCTCGCCCAACTGCGCCAGCATGCCAAGGCAGCGGCCCGTGACATCCTCCGTCGGGGGATCGAGCAGCGCACCGTGATCCGCGAACGGAATGTTGTTGAGATAGGCATACGAATTGTCGGCGTCGAAGGCGCCCCAGCCGCCGTTCTCACTCTGCAGCCCTTCAATCCATTCGCGCCCGCGGGCGATGGCTTCGGCAGCACCGACCTGCGTGGCAGCGCGATCAAGCGCCATCACCACCGCGGCCGTGTCGTCGAGATCGGGATAATGCGCGTTGTTGTATTGGAAGGCCCAGCCACCGGGACGTAGATTGGGCCGCTCTTCCGCCCAGTCCCCCTTTACATCCAGCACTTGCAGCGACTTAAGCCACTCAAGCCCGCGTGCGACGGACGCTTCTGTGCCTTTCACCTCCATCAACGCGTGACAAGCCAGCGCGGTGTCCCAGACCGGTGAAACACAAGGCTGGCAGTATGCTTCGGCATCTTTAACGACCAGCAGCTTTTCAACCGAGCGTCGTGCAAGAGCGCGATGCGGATGCTCCGGTGGGTAGCCCAATGAATCGAACATCATTACTGAATTGGCCATGGCAGGATAGATGGCACCGAGCCCATCTTCGCCGTTCAGCCGCTCAACGACAAATGCTTCACATGCCTTGATGGCCCGTTTGCGCAATTTTTTCGGCCAGCGTGAATCGAAGCGCTTCAAAAGCCAGTCGAGCGCGCCGAAGAACACAGACCAGCCACGACTCTGATGCGGCGCGCGTTTGGGTGCGGGGGGGCCGTCAGGCAGAAACAGCTCCGGCACATGCACATTGCGCGGACTGCGCGCGCGGGGCTTCAACGCCTGCAACACCAAAAGCGGCACGATCACCGTGCGCGCCCAATACGACATTTTCGACAGGTGAATGGGAAACCAGCGCGGCAGGAGAATGAGCTCGGGCGGTACTGTGGGCGTGTTGCTCCACGCCATTTCACCGAAGAGCGCGAGTTGGATTCTCGTGAACACATTCGTGCGAGCCGCGCCCCCGCGAGCGAGAACGCCTGCGCGCGCGCGAACCATGTGCGGTGCATCGGGTGAGTCGCCGATCATCTTCAGCGCAAAATACGCCTTGACCGTCGCGCTGATGTCGAACGCGCCATCGTGGTAGAGCGGCCAACCGTCATGCTCCGCCTGGTTGCGCCGCAGATAGACTCCGATCTTGCGCTCTAATTCCTGATTCGGCGTCTCTCCAAGATAATGCGTGAGCAGGATGTATTCGGCAGGAATGGTGGCGTCCGCTTCCAATTCGAACACCCAATGACCGTCCGCGCGCTGTTCTTTCAGCAACGCTTCCGTGGCGCGGCCGATGTCCGTCTCCAGCTCGGTGCGGTTGATGGTGAGCGCTTGATCCATGGCAGGAAATTACCGTGCCGGCGGGCGGAGCGCCAATTCCGCTGCGCGATTGCCGGAGCGTACCGCACCTTCAATGGTGGCGGGTAGGCCGGTATCGGTCCAGTCGCCGGCGAGGAACAGATTGGACCAGCGTGTCTCGGCTTTGGCCCGACGTTTCGCCTGTTCCGGCGTGGCGGCAAAGGTCGCGCGGCGTTCCTTCACAATCTGCCATGGGGGCAACTCGGGGCTAAGCCCATGCGCCGCCGCTACATCCTGCCACAACGTCTTCGCCAAATCTTCACGATCCCCATCCACAATGGCATCCGCGCCGGACACCGTGACCGACATGCGGTCCGAAAACGCGAACACCCACTCCGCTGTCCCGCCGATGATGCCGATCATCAGCGGCGCGCCGGGCGGTGGTGCGATGGCAAAATGCGCATTCACGATGGAGCGGAATTCCGTGGGCGTGCGCAAACCCGGCACCAGTTCCGCCGTGGTCCAAGCGGGCGTCGCAAGCAGCACGCGATCATCTGCACCGAGCGTAATCGGATCGTCCACAAAGTCCAAAGTTGTCGCGCGATCATCTATGAACTCGATGTGGCGCAATCGCGAGCCAAAGCGCACATCAGCGCCGTGACGCTTGAGATAGTCCAATGCCGGATCGATGAAGGTTGCGGCCAGATGCGGCGAAGCGATACGCGGACGGTAGGCGCGGCCACCTTTCAGCAATGTTTCGCGCAGGACGGCGGCCGCCAGTCCGGCAGAACTGGCTTCCGGTTCCGTGTTCAGCGCCGCGAGCAACAGCGGCCGAAGCAACCGTTCCCACAAAGACCCGTTGCACGCGATTGCCTCGTCGATCCGCTTGTCGGATGACGCCCCAAACAGCTTTGCAATGGCAAGGTATTCTGTAGCGGATGTGCCGGGCACCCGGCGCTTCCCGGAGAACACCCACCACGGAATTGCGCTTTCGTTCGGCGCCACGATCCATCGCGCACCGCTCTGCACATCCACAAATGAAAACCGCGCGTGCTCCGGACCCGCCAACCGATCCGCGGAACCGACGGCGCGGAGATACGCCATCGTCGCACGATTCCCGGAGAGGATCAGGTGGTTGCCGTTATCGATGAGCTGGCCCAGCACGGGATCCAAATAAGAGCGGCATCGCCCGCCAGCCTGCCCCGCACCTTCGAGCAGCATCACGCGCGATCCGCGGCTCGCAAGCGCAGCGCTGGCGGCGAGGCCGGAGATCCCCGCCCCGATAACGTAGACCGTGCCGCTGCTCATCCGATCAGGCCATGCGCCAGCACGATAGCGGCAAGCCGTGGCTTGGACAGGCTCACGCGGCGGCGCGGCGGCGTCCACCCCTGCTTTTCCATTTCCCGCAGAATTTCCGAGTAAACCGCCGCCATCAATTTCGGAGCCCGCAGTTTGCCCTTGGGTCGCGAGCGCAGGACGCGTGTAGCTCCGTCGAAATGCCCGTGAGCCAGAGGCGCTACCAGGCGGCAAACGCTGTCGATGGCAGGATCGCGTACGGCGCGCTTCGGGTTACCCACGGCAAGGTGCGCGTCATCGCAATATTCCCGCGGCAGGTACAGACGCCCGATGCGAGCGTCTGCGTCCAGGTCGCGCAGGATGTTCGTGAGCTGCAAAGCGCGGCCGAGATGATGCGCCAACTCGAAGCCCGGGTCTTCCTCCATCCCGAATACCTTGATCGACAGACGGCCCACCGCGCTCGCGACGCGCTCACAATAGAGATCCAGCATTTCCAGCGGTGGCGCGACAATGTCTTCCGCCACATCCATATCCATGCCGTCGATGACGGTGAGGAAATCTGCCTTGCGCAAACCGTAGCGCTGCATGGCACCGGCGAGAAATGCAGCGCGGCCCGCCACTCCGCCGGCATAAAGCGACTCCAAATCGGCGCGCCATGCATCAAGTGCGGCATGACGCTCCTCGCGCGTGCCGACGCCATCATCGGCGATATCATCGACCGCCCTGCAGAAGGCGTAGATGGCGAACATGGCTTCGCGCTCGGGTTTCGCCATCAGTTTCATGGCGGTGTAGAACGAGCTTTCCTGCGCCTTCTGCTCGATGGCGCGGATTTCCGGCGCCGTTTCCACAGGCTCCGCGGCACTCATGGCGAATGCCTCAGCGCCAGCCCGCGCTTGTCACGGGAGAAGCGGGCGCGCACGAAACGCGCCGCTGCGCGCGGCAGCAGACGAACGAGATCGCCCTTTGTGTGATGGACGGTGTCGCATAGGGGATCGCTGTGCATCAGCTTGATCGCAAGATCTTCCGCCTGCCGCTGGATAGTGGCGATTTCAAAAGCAAGACCGGCATCCCGGACCAGTCCTGCGAACGGACGCGCCTCATCCAGCAAAGCCTTTGTCTTACATGCGAGATCGGAGATGGCCAGGCGCAGCGCCGGCGAGGCGCGCTCACCACCCAAATCTTCGATGCGAACACCTGCCGACGTCATCGCATCTTGCGGAATGTAAATGCGGTTGAGCGCGCGGTAATCCCTGCCGCAATCCTGCAGATGGTTGATCACCTGCAGCGCGGCGCAGAGCGCATCGTTGGCAGGCCAGGTGTCGCGGCTCTCGCCATGCACATCGAGGACGAAGCGGCCCACCGGCATCGCCGAATAGCGGCAGTAGTCCATCAACTCGTCCCAATTCGCGTAACGCAGCTTCGTCACATCGCGGCGGAACGCTTCAAGCAGCATCAAGCCGTGTTGCGCGTTGAGCTTTCGTTCCTCCAGCACGCGGCGCAGCGCCCGCGCCTCCGGCGCGCTGTCGAGTTCGCCCATCAGCGTGCGACCCATCTCGTCAAGCAGATGTAGCTTTTCATCAGCGGTGGCCGTTGGATGATCCGCCACATCGTCCGCGGCACGCGCAAAGCGGTAGAAGGCGAGAATGACCGGCCGGTGTTCCTTCCGGATGAGAAAGGATGCGACGGGAAAGTTCTCGTCCCGGTGGCCCTTGCCCGATTGTAAGTCCGCGGCTGTCGTCATCGTATCATCGCCTGCGCGCGACCTTTCCACATCCCGCCGCGTCCGCGCCAGTACTGCACCGCCGAATCTAGCGTGAAGACAGTATAAAGCAGCCCGATTGCCGGCAATGCGAATGCCCAAAGCGGCGAGCGGCCATAGAAGCGCAACATCGGGACAAAACTTGCAACCATAATCAACAGCGCAGCAATGCCTGCGAGGCGAGCGACACCCATACCAAGCAGCGCAAACAAGACCGGCGCAACAAAAACGACAAGCAGACCCGCGAGTGTTCCTGCGAGCAGCAATGGCGAATAATTCAGCTGCGCATACGCCGAGCGCGTCACCATGCGGCGGATGGCATTCATGTTCTCGTACGGCCGGATGGATAGTGCCCGCTCTGTCAATCCCAGCCAGACCGTTCCGTGCCTTTTCATCAACTTCCCCAGGGCACAATCATCGATCAGCGCGTTGCGGATGGCGCCGAGACCACCGGCGCGTTCCAGCGCCGCGCGGTTTACCAGCATGCAGCCGCCGGCGGCCGCGGCGGTTCTGCTCTTTGGATCGTTAACCCATGCGAACGGATATAACATCCGAAAAAAATATACGAAGGCCGGAATAAAGAAACGTTCGGCCGGATTGATGCAGGACAGCTTCACCATGAGCGAGGTGAGCGCCAGATTGTGGTGTCCGGCGCGAGCCACCAGCCGGCGAAGATTATCCGGCACATGGGCGATATCTGCGTCGGTAAACCAGAAATAATCTGGCGCATTGCCTGCTGCACACTCAGCACCCTGCGACATGGCCCACAGCTTCCCCGTCCATCCATGGGGGCGAGTTGCACCGCGGATCACGTCGAGTTTGCCACTTTCGCCGAGCGCACGCACAATCCCACCCGTACCATCGTCGCTCTGATCGTCAACCAGCACGATGCGAAAAGTGCCGGGATAATTTTGCGCCAGCAGGCTGCCGATGGATTGCGCGATCACGTCGGCTTCGTTGCGCGCTGGCACGACGGCAGTGACTGCGGGCCAGTGCGAGAGCTCTGGAATTTGCTCCGAATCATCGCGCTCTCGCGCACGCCAGAATGCCCCACGGCCAAGCAGCAGGTAGAGCCATGCCGCGAGCGGCAGAAACACAGTCAATGTCAACGCGCTCATTGCAAATAGCCGGCAACCTTGAACCAGTTCACCGCATCGGCGACGGCAAGCCGCCAGGGCCGCGTCGTATAGCCCAGTTCCTGCTTCGCTTTCGCAGAGGAAAAGAACATTTTGTGCCGCGCCATCTTCAACGCATCGACCGTTAGCATCGGCTCCTTGCGCGTCGTCCGCGCCAACGTCTCCGCAATATAAGCGAATGGATAAAGCGGCGCCCGCGGCAAGCTGAGGCGCGGCGGCTTGCGCCCTACCGACCGCGCGATTTCCGCCAGCATTTCCTTCAGCATCACATTGTGGCCGCCGAGGATATAGTTCTCGCCGATGCGCCCCTTGGTCAGCGCACGCACGTGGCCTTCCGCTACGTCGTCCACGTGCACGAGGTTCAGGCCGGTTTCCACATAGGCCGGCAGCCGGCCCTTGGCGGCTTCCACGATGATCCGACCGGTGGGCGTCGGGCGAATGTCACGCGGGCCGATGGGCGTGGACGGACTGACGATCACCGCGGGCAACCCCTGCCCGATCATCTCTTCCACGACTCGTTCCGCCGCCACCTTGCTCTTCTTGTAAGCGCCGATGGCGGACTGCATATCGGCGCGGTCCCCTTCATCGGCATCGCTGCCATTGTCGCGCGGCTTGAGCGCGGCAACCGAGCTTGTGTAGACAACGCGCTCCACACCGGAATCGCGCGCGGCTTCCATCACGAGGTGGGTTCCGTCCCGGTTGTTGCGAATGATCTCATCGGGGTCGCGCGCCCACAAGCGATAATCCGCTGCGACATGGAATAGATAACGCACATCGCGCAGTGCCGCTGTCATGGCGGGACGGTCACGGATGTCGCCGATCACAATTTCGCAGCCAAGCCCGTTGAGATTTGCGCGTGGACTGTTCGGCCGAACCAGCGCACGCGCAGAATGGCCTTGCTCAAGCACCATGCGAACAACGGCCGAGCCGAGAAATCCCGAAGCGCCGGTGACAAGCACCAGACCTGTCATTGCGTTCCCTGCCAATTTCTTTTGCGCGGGAGGAACGCATTGCGGCCTTCGGCAATCTGCCAGCTCAGAAGCACAGGCAGGGCAAACGCAATTTCCCGCGCGCGTTTCAGCAGCGATACGGCAATGCCGATATCCGCCGGCAATCCGAACAGTGGCATCACCAATGCGTAGCCCGCTTCCTGCACGCCGACGGCAGCGGGAAGGAACACGGCGGCACTCCGAGCAGCGCACAGCAGGCTTTCGATGGCAATTGCTGACAGGAAAGGGAGAGGATGACCGGTCAGAAAAAGCGCCAGCCAGGTGCCGAACGCGGCGGACAACCACCCCAACAGATGCAATGCAAGTCCCGTCACCAGGCGCAAAGGATTCGCATGAATCTCGTTGACAACGCGATCGAGATCGCTGGCACTGGCTTCGGCGCCGGGAAGCAATCTTCGGGCGATCCGCTCCAATAACGAGAACCCCCGCCGCTGCACCACAATGAAGGCCGCGGAGAGGACGATTGCGACGGTCACACCGATTGCCGTGATCTTTATAACGGGGAGGGAGTCCGTTCCGGGTAATTGTACGATCAAAATCGTGAGACCGCCGAGAATGAAAGCGATCTGCGCGATCATTTCCATTGTGATGTCCACAATGGTCGAGCCAAACGCCACAGGCGCAGAAATGCCGCGCAGCATCACTGCGCGGGCGCCGATCACCATTCCGCCGAATTGCGAGAAGGGCAGTACGTCGCCGGCGGAATCCCGCACCGCGCGGCCCCAACAGAACGTCGCCGCTCTAGGCGCATTGAAAGGCGGCACAAGTGTCAGCCAGGCGAGGCCGAGCAGGGTGAAATTCGCCAGTCCATAAAGGCAGAGCAGTGCCAGACCATGCCACCCAACCGACAGCGTGGCATCGACAATGCCACGAAATCCCAGATGGAAGGCGAGCCACGCCGCACCGCCGATTCCGACGAGCCCAGCTGCAATTGCGCCGGTGCGAGCCGGTCTTTTTGGCGCTTCCCGGCTCACGCCTGCGCGGGCTTGCCGACGAACCGACGCGCGAGGCGCACCATGCGCGGCACGAAATTGGGCCGCAGCAGCCGCGAATCGTAAACGCCAAGCCGACGGTCGTTCTCTGCGAGGCACGTATTCATCAATTGAGCGATGGAAATATCGACGCCCAGTTCTTTTGCGCCATTCACCGTAAAATTGTTGTCCTGCGGCGCGCCGCCGACGTTTCTGGCGATACCGATCCGCTCCCACACCAGAAATGCCCACACGGCCGCGATCTTTAACGCGAACCATGGTCGCCGCCACAGCGGCATGTTGCGCCGGTGCCATGCCACCCAGTTCACGAAGAAGAGAATGTGGCGACCTTCCTCGCGCATCACCGGCTCGAAGGTTTCCACCAATTCCTCCGGGAAGAAGCCGGAGCGGCGCGCCGTCTCGAACAGACCGAAGGCAAAGAAACTGTCGATACATTCACTGTAGCCCGTGACCATGAAGGCCCATTCGGGATCGCGCGGCTTCAGGTATTCCGGCTCCGGCGCCAGCTTGATGCCATAGGCCCGGACCATGTTGTGCAGCACATGCTTGTGGCGGCGTTCTTCGAACGCGTTGAGCGCAATCGCCTGGTTCAGCAGCGGATCGGCGACGGTATCGCCATAGGTTGCCACCCGCAAACCAGCCTTGCCTTCCGTTTGTACCGCGATGTCCCAGATGGGCAGAGAGGTTAAACGCTGCAGCGTTTCCGACTCCAGGTTTGGCCAGTCAATCACTGTCGGCCGATAGGGATCGAAGGTCGAAAGCAGTGTCGAGCAGAACAGCTTCTTGTGATCCCCGCTGCCGGTGCGAATAGGACCGGCGGGCGGCGAGACCATCTCGTCAGGAATATCTGGAAAGGTGAGCGGCTGCAGCGTCATGGTGTTAAGCGGCGTGGCGCCGCTCGCGCAGGAAATGGAAAAACTCCATGCCTTCGCGCAACCGCCGCTTCATCATGTCGGTTGAGCGCACCATCTCGCCGACGATGGCAGCAATCTTGCCGGGTCGGAAGTAGAACTCGCGATAGAAGGTTTCGAGCGAATCGAAAATTTGCTTATGCGAAAGGTGCGGGTAATGCAGGGGCGCGATCTGGATGCCGTGCTCGTCCACCAGGTCCGCATTTGCGGCATCCAGCCAACCGTTCTGCACCGCCTGATCGTAGAGAAACGTGCCGGGGTAGGGTGCCGCCAGCGACACCTGGATGGTGTGCGGATTGATGCGTTTGGCGAATTCCACGGTTTCCCGAATGGTGTCTCCTGTTTCGCCCGGCAGGCCGAGAATGAAGGTGCCGTGGATGGTGACGCCAAGGTCATGGCAATCCTTGGTGAAGCGCTCGGCCACTTCGATGCGCATGCCCTTTTTGATGTTGAACAGGATCTGCTGATTGCCGGATTCGTAGCCCACGAGCAGAAGCCGCAATCCATTATCCTTCAACACCTCGAGAGTTTTGCGGGGCACGTTTGCCTTGGCGTTGCACGACCACGTGACCCCCAGTTTGCCCAGTTCTTTCGCGATGGCTTCGGCGCGCGGCAAATCATCGGTAAACGTATCGTCGTCGAAAAAGAATTCCTTTACCTGCGGGAAGGCGCTCTTCGCCCACCGGATTTCATCGATGACGTGCCCCACGCTGCGGGTGCGGTAGCGATGCCCGCCGACCGTCTGGGGCCACAGACAAAACGTGCAGCGTGATTTGCACCCGCGACCCGTGTAGAGCGAAATATACGGGTGCTTCAGATAGCCGATGAAGTAATTCTCGATTTCCAGGTCGCGCTTGTACACCGGTGTCACGAACGGCAACGCATCCATATCTTCGATCATTGGCCGGTCGATGTTGTGCTGAATGGTGCCGTTGCGATCGCGATACGAAATGCCCGCGATGTCCTTCAGCGAAATTTGGTCGGCGACGTCCTTGACCGTAAAATCGAATTCGTTGCGCGCGACGTAATCCACCATTGGCGCTTCGCGCAACGAGCCTTCCGCATTTACCGCCACTTTGGCGCCGATCAATCCCGCGACGAGATCTGGGTTCGCTTCCTTCAGCGCCGCAATCGTCGCCACGTCTGATTTGAAGGACGGCACCGAGGTGTGCACCACCACGTGATCGAAGTCTTTCGCCTGTGCAGTCACATCGGTCAGGCTCATGTTGTGCGGCGGTGCGTCGATCAGTTTGGAGTTTTCCACCAGCGCGGCCGGCTGCGCGAGCCAGGTCGGAAACCAGAACGACTTGATCTCCCGCTTCGCCTGATAACGCGAGCCGGCTCCGCCATCGAAGCCGTCGAACGAAGGGGCCTGAAGAAACAATGTGCGCATCTAACCATTCACCTGTGAAATCGCCCCGTCTTTGCCCACGCGAAGCCGGTTGCCGCGCCAGCTGACGTCCATGCTGGCCAGCGACGTCAAAAAGACTGCAAAGGATAACATGTCTCGAAACGGCAAGAGCCACAGCGGCCCTGCGCTCGCGCCCGCTATATCGTCGATCCCTATTTTCAGAAAGAGGCGCGCGAATATCACTGCCGCCAATGCCGTTGCAGCGGCCGGCGAAAAGTCCAGCGCAGCGGCACCCAAAAGGGCCAGCGGCAGTACATGGCTCGTCAGACTTCCCCAGTGACCCGCAGCATTGACCGCCCGCACCGTACGGGCCCACCGGAATTCGTGGCGCCAGAGATCGGTCCAGCTGACATCAGCACAATCGTGGCGCACCAGGACTGCAGGATAGGCGATCGTGTAACCCGAGGCACGCACTCTACGGCCGATCTCGTAATCGTCGGCAAGACAGTTTCGTAGCGCGCTGAAACCCCCGATCTCCTCGAGAATTTCTCGCCGCAGCGCCATCGTCGCACCGAAGAAAGGCTGGGTCAGCCGGGCGGCCGTTCCGAAAACCGCGTTGGGGAGAAAATGGTAGCTGATGCCCATGGCGGAAAGGCGCGACCAAACATCTCGGCCCTGGCCCACATAAAAGCACGTCGCGGCCCCTGCTTGGTTCGCCCACAGCGAAGCAGCCACCGTCGCGAGCCAGTGCCGCGGCACCGCAATGTCTGCGTCCGCGATGACCAGCAGATCGTATCTCGCGGCGGCCATCATATTCATCAGGTTCGAGACCTTGCGATTTGCTCCATGCACGCCGGCATCGACCACCAGCGAAATGTCTCGATCAGGATAGCGTTGCTGCAGGCCTTCTACGACGAGCCGCGCCGGGTCGCCTGCATTTTGGAGCCCGCAGATCAACTGCACAGGCCCGGCGTAGTCCTGCTCCAGCGTGCTTGCCAAGGCTTCTTCCAGACCTGGGTGCCAGCCATGCAATGGTTTGAGAATCGTGACACTGGGCCGGCAGCCCCACCGGTCCGATGTTTCGGGACGCAGTTTGTGGCGGATGAGCAGCGTGCCCGCGACGGCACAGGCCGCCCCCAACAGCGAGAGCGCCAATGCGATCCATCCGAGATAAAGCAAGGCCAAGGGCGTCTCCATCGCATTGGCTATAACCCCGAAATGCCTATTTTCGGCCAGAAGACAAGGTGAGGGCAACGGGGAATTGACGCAGCCCCCTATTGGCGAGGATGCAGGACGTGGTAGACTTCTTACCGGTGGCCAAGCGCGCTCACCGTCCTCTCCAGTTTCAAATCACGGGCCGGTCAGCGCAAAACTTGCAGAGGGTGGATGAAAATGGTTCGCATTATCAGGTGGTTCGCGGCCATGCTATTGTTTGGCGCGCTGTTTCCGGGCGGCGCTTTGGCGAACGTTCACTGCCCCAGACCCCTGCCAAGCAGTGAAGTTATTCCGCCTCCTGACCTCTTCAGCAAGGACGGGGTGCTGAAGGTTTCAATGAATTATTGGCCGGACATCGATCAAGCGAACCGGACGCTCTTCTGTTTCAGCACGGCGGATGCGCAAGAATCGCCGACGCTCCATGTAAATCCTGGCGACACTATCAAGATCACGCTCACGAATCGCATTTTGCCGTTTGGCACCGGCCCGTCCGAGATTGTCTCGAACCGGAAGAATCAGTGTGGCGATAGGCGGATGACTCTGTCGTCGGTGAACATTCATTTTCATGGCGTAAACACCTCGCCCAAATGCCATAGCGACGAAGTGATTCACACGATCGTCAACTCCGGACAGACATTCGAATATAAGATCAAAGTACCGACCGACGAACCGCCGGGACTTTACTGGTATCATCCGCACGTACACGGCATTTCATCTATGGCGGTGCAGGGCGGCGCGTCGGGAGCGATTATCGTCGAGGGCATCGAAAACATTCAGCCAGCCGTGGCCGGCCTTCCGGAACGGCTGATCATCATCCGCGACCAGCCGCTATTGAATAGTGGCCCACCGATTCACGTGCCCGATGATGGGCCAATGCCGAACTGGGACGTGAACGTGAACTACGTCCCAGTGCCCTTCCCGGGCTATCCGTCGGCAATCATCAAAACACAGCACGGCACACGGGAATTCTGGCGCATTGCGAATGCCGCCGCGAACACGATTCTCGATCTGCAGGTTCTCTATGACAAGAAGGCGCAGCCTTTGCAGGTCGTGGCATTCGACGGCGTGCCAACCGGATCCCAGGACGGCAAGCGGCAGGGCACGATTGTGACAGAGAAGCACCTGCTCATTCCGCCCGCGGGCCGGGTGGAATTCATCCTGAACATGCCGAACAAGAAGGTGGCGCAAGCCTATCTCGTCACCCGCGCAATCAAGGGGGGGCCGGCGTCCGACACCAATCCGGCGCGGACCCTGGCGCAGCTGATTGCGACGGACCAGCCGGTCAGGTTGCGTCGTATGCCGGAGCGATCAGGGCCGCCTAATCCGCAGCGGTTTGAGGGCATCGACAATGCAAAGGTGACGGCGAAGCGGACACTGTTCTTCTCCGAAGTACCAGGCCATGCGAACAAGGTGCCGGCAGGCGAGCCGGTCAACTTCTTCATCACGGTGGACGGACAAGCATCGAAGCTCTTCGATCCGAACGATCCGCCGGCGATCGTCACCACCAAGGGCGCGGTGGAGGATTGGACCATCCAGAACCGCACGTTCGAGGTGCATGAATTCCATATGCACCAGATTCACTTCAAGGTGCTGGAAGTGAGCGGCGTCAAGATCCCGAAAGACAAGCAGCAGTGGTACGACACTTACCAGGTCGATTACTGGAACGGCGAGGGAAGGCATTATCCTTACATCAAGGTGCGAATGGATTTCCGCGGCGCTGTCGTGGGTGATTCTGTTTATCATTGCCACATTCTCGACCATGAGGACGGTGGCATGATGGCGATCATCCGGGTGAAGCCGCCCAAAAAGGCATAGGCAAACAGATTTGCGCAGAAAAAAGGGGGACGGCATGCACGGATCGAAGTTCCGACAAATCGCGGCAGCAGCAGCGCTGATCGGTGCGACTCTGCTGCTGCCCTGTGCTGCGCGGGCCGCGGATATTTGTCCACGAGGGTCCGCCGGCTCCGACGTGCCCGTCCCACCCGACTTGTACAGCAAGAAGGGAATTTTGCATGTCGCCCTCAATTACCAGACGACAGTCGACCAGGCGGGGCGGACACTCTTCTGCTTTCAAACACCTGATGGTTTGGAATCTCCGACACTGCATGTGAACCCTGGCGATACGATCGTCATCGATCTGACAAATGTGGTGCCGGACGACCACGCACGCAAGGAAGTCGTTTCCAACAAGGCGGACACGTGCGGCGATACGGTGATGACGGACTCCTCCACCAACATGCACTTTCACGGCGTCAATACTTCGCCGAAATGCCATAGCGACGAAGTCATTCACACGCTGGTCAATTCAGGCGAAACGTTCACTTACAGGATCAAGATTCCCTTGAACGAGCCGCCTGGCTTGTACTGGTATCATCCGCATGTGCACGGCATTTCGTCGGCGGCCGTTCAGGGCGGCGCCAGCGGGGCCATCATTGTTGAAGGCATCGAGAACATCCAGCCGATCGTCGCCGGCCTGCCGCAGCGGCTGCTGATCATTCGCGATCAACCGTTGCAGTATCCCATGCCGCCTCGTTCCGGCCGCGCGGGCGTGGCTCCGTTCTGGGATGTGGACGTCAATTACGTGCCCGTGCCATATCCAGATTATCCGCCTTCGGTCATTCGCATGACCGCCGGGAGCCGCGAATTCTGGCGAGTGGTCAATGCCGGCGCAAACACGATCCTGGATCTGCAGGTTGTGTTCGATGGCAAGCCTCAGCCGATGCAAGTGGTGGCATTCGATGGTGTCCCAACCGGTTCGCAGGATGGAAAACGCCAAGGCACTGTGCTCACGGAGAAACACATCCTGCTTCCGCCGGCAGCGCGCGTGGAATTTGTCATTGCTGCGCCCGCGGGCAAGGTGGCCGACGCCAAACTCGTCACGAGGACCATTGACGGGGGGCCGGCCAGCGACAGCAATCCCAAGCGGCCACTGGCTCAGATGATCGTGTCCAAGACGGGCGACAAGCTTCCGCGCTTGCCGGAGCGCAGCCGTCCGCCCCACCCTCAACGCTTCGAAGATATCGATCACGCGAAGATCACGGCGCACCGGCACCTCTACTTCTGGGAAACCAGCTTTGCGCCAAAGGGCCCGGCTGAGCAGGGCCTGTTCTACATCGTTGTCAAAGGGCAGGATGCGGAGCTTTTCGATCCCAACAATCCGCCGGCGATCACCACGACCAAAGGTGCGGTGGAGGACTGGACCATCGAGAATCATACGCTCGAACTTCACGAGTTCCACATCCACCAGATCCATTTCAAGCTGCTCGAGGTGAACGGCAAGCCGGTGCCGAAGGAGCAGCAGCAATGGTACGATACCTACCAAGTCGGCTACTGGGATGGCGTGAGCAAGACATATCCGAGCATCAAAGTGCGGATGGACTTCCGCGGTGCGGTGGCTGGCGATTTCGTCTATCATTGCCATATCCTCGATCATGAGGATGCCGGCATGATGGCGATTATCCGTGTGCTTCCGAAGGGTTGAGTTTGTAATGTCTTTAGTGCGAGTTTGCGTTAGTGCCGCAGCAGGGCTCCTCCTGTTCGCGGGAGTCTCATCCGCGGCGACTGTAGAAGAAACCTTGCCGTCTCCGGCCATGACCGGACATTTCAGCCTGCAGACGCTGGACGGCCGCATTGTCACCAATGACAGCTTCCACGGCAAATGGCTGCTCGTGTATTTCGGCTACACCAACTGCCCGGACGTCTGCCCGACCGTTCTCAACGAAGTGGGCGTTGCGCTGCATGAGCTCGGACCGTTGGCGGCCAAGCTGCAGCCGGTTTTCGTCACGGTCGATCCGGCGCGCGACAAGACAGCGGTGTTGAAGAAGTACCTCGCCGCTTTCGATCCGCGAATTGTCGGACTTCATGGAAACGGCGAGGAAACGGAAGCGGCGGCGAAGGCCTTCCACGTGTACTATCGTCCGGTGTCCCTCGGAAATGCACAGTACACGATGGATCACAGCAGTTTCCTGTATCTGATCGACCCGAAAGGAAAGTTCTCGTCGCTGATCACGGGAAACCTGCCGGGACATGACATGGCGCAGGCGCTGCGCAAGAAAATCAAGTGATGCATCGTATCTGGCTTGCCATCTGCGCCACGTCCATCGCGCTCATTTCCATTTCTGCAGCGGCCGCGCCCGTCTCGCATTTTGCCAATGCAGATGACGATGCGGCAGTGGTGAAGGGCAGCCAGATCTATCGCGAGCGATGCGCGGCTTGCCATGGGCGGCATTTGGAGGGCCAGCCGCTCTGGCAGTTGGAGGATCAATTCATGCACAGGCGCGCTCCGGCGCATGATGCCAGCGGTCACACCTGGCAACACTCCGACGAAGATCTGTTTGAGATGACGAAAAACGGCCGCTTCCCCGGCGTACCGAAGAATATTCATTCGTATATGCCGGCCTTCGGCGCATACCTGAAGGATTCTGAGATTCTGGATGTGCTCGCCTATATAAAGGCAACCTGGCCACTCGGTATTCGCGTGTCGCAATCCATGCTGAACCCGAATTTTCGTGGCATGCCGCGCGACGCCGACAAAGTGGAATGGACGCTGCCGCCAACCTGCACTTCATCCTACAAGCGATGGAAGGTGATCTCTCGCTAACTGACCGTTACGACGCGAATATTGCCACGCCGATTCAGGATATCGACCACCACATCCCGGCCATGCCGCTGCAGCAAAAGATCTATGCTGTTCGAGCCCAATCGCAGATTGCGGATCCGGATGTCGTCGATGAAGTCAGGCAGCAGCGGCTGCTCGAACCGTATCTCGTTGCGCGCGGCATCGAGAGTCATGCCGAGAGAGGCCTGAAGCAACATCAAAGGCGCGCCACTGGCCCAAGCCTGCGGCGAGCATGCAACGGGATAGAGCGTCGGCGCGCTTCCCGGGCGCCGCGGGAAGCCGCAGAACAGCTCCGGCAGCCGTTCATCCATGGAGCGCACGGCCTCGAACATTGCCGAAAAGATTTTCAGGATTTCCTCTTTGAGGCCGTACCGCGCGAACCCCTGGCCGATGAGAGCATTGTCGTGGGGCCAGACCGAACCATTGTGGTAGGACATCGGGTTGTAGCGTTTTTCACTGGCGTTCAGGGTACGGATTCCCCATCCGGAAAACGCCTCCCGCCGCATCAGATTTGCTGCCACCCGCAATGCGCGGTCATGCGAAACAATACCGCCGAACAGCGCTTGCCCGGCATTCGACGTTTTCACCCGGCATGGCTGCTTGTGACCATCGAGCGCCAGCGCATAGGTTCCGAGGTCTTCGCACCAGAATGCTTCTTCGAAACGCCGGCGCAGAGACTCCGCTTCGCGCTCGAGATTTTCCGCGCTCTCCTGATAACCCAATGCGCGCGCAATCCGCGCCGCTTCGAGTTTCGCGGAATAGACGTAGCCCTGCACTTCGACCAGCGCTATGGGACCTTCCGCGAGGCGGCCATCCGCATGCGAGATGCAATCCTTCGAGTCCTTCCAGCCCTGATTGTTGAGGCCCTGCGCAGTCTTCTGCTGGTACTCGATGAAGCCATCGCCATCGAGATCGCCGCAAGTGTCGATCCATTTGAGCGCGGCCTCGATGTTGGGCCACAGCGCCTTGACGGATTCGAGATCGCCGGTGCGCTGCAGATATTTTCCCGCGAGCAGCACGAACAGCGGCGTTGAATCGATGCTGCCGTAATAGTGCTTGAACGGAACCTCGCCGAGCTGCGCCATCTCACCGTGACGGATCTCGTGAATGATCTTGCCCGGTTCGGCTTCCGATAGCTTGTCGAAGCCGTGTGCCTGATGCGCGGCGAGGAAACGCAAGACGCCCAGCGCCACATCGGGATCGAGCCACAGCATTTGCAGCGCCGTAATGATTCCATCGCGTCCGAAGGCCGTCGAAAACCACGGAATACCCGCGTAAGGGTAGAGACCTTCAGGCGTGTCGGTGATCAGCATGTAGAGATCGGCAATGGAGCGAGTCAGCACCTCGTTCAGAATCTCGTTGGAGGCGCTCACTTCCGCAGCGTGGCGGGCGCGCGACTTCAGTTCTTTGCGGTCCGCGCGCAGGGCGGAGACGAACTTTTGCCCCCCAATACGCGCCTCTTTGCCAAAGCAGATGGTGCTGAAACAGGAAAATCGCCCGCCAGGCTCCAGCCGCACATCGAAGGCGGCATGGTGCTGGTCGATCAGTGAGGGCGTCGGCGAGAACTGCACATGGGTGTAACGGTCAACGCCGTCCAATCCCTTGTAGTGGAAGATCACGCGATCGGTACCGATCTTCTCGGCGTGGCAAGAACCACGGCGCGGACGCTGGATGCCGCGCACTTCGAAAAGGTCCGCAAAATCGGCCGCAAACCAGATCAGCAGCCGCGTGTCGTGCGGCGATCTGTCGAAGTTCTGCACGGCAATCCGTTCGTGACAGGCAGCCCTCCACAGAAATTTCGTGCGGATCAGATGCAGCGTTTCGCGGGAGAGCGCGAGTTCGCCGTCGCGATAAATGTCCGGGTTCGCCAGATCGACAGTGAGAACGGCATTGTCGTCATGCAACCGCGAACTCAGCAGCAGAGGCCGATGTCCCTCGATCAGCAGGTAGCTTCCTGAAAGATAGCGCGTGTCCTCATGAAAGAGGCCGGCGGGGTTGTTGGCTGCATTCAGAATGTCGCCATGCTGGTCGAACATGGCGAACGTATCGCCATGCTTCAGCGTCCGCGGCCACGATTCCTGGATGGAGGTGGTGGCCGCAATGTAGAACGGTCCCGCCGCTTCCATCTGAGCGGCGTCAGGAGGTTTGTTCATCGGCGATTGTCCCATCGCCCAGCGGCCTTATGCGGCCGCGACTGCGCCTACCCGGGAGTCGAGCAGCCGCGCATAAACATCCAGGTATTTGGTTGTCATCTGTTCGACTGTAAACCGGTACTCGAAGCGTTTGCGAATCAGATTTCGGTCCAATTGCGTAACCTTTGATGCCGCCGAGAGGGCGCCGTCCACGTCCTTCACCACGAAACCGGTAACTCCGTCCTCGATAATCTCGGGAACGGAGCCACAGTTGAAGGCAATCACCGGTGTGCCGCAAGCCATGGCTTCGATCATTACCAAGCCAAACGGCTCCGGCCAGCAGATGGGAAAGAGCATCGCCAGAGCGTTTCCCAACAATTCGTTTTTCTGGCGGTCGTTGACTTCACCAATAAACTCTACCCACGGGCTCGAGAGGCGCGGCTTCACGCGCGCTTCGAAATAGGTACGGTCCGCGTTGTCCACTTTGGCCGCGATCTTCAGCGGAATTTGCGTTCGTTCGGCAATGTCGATTGCGTCTTCGATACCCTTCTCCGGGCAAATGCGGCCGACAAAGGCAAAATAATCGCCGCTTGGGCTCAAGCAGGGCCGGTACAGGTCCTTGGGCATGCCGTGGTGTACGGTGGCAAGCCAGTTGACCGGAGGCATCGGTGCCCGTTGCGAATGCGAGATCGACACCAACGGCAATTCCTCAAATTCGCGATAGAAGATGTGCAGGTCCGGAAAATCGAGCTGGCCGTGCAACGTCGTGACCACGCGGTCCGCCATGTCGCGGAACAGCGGATAGTGGAGCAGATCCACATGGAAGTGGATCACATCGAACTCGTCTGCGCGCGCCCGAACGGCATCGATGAGGCGCAAATTGTGCGGCAGGCAATCCTTCACGCTTGGATCGAGCCGCAACGCACGCGGGACGACCGGCACCAGTTCCGCTTTGGTGTTCGAATCGCCGCTGGCAAACAACGTAACCCGATGACCCCGCCGAACCAGATCTTCCGTCAACCAGGAAACAACCCGCTCTGTGCCGCCGTATAGCTTCGGGGGCACGCTTTCTGCCAAAGGCGCAACTTGCGCAATTCTCATGGAGACACCAATTTTGACCTGCCGGTGGAGGCCCGACGCCGCTCCGCCCAGCAATAACCGGCTGATTGCGCTTATGGTTCCGCCCGGAAATCGTCACAAATGATGTTCACTTGGACGTGGTGAGACTGCCCGCGTCGAAGCCGTGCGTCGCACCGCAGAATTCGCACCGCGCGCGAATGATGCCGTCTGGGTCGGCAAGGTTCTGCAACTCTTCGGCGGAGTAGCTGCGGAGAATGCCCGCGATCCGCGCCCCATCGCAGCCGCATTGAAAGGCGAGACTTTCCGGCGCGTGAACCCGCACGGCATCCTGATGGAAGAGCCGCCAGAGAAGTTCCTCGGGCGCGAGGCTGGTGTCCAGCAACTCTATATCCTCGACCGTGCTCACAAACATCGACAACCGTTCCCAGGCGTCCTCATCCCGTTCCGAATTTGGAATGACCTGCAACATGATGCCGCCCGCGCGCCAGGCGGGGTGTTTGTTGCCGGGCACATAGGCAGGCGCCGCCGCCAGTTTTATCGTGGTCGGCAATTGCTCCGACTGCGAAAAATAACCTTCGGCGCTCGCGGCCAGGCTTTGCGGGGAGAGCGGCACGATACCCTGATAGCTCTGGTCGCCGAGTCGCGGCTCGATCGTAATGGCGAGCACGCCATCTCCAACCACGCGCTCGAATCGCTGGGTTTCGCCACTGAGCGTCGCCAACTTGTCTCCATCGACGCGGGCGTAGCCGCGCAAGCCGGCGTTCACGCGTTCTGCGTTGGCGCCGTAATAATCCACAGTGAGGAGGTCGAGCGGGCCTGAACCCTTCGCCTGCAAGGTAAGCCGGCCATCCAGCTTCAGCGAAGACCCCAGCAGGGCCGTGAGAACCAGCGCTTCGCTCAGTGTGCGGCCAGCGGGTTCGGGCAATTCGTGCGCCGACAGGGCGCGTTCGGACACCGCCTCGAGTCGCACGACGCGGCCGCGCACGCCGAGTTCCGGCATGGAGAACGGCAACACAAAATCTGCCGCGGGGGCGGGCGTGTAGGTTTGAGAGGTCATGGACGTACTTATATGGGGGGCGAAGGCTGCCGGATCAATCTGGCGATTTTTGCTGCGGATTCTTCAGTGGAAAATAAAGCGGGCGATGAAATAGCCGCCCACCACCACGATCAGAAATCCGACCATCACCCACTCAAGATATTTCTCGATGGCCATCCGCACTGGCTCACCGAAAAAGTAGATAAGCGCGGCAACACCCATGAAGCGGATGCTGCGCGTGATGACCGAAAGGACCAGAAACAGCGCCAGATTCATTCCGGCGAAGCCGGAGGCGATGGTCACGATCTTGTAGGGAATGGGCGTCAACCCCTGCAGCACGATCAACGCGCCGTATTTCTGATAGGCGGCGCGGAAATTGTCGATATCGCCTCCCATCCCGTAAGCGCTGATGAGCCAGGCGCCAACTGAATCGTACAGCCACGAACCGATCAGATAACCAAGGATGCCGCCCAACACGGAAAACAGTGTGCACCATGCAGCCAAAAGGAAGGCACGACGCCGATCCTTCAGCGCCATCGGGATCATCACGATGTCCGGCGGCATTGGGAAAAAAGAGCTTTCGGCAAAGGCGATGGCGGCCATCGTGGCCCATGCATAGCGCCCCTCGGCGTTGTGCATGATCCACACGTAAAGGCTGCGCAGTGGATTCCACCGCGTCCGCGCGTGCACGCCGTTTGCCATTGCTAGACCAGCGCTCCTCGGGGCCTACCTAGCAACAGGCGGCGGCCTCGTCCATCCTTGCCGGTGTTCCGGCCATTCACTAGTTTTTGCACGGGCTGGTAAAGAAATTCGCATGGCACAGCGCAAGGGCAGCAAGCCGCGGAATTCCGGGAAAGACGCGCGGAAGGGCCGCGCCAAAAACTCGGGGGACAAGCGGAAAACCAGGAAAGCGCCGTTTCAGAAAAAGCAAGCGCGCAAGCAGCAATCACCGGTCGAACTGCGGCCGCGGCCGCGCAAATCGCTCCTGAGGCGCAGCGGGGAAGCTGCCGTTCGCTTGATGAAGCGGCTCAAGCCCACATTGGAGCGCAATCCTTACGATGCCGATCTCGACCGCAATAGAGCCAACTACCAGCCACTGACCCCGCTCACCTTCCTCGAGCGCGCCGCCAGCGTGTTTCCCGAGCGCACCGCAATCGTGCATGGGCATGCCCGTTACTCGTACGCAGATTTCTACGCGCGCGCCCGGCGCCTTGCATCGGCGCTGTCGCAACGCGCCGTCGGACGTGGCGACACGGTTGCCGCAATGCTGGCCAACACGCCGCCGATGCTGGAGGCGCATTATGGCGTGCCGATGGCGGGCGCCGTCCTTAATGCGCTGAACACGCGGCTCGATGCCGCCGCGCTCGCCTTCATCCTGGACCATGGCGAGGCAAAGGTGTTGATCACCGATCGCGAATTCGCCCCGATGATCGAGGCGGCGCTGAAGCTCGCGAAAGCGAAACCGTTCGTCATCGATTACGATGATGCGGAATATCCACAGGCCGGCGCGCTGCTCGGAGAATTGGAATACGAACAGTTCATCGCCGGCGGCGATCCGGATTTCGAATGGGCAATGCCTGCCGATGAGTGGGACGCGATTTCTCTGAACTACACCTCCGGCACCACCGGCAATCCCAAAGGCGTGGTGTTCCATCATCGCGGCGCGGCCTTGATGGGCTACGGCAATATCCTCGCGGCGAACATGAGCCGGCACCCTGTGTATCTCTGGACGCTGCCGATGTTCCACTGCAACGGCTGGTGCTTTCCGTGGTCGATTTCGGTTGTGGCGGGCACGCATGTCTGCCTGCGCCGGGTGCGCGCCAAAGCGATGTACGACGCCATCGCCGATCACGGAGTGACTCACCTTTGCGGCGCACCGATCGTGATGTCGACCTTGATCAACGCGCGGCAGGAGGAGCGCCGGCCGCTGCCGCACAAAGTGGAGTTCATCACCGCCGCAGCACCGCCGCCGGAATCGGTTCTGGCCGGCATGGCGGATGCCGGCTTTAACGTGACGCATGTGTATGGACTTACGGAGACCTATGGCCCCGCTGTCGTGAATGAGTGGAATGCGGAATGGGACCCGCTGGAGCGTGGCGTGCG
>DATAVW010000053.1:0-5957 GCA_036267515.1 Rhizomicrobium sp.
CGGCGCATCTGAACGAGCTGTCGCCGGCGGATGTGCGCGGCACGTTTCCCGGCACCGTGTATCAGCTCGGCAATTTCATCGCCTCGTACAACCTGCCGCTTCAGACCGCGATCGCCGCACACATGCAGGAGAATTATTCAATGGCGCTGGCCGGTGTCGCCGTCGCGGCCGCTGTTGTCATCGCCGTGCTGACGATGTTCGGGCGCGAGGATCGGGATGTGGATATGGCAGTGCGTGCAGCTGCCGCCTGATCAGCTGACGCCGCGCAGATACACATCGACCCGCTCAGCATCGCCGTGATCCTCGATGCCGCCCAGCGCCTTCACATCGATGCGGTTGGCGGGCACGCCTTTGTCGATCAGCATCTGGCGAATGGCGAGCGCACGGCGCAGCGATAGCCGCCGTGTGTCCGACGACTTATCGCCAGGTGTTCCGGCAAAGGCCTCAAGCTCCACGCGAACCGCGCCGGAGTCCAGCGCGGAGTTCAACTCGCCCGCCAGGGATTTCAGCGTGTCGGCACTGTCGCCTTGTGGCGCTATGTCGGTGCCGGAGAAGAGAACCTCACCTTTCTTGGTGAGGCCGGCATGGGGATCTGCTTTCGGCTTCGGCGGTGCGGGTGGTTCCTTCCGCGGCGGCTCGATCGACGCCACCTCCGGCCGGGGCCGCGCAACGGAGCTGGATTTCCGCGTGGCGGCCTGAGGCGGTTTTGGTTTGGCAGCCGGTGGCGGCGGCGCAGTGCTGTCAAACGAAAACGGAATGGCCGCGGGCGTGGAGACATCCACCGCCGAGTCCGAAGTGGATGCGGCGCTGGCAGGCGCAGCAAGCACCTCCTGCACTGCCTTCCGGCGAGCCGAGCGGGATTCCGCGAAACCGGGCGAAGGCGCGGCGACGTCTGAGCCGGCGGTTTTTACAGCGCGCCGCTTGGGCGTGCTTGCGGCGGCCGCCGTGGAGCCGACGGGAGTAGCTGCCACCTCTGTCGGGGGCGAGGTGCTGGCCGGCATCTCTCGCTTGACGACCTTCCTTTTGGCCGCGGTGTGCCGCTGCGCCGGCATATGCAAACGCACCGGCATGTGCAGCTGGATCGGCGCGCTCGCATCGGGCGTGAACTGGCCTTGTGTCGTCTGCGCAGGCGCGGGCGTGCCGAAACCCAGCGCAAAGCCCAATGCAGCAATCGCCGCGCCTAGCCGTGATTTTCTTTGCAATTTCAACCTGCTGCCCATCGTCGCCGACTGGCTCCAGCATAGTCTCGGGCAGGCGCGCCCTCAACTCTGGCCTGCTGCGGCAAATCCGTGGATGTATAGTGCCCTTCGCCGCCATAGCCGGGTCGCCATCATGAAAACCAAAGCCGCCGTTGCCTACAAAGCCGGTCAACCGCTTGCGATCGAGGAGGTCGAACTCGAAGGCCCCAAAGCTGGCGAGGTGCTGGTGGAGATCAAGGCCAGCGGCGTCTGCCACACCGACGAATTCACGCGTTCCGGCGCCGATCCGGAGGGGCTGTTCCCGGCCATCTTTGGCCACGAAGGTGCCGGCGTGGTGGTGGATGTCGGCCCCGGCGTCACCAGCGTGGCCAGGGGCGATCACGTAATCCCGCTTTACACGCCGGAATGCCGGCAGTGCAAAAGCTGCCTGTCACGCAAGACCAACCTCTGCACCGCCATCCGCGCCACGCAAGGGCGGGGCCTGATGCCGGACGGCACATCGCGGTTCTCCATCGACGGGGAGATGGTCCACCATTACATGGGCTGCTCCACTTTCTCCAATTTCACCGTGCTGCCGGAAATTGCGGTGGCGAAGATCCGAGAAGACGCGCCCTTCGAGAAGGTCTGCTACATCGGCTGCGGCGTCACCACGGGTGTGGGCGCGGTGATCAACACCGCCAAGGTCGAGCCCGGCGCCAATGTGGTGGTGTTCGGGCTGGGCGGCATCGGCCTCAATGTGGTGCAGGGCGCCCGCATGGTGGGCGCCAACATGATCGTTGGTGTCGATGTGAATCCGGCGCGCGAAGCACTTGCCCGCAAATTCGGCATGACGCATTTCGTCAATCCGAAGGAGTTGGGCGGCGATCTCGTCGCGCACCTGGTCGAGCTCACCGGCGGGGGCGCCGACTACTCCTTCGAATGCGTCGGCAATGTCGATCTCATGCGGGCTGCGCTGGAGTGCTGCCATCGCGGCTGGGGTGTGAGCGTGATCATCGGTGTGGCGGGCGCAGGCCAGGAGATCCACACGCGGCCGTTTCAGTTGGTGACGGGACGCGTGTGGAAAGGCACCGCGTTCGGCGGTGCCAGGGGGCGCACCGACGTGCCGAAGATCATCGACTGGTACATGGATGGCAAACTCAACATCGACGATCTCATCACCCACGTGCTGCCGCTCAACGACATCAACAATGCCTTCGATTTGATGCACTCCGGCGAAAGCATCCGCAGCGTGGTAAGGTTCTGATAAGCCGGGGCCGGGCGGCTGCAATTGCGCAGCCGCGCCGGCAAGCTACGGCGTCGAGGGAAGGTCAGTCGCCGTAGTAATCGTCGTCGTCGTAGTCGTAATCATGGACGCGGGTGCGCACCCAGTGGCAATCGTCGCCATCCTCATCGCATACCATGCGATCGCGGTGGCGCACGTAACCGACATCGCCCATGTACTCCATGCGTCTGCAGGCGTAGCCGAAGTCGTCGCAGCGCACGCGATAACAATCGACGCCGTAGCAGCGTGTTTCGAAGGTGGCCGCTGCCGCCGGCGAAACCGATGCGGCGACGCCAATGCCGACAAAGGCTGCCACCGCCGTTGTTTTCAGGATGTTGGAGAGCAACATTGAGAATACTCCTGCTCGTTGAGCCCGCCCCATCCGTGGGCTGTTGCTGATGAAAGATGCAACGCAGCGCGCAGCCGCTATCTGCATCCACCCGAATCCAATGAGCAGTCATGGCGCTGGTTCCATGACGAGACTGTAGGCGGATGATTCGAAAAGCGATGAAATGATTGTTCTGTGATTCGCCGCAAAACATGAATGGATTCGCTGTCTCCCTTGGCGAATATTTCCGTCAGGAACCGGCGCGGCTTGTGCGGAGTTTCTGCTTCATCGCCTTACAATGCGGTCGGTCCCATTCGGCGGGAGCATCATCGCGGGAGCATCATATGGCAAAGAATTATCAGCTTCCGAAGAGATTGTTGGGTGTGAAGGTTCCAAAGGCGCTGCGAAATCTCGATTGGGCCGTCCAATTCCTGGAAAGCGATGCCGGCCGCCGGATACTGGCCGAGGCGTTGGTTGCCGCCGCGGCTGCGGCATCCGCAGCTCTTGTGGGCACGCAAACGGAAGCTGGTGCGAAGGCTGGCAAGAAATTGACCAAAGCAAAGCACAAGGGCGGCGATTTGTTGAGAAGCGCCGTGAACGACGCAACGGGTGCCGTCACAGATGTGATTGGTAACGCGGCCCGTTCGATGCTTGCCAAGGATGAAGACGAAGTCGGCACGAGGTCGCGCCGAAACGCCCATTAGAAGATGACGGGTTCACGCCAACAGGCCCACCATTGGCCGTTGTGGAAGCGGGCGATACTGCATGGCCTGAAGACGTTGGTGCGAAGGCATCCGGGGGCCGCGCTGCAGGCCGCAGGCGCAGGGGTTGCCTATGCCGGGCGTGAGAGATCGTCCACGACAGCGGCGAACTGGTGCACGAAAAGCTCGCAGCAGCGGCCCACGCCATCGAACCGCACTTGCCGCCGCAGAAAAATGATTCCGCCAGAAAGCGCCACAAGCGGCGGCCGAAGGAGGATGACGGAGGAGCACTGGCAGCGTCCCTTCGCCCGGAGGATCGCCGCACCCTTGCCCGGCTTGCTGCCCAGACCAAACCGCGCGATCGCTAACTGAGAACCGGCACATCCATTTTGCCGCTCACGTTTAGATTGGTAGCTGCTCGATTGGGACGGTATCAGGAGCAGCTGGACGCGTCTTTCGGCCTGGACGGACCCACATGACGCCTGGATAGCCCTTCAAAGGGCTGAGCGGCTCTCCCCGATAGGCCCATTCTGGCGCCTCTTCGATATGCAGATGGTATCGCGGTTCCCGGCCGGTGCGCGTTTCGAATATGGCGCGGGGGATATTCACCCATTTGGGTACGTGCACGCGTTCATAGGTGAGCGGCGTGCCGCAGGTGGCGCAGAAGCTGCGGGTTGCGCCCGCGACGTTGTCTGCGAAACGGCGGATGCTCCCGGCGCCTTTCACCACGCGAAAGCGGCTCTTCCAGCTGCCGACATAGGTTGCGCAGGCGGACGCATGCGCGCGTCTGCTCGCGTCCGAATGGTCGTGCCAGGCCCAGAATGCGGGATAGTCGATCTCCAGCCGCACCGCTCCGCAGAGGCAGCGGGCCCTGGCAACAGCGGATGATTTTCTCAGCGGCTTCTGAGCCATTGCTCCACCTACTTCCGGTCGTTGAAGACGTCTTCGATTTTGCACTTGAACAGCCGCGCGATCGCAAAGGCGAGCGGAAGGCTGGGATCGTAGCGGCCGGTCTCGAGAGCATTCACAGTCTGGCGCGAAACGTTGAGAGCATCGGCAAGATCGCCCTGCGTCATGTCGCGTTCCGCCCTGAACTCCGGAAGCCTGTTCTTCATGGCTTCACCGTTCGGCATGGTCGGCGATTTGCATGATGGCCGTGGTCAGGGCCCACGAAACAGCAAGCGTCGGCCACGCCCAGGTAATGGCAAGCGGCGGAAGCCCCGCATCCATCAGGAAGGCGTAGGTGACGATGGCGCACGAACCAATTCCGAACGAGATTGCCAAGGTGACAAGAAATTTGTGCCGCTCAAATTCGTCAATGCGGCGGTAATACCTCCAGACGGACACGAGCATAAGCCAGATCGGGAGTGCCGGCAGCACCTTTGCGGCCGTGCCGAGTGCGGGCGTGGCGGCATGGGCCACCAGCCACGGCCGCGCCCAAACAGCGGCGACGTACAACCCCATCACGATGGCGCATTCGAGGAGGTAAAGGCGGCCAGCGAATTTTACCGGCGCAGTGGCAGCTTGCATCACACTTCTCCTGTAAAGCAAACTTTACATACGAAGGTTGAGTGAGGCTGTCAAGCGTCCTTTACACCTTTCCCTGCCGATGTTTGCCTTTGGCAAGTGCCACGATCATGCCACGCAAGGTCTGCACCTCCTGATACGTCAGGCGCGCGCGATGAATCGTGGCGCGGATCGCGCGAACCATGGTCTCGCGCTTCTCGGGCGGGAACAGGAAACCGCTCTCCTTCAGCTCCCGTTCCAGATGATCGTAGAGATCGAACAACTCCGCGCGCGTGGGCTTGCGGTGGATGGGACCGTGTTCAAGGCGCGCGGGCGGCGTCACATCGGCTGCGCGAAACCATTCATATGCCGTGAGCAGCACGGCCTGACCCAGATTAATGGAAGCAAAATGGACGGTGGGAATGGTGATGACGCAATCGGCAAGCGAAATTTCATCATTGTCGAGCCCGGCACGCTCGTTGCCGAACAGGATGCCGACTTTCTCGCCGTGTGCAGAGGCCATGCGCAGGCGCCGGGCGGCTTCCGCGGGCGTGAGCACGTCCTTGGTGATGCCGCGCCCGCGTGCCGTCGTGGCATAGATGAGATTGAGATCGCCCACGGCCTCCCGCAGAGTGGCGAACACGCGCGCTTCCTCAACGACGTTCGCCGCGCCTGCAGCCATTGCGGTCGCCTTGGCATCCGGCCAGCCGTGGCGCGGGTTGACGAGCCGTAGATCGGCAAACCCGAAATTGGCCATTGCACGTGCCGCCGCGCCGATGTTCTCGCCGAGTTGTGGGTGAGAGAGGATGATTGACGGCGCGAGCATTGGTCTCTTTGACGGTGTCGGATCACACCGCTATACCGCGCGGCGCCCAACATTCCGAGGCCCGGATGGAGAAGATCAAGGTTCAAAATCCCGTCGTCGAGCTGGATGGCGACGAGATGACCCGCATCATCTGGGC
>DATAVW010000054.1:0-16140 GCA_036267515.1 Rhizomicrobium sp.
CTTCACCGGCGCAAACACCGCGCTGTAGACATAAAGCGGCTCGCCCGGCTTCACATGGATGATCGCGGGGGCGCCGAACTTCACGCTCCACGATTGCGGCTCCGCCACGGCCTTGTATGCAGCGCCTTGCTTCGCCACGAAGTGGTAGACACCGCCAGCCGAAAGCGCGAGCGGAAGCGGCGGCAATATGCCCGCGAAATAGAAGATGTTCATCAGCGCATAGACGAGCGCCGTGCCCACCACTACTTCCAGGCGCGAAGCACGCCATTGCTGTGGCCCCAGCCCTGCCACCACCCGCATCAGCATGAAATAGATGATGAGCGCCACCGCGCCGGCGAGCAGGAAGTTCAGCACGCCCACGCTGTGGGTCAGCAGCGGCACCGTGACGATGCAATAGGAATAAAGCGCGAAGAAGAACAGCACCGCCGCAAAGGCGAGCCGCGAATGGTATTTCTTGAAGATCTCGTTGCCGAGAAAGATGCCGAGCAGCACCATGAGGAACGGCCACGAGGCCGTGAGCACTGCGGTGCGCGAATAGAAGACAAGGAAGGCGCTCCACAATCCGCCCAGCGCAAATTGCGTGGCGAAGGGCAACAACGCACGCCAGCGCGGCCACTCCTTGCCGTTCGCCACGCGCTCGGCCAACACATGCAGAATAAGCATGGACGCTGCTGCGATTGAGAGATAGCCGACAAATACCAGTTGCGTGTTGGGCAGATCGATGCGGCGGAAGGCATAATTGTCGAACGCGAAGCCGCCGATCATGCTTGCGGCCGACAGCGACCGCTCATGCCGGGCAATGAAGGCGAAGGTGCGTTTGATCACGCGGTGACAGCTCCTACCTGCTGACGATGCCGTATATCGGTAGAATCTCACTTGCCGATTAAAGGAGGAAGCCCTCTTGCGTCCTATATTTTATGCCTGCGTTTTCTTGGCCGCCCTTGCGTGTGGCGAAGCGGAAGCAGCCGACGCCAAGCCTGCATTCACGCAGGACGACGCGCGCGGCATCATCGGCAATCTGCAAAAGGTGGTGACGCCGAACGGCATCGAGCGGCGCATGGCCATTCCCATCAACGGCACCCAGCAATGGATCACGGTGCGCGGGCGCGACCTGCGCAACCCGATCCTGCTGTTCATCCATGGCGGGCCGGCCGCGCCGGAGATGCCCACCAGCTGGACGTTCCAGAATCCGTGGGAGGACTACTTCACCGTCGTGCAATGGGACCAGCGCGGCGCGGGAAAAACCTACAACGCGAACGATCCGGCGAAGATCGCGCCGACCATGAACTTTGCGCAAATGGAAGCCGACACTGAAGCGGTGGTGCAATATCTCCGGGCGACCTACGCCAAAGACAGGATTTTTGTGCTCGGGCATTCCTGGGGATCGATTCTGGGCCTGACGCTCGCGCGCAACCATCCGGATTGGCTCTACGCCTATATCGGCATGGGACAGATGATCGACACGCGGCGCGCCGAACGGCTCGATTACCTCGCCACGCTGCAAGCCGCGAGAGATGCCCACAATGACAAGGCGCTGAAAGAACTGCGCGCGCTGGAACCTTACCCGGAAGCAGACGGTGCCATCCCGCTTTCGAAGCTGAACCCCGAGCGCGACTGGTCTGTGAAGCTGGGCGGCCTGAGTTGGCGCCGCGACAGCTACGGCTATTACTATCACGCGTCGAAGCTATCGCCGGATTATGCCGACGCCGATCTGGACGCGATCGACAAGGGTTCGGCGTTGTCGCTGCAGACCCTGGGCCCGGCCTTTGTATCGTTCGATTATTCAAAGGTGGCGGATTTCCGCTGCCCGATCGTGCTGTTCGAAGGGCGCCACGATTTCACGGTGTCGTCCGTAGTGGCAGCAGACTGGTTTGCGAACCTGCATGCGCCGTTCAAGAAGCTGGTGTGGTTTGAAAATTCCGCGCACATGATGCAGATCGAAGAACCGGGCAAGGTTCTCGTCCACCTCGTCGAAGACGTCCGCCCTCTAGCCGAAAGCCCGTAGTTCCTGCCGGCGCTCCACTCACGCAGTTGGTGCTGGAAGAAGGCCGATAAGCACGTCGGAGGCTTACCAGCCGCTGGAAAGTAGTTTTCCCATTTCCTGGTCGCTCGGCACTTGGCCGTTTGGCGTCAGTTTGTCTACCGCCTGCGGCAGGTGCTCGCCCAAGCCCGACAACAGCTGCTCGCGCGACATGCCGGTCTCTTTCATCAGCCAGTCGATCCGTTCATTGCCCAACGCTTGTTCGAGTTCGTGCGGCGCCACCGGTTTGTTGGGGCCGGTCGATACCCAGCTGTCGGCCTTGTCGCCGTGGCCGTTTTGCTGAAATTGCTTAAGCAGATCCTGCAGCCCGCCGGAGAGCGCGCCGCCGCCCAGAATCCCGCCGAGCATGCCGCCCAGACCGCCTCCCAATCCTCCCGGAAGTACGCTGCCTAGTCCGCCGGACGTGGCCGTGGCTGGCGAACCCGGCGCAGGGGTGCCTGGGGGATTATCGGGATGGTTCATGCCCAGCATGTCGGCAAGGCGGCCTTTGCCGTGCAGTGTGCGATAGGCAAGCACGCCGAGCAGCGCCATGGTGATCGGCGACATGCCGCCGCGATGGCCGCCCAGGTTGAATAGAGCCATGGAGTATCCTTCGCGTCCGGAATGGGGCGCCAGTTACAACGGTGCGGCCGCGCTATAGTTGCGGCCCGCTTGATAGTCGGCTTGATGCCAGCGCGGGAGGTGCAATGAGTCACGATGTGCGGCAGCTGGTTCCGGGCGATGCCGGCACGATGCGCGCGATGCTGACGATGTTCGGCCACGCGTTCGAAGACGTGCCGACTTATTGCGACCGCCAACCATCCGATGCGTATCTGAAGCGCCTGCTGGGCCGCAACACGTTCATTGCACTTGTTGCGATTGGCGATGATGGCAACGTCTCCGGCGGACTCGCCGCCTATGTGCTCGACAAGTTCGAGCAGGCGCGAAGCGAAATCTACATCTATGATCTTGCGGTCGCAGAGCCGTATCGCCGGCAAGGCATCGCGACGGTCCTGATCGAAGTGCTGCGCGAGGTTACGCGGCAACGCGGCGCCTACGTCATTTTCGTGCAAGCCGATCCGCCCGACGATGCGGCCGCTGCGCTCGACACCAAGCTCGGCATCCGCAAAGACGTGCTGCACTTCGACATCGAAGCGCAGCCGGACGCGGAGCGTTAGACGTTACTTCATCACCGTGTAGGTACCCTGCTGATACAGTTTCGACTTATAGCCGTGCGACGTCGTGTAGAGACTCCACGTGCCGCCATCGACCAGCGGATACGAGATCTGAATCAGATATGGGCGATGCGTGTTCAGCATTTGAATGCTGCCGACGATCGAACGCCCCTCGGTTCCGCTCACTTTGCCGATCACGCCGACAAAATTGCCAGTCTGGCAATTGTTAACGGAAAAGCCGGCGACGCGCGTGTGATCGACGATCACAAGCAGCGAGTCGCAAACCGCGCCCAGATTGAGCAGTGGACCTTTTGCCTGCGCGGCGCCCGGCAGAACGAGCATGGCAACGGCAGCCGCGGCGAATGAAAACTTGCGCATGAAATCCCTCCCGACGTTAGAACCGATAACGCTATCGTACGCTTCTGACAGAAATTTAACAGTCTGGTTGGGTCGGAGACTTATGGCCGCCCATGTAACGCGCGCCTAAACACGGATTCACCGAGCAAAGCCAAGCACTTCGCAAAAGGAACAGCGGCGGGGTTTAGACGGGATTTAGTTTCGCTTCCAGGCCGCGCTTTTTCTCTGGCCATTCGGTGTCGAGGATGGAGAAATAGACCGTGTCGCGAATGCGGCCCGACGCACAGATCAGATGCTTGCGGAAAATGCCTTCCTGTATCGCGCCGATGCGCAGCAAGGCGTTGCGCGATTTGTCATTCAGCGCGTCCGTCTTGAACTCAACCCGGACCATGCCGAGTCGCTCGAAAGCATGGGTGAGCAGCAGCAGCTTGCATTCGGTGTTCACTGGCGTGCGCTGAAACTCGCGCCCGTACCATGTCCAGCCGATCTCCACGCGCCGGTGCGCCAGGTTGATCGCACCATATCGTGTGCTGCCGATCGCGCGGCCACTTGGCAGATGAATGACCGCAAACGGGAGCGACACACCGGCCTCCTGCTCACGCAAAGCGGTTTCGATATAGCCGCGCATCTCTTCTCGCGAGCTGACCTGGCTGGGTATCCATCGCCAGAGTTCGGCGTCGAGCCCGACGGCGCAGAGATCGCCGAGATGCGCGACGCTCAGCGGTTCCAGCCGCACGAAGCGGCCGGTAAGCGTGACCGGCTGTAATCGCTCGCTGTTGTCGTTCGCGCTCAGCTCAGATGCTGCTTGAAGAAGGTGGAAGTGCGGCCGTTGGCGAGATCGGCGCAGGCCTTGTCGTAATGCGCTCCGCCTTTGCGCGCGAACGCATGATCCATCTGCGGATAGAAATGCAGGGTGATGAGCGGATTGGCTTTCAGCGCATCGGCGATTTTCTTCTGCGCTTCCGGTTTCATGAACTGGTCCTTCTCCGCGATGTGCAGCATCAGCGGCTTCTTGATGTTCTTCGCCTCATCCAGCTTCTGATGGATGTTGACGCCGTAGTAGCCGACACTGGCATCGACATCGGTGCGCGCAGCCGTGAGGTAAGCGAGCAAGCCACCAAGACAATAGCCCACCGCGCCCACTTTGCCGGTGCAGCCGTCGAGCGCCCGCAGGTACGAGATCGATGCCTCAATGTCTTTCACGCCGGAATCCGGATTGAACTTGTTCATCAGATCGAAAGCGCGCTTCCACTCGGCATCGCTCTTATCGCTGAGTTGCACGCCGTGCTCGAGGCGCCAGAAGAGATCAGGCGCCAGCGCGAAGTAACCGCGCGCGGCGAAACCATCGGCGATGTCGCGCATCACCTTGTTGATGCCGAAAATCTCCTGAATGACCACCACGCCCGGTCCGTTGCCGGCAGAAGGCCGCGCAAGATAGCCGCCGAAGCTACCGTCCGGGCCATTGATGGTGATATCCGTTCCCGCCATTCATCCCTCCTGTTTGTTCTATGCCTGCCCGGCTGCGTGCTGCGCCGGCAGCTGCAGGGCCTGACTGAGCGTCACCGGATTGGTGATCGGCGCCGAGCAGGTCTCGCGCTGGCAGACATAGGCCGTGGGTTGCCCGTTCTCCATTTTCTTGCCGTATGCGGGATGCCCTTCGTTCAGCGTCTGCGCCGGGTCGGCAAGCACCAGTGTGCGGTTCGGCAGACTGCGACCCATTACGGCCGCCACAAGGTCGTGCGTTTTCGGGCTTGTCACCGGACCCACGACGACTATCTGCAAGCCGGTCATCACGGTCTCCAGTCCAGCGAGGTAGGAAGGCATGCTGGCGGCCGCGCGCGCGGGCTCGCCGGAGAACGCTTCGATCAATGCATTGCAGCGGTCGCGATAGGGATTCTGCCAGGTTGCAAGGTGCATGCGCGCCAACAGAGACACCATCACACCATTCGCCGACGGCGTGGCCTGATCGTATATCATCCGTGAACGGACGATCAGCGGATCGGAATCATCCGCCGTGTAGAAGTACCCGCCGTTCTGCATATCCCAGAAATGATCGTTCAGAACGTGAATCCAGGCGCGGGCGCGGTCGAGATAGCGGTTGTCGCCCGTGGTTTCCCACAATGCGAAAGCGGCGCGCGCCATCTGGGCGTAGTCGTCTGCAAAACCGGTGTGCTGCCGCTTGCCGTTTCGCCAGGAATGATACAGGCGGTCGCCATCGCCGAGTGCACGTTCGACAAAGTCGAAAGCGCGGATCGCGGCCGTTGTCCACGCCGTATTGCGAAACACTGCACCGGCATTGGCAAGCGCGGCGATCATCATGCCGTTCCAGTCGGCCAGCACCTTGTCGTCGCGCATGGGTGGCACCCGCTTCTGCCGCGCCGAAAGCAGCAATTCGCGCTGCCGGGAAAGCATCGCTTCGTCTGCGTCGGATAGCGGGAACGCCGCGTTCGGGCCGAGGCGATTGAGAATGTTATGGCCTTCCCAATTGCCCTCGCGGCTCACGCCATAGACATTCTTGAACTTCTGTCCGTAGGTGCCGGCCAGCGCCACATCCACCTCGGCTTCCGACCACACGTAGTACTTGCCCTCTTCGCCTTCGGAATCGGCATCCAGGGCCGCGGCGAACCCCTGCTCCACCATCATCTCGCGGAACAGCCAGCCGATCGTTTCTTCCACGCGGATGCGATACAGCGCGGAGCGGTGCTGCTGCCAAAGCAGAGTGAGGATTTCGATGAACTCGGCATTGTCGTAGAGCATTTTCTCGAAATGCGGGACGAGCCAGCGCTCATCGACCGAATAGCGATGCAATCCGCCGCCGACATGATCGTAGATGCCGCCAAAGCAGATATTGATCAGCGTGGTGTGAACAAGCTGATTGAACTGTTCGATGCCGGTGCGCAGATAAGCACGCCACACGAGCTCCACGAGACCGAGCTGCGGGAATTTCGGCGCGCCACTGAGTCCGCCATGGAAGATATCGAAGCGGCGGCCGACGGCGAGCGCCGCATTGTCGAGCACGGCCGCATCGAGGCGTCCGCGTAAATCGCGGCCCCAGAGATTGGCATACATCTCCTGCACCTGTTGCGTGGTGTTGGCGACGGGCTCGGGCTGCTCGCGAAAGATGCGCGCCACTTGCTCCAGCACGCTCTTGAACGGCGCGTGGCCGAAGCGTTCGTACTTCGGAAAATAGGTGCCGGCGAAAAATGGTTCGCCTTGCGGCGTGAGGAAGATCGTGAGGGGCCAGCCGCCATTGTTGCCCAGCGCCTGTGCAGCGGTCTGATATATCTGATCGAGGTCCGGCCGCTCTTCGCGATCGACTTTGATGTTGACGAACAGGTCGTTCATCAGCGCCGCGGTTTCGGCGTCCGAAAAACTCTCCTCATTCATCACGTGACACCAATGGCAGGCGGTGTAGCCGATGGAGAGGAGAATGGGCTTGTTTGATTCGCGCGCCTCTTCCAGCGCCTCTTCACCCCATGGGCGCCAGTGCACCGGGTTCTCCTTGTGCAGGAGCAGATACGGACTCGTTTCAGCGTCGAGCAGGTTGCGGCTCATGAGGGTCCCGGCGGCGGCGCTTGCCGCCTTCTTGGAATGGCGAAGAACTGATAGGTTCCTAGCGCGGCTGCAGCGGCGCTCACAAGCGATGAAGATCAATATCGAACTCGATATGACGCCGGAGGAAGCGCGGCGCCTGATGGGCTTGCCAGATCTGACCGGTCTGCAGGACGAAATGCTTGAGGAGCTGCGCAAGCGAATGAAGTCCGCGGTGGACACGTCTGACCCCGAAGCGATGTTCCGTGCTTGGATGCCGATGGGCGCCCAAGGTTTCGAGCAATTCCAGAAATTCCTGTGGGACAGCGCGGGGCGCGCCGCGGGCGCCGGCGGCAAGAAAAGCAAGCCTTAGCGGCGGATGGCGCTGCACGCCGATACAATCTTCGCGCTATCGAGCGGACGCGGCCGTGCCGGCGTAGCGGTGGTGCGGGTATCTGGGCCCGGTGCGGCGGTCGCGGTGCAATGCCTGGCCGGGCCCGAATTGCCCAAGCCGCGCATCGCCGCGCGCCGGAAGATCAAATCTCCCGACGGAAAGCCGATCGACGATGGTCTGCTCATCTGGTTTCCCGCTCCCGCCAGCTTCACCGGTGAGGACGTGGCAGAATTCCATGTCCATGGCGGCCGCGCGGTGATCGAGGGGTTGTTGGCCGCCTTGGGCGAAGTTTCGGGCCTTCGGCCGGCTGAGCCCGGCGAATTCACCCGGCGGGCGGTCGAGAACGGCAAATTCGATCTCACTCAGGCCGAAGCCCTGGCTGATCTGATTAACGCCGAGACGGAAGCCCAGCGGCGGCAGGCACTGCGGCAGTACGATGGTGTCTTGGCCGATCTTTATGAGGGGTGGCGCGCCGGCCTCATTGGCGCGGCAGCCTGGGTCGAAGCGGCCATCGATTTCTCAGATGAGGAAATCCCCACTGATGCGATTGCCAATGCAAAGGCGCAAGTGGCTGGAATTGTTACGGAAATCAGTTCTCATTTGAACGATGCAAGGCGGGGTGAAATCCTGCGGGAAGGCTTTCGCCTAACAGTGATCGGACCACCGAACAGTGGTAAGAGTTCCCTGATTAACGCTCTGGCGAAGCGCGATGTGGCCATCGTGTCCGAGATCGCCGGCACCACGCGAGACGTGCTGGAGGTGCACCTCGATCTGGGTGGCTATCCGGTCATTGTTGCCGATACGGCGGGCTTGCGTGAAACCACTGACAAGCTGGAAGCGGAGGGCGTACGCCGGGCCCTGGCCCGGTCAGAAGACGCTGACGCGATTTTGCTGCTGTTGGATGCCGCTGCTCCGGACAACAGCTTGCCGGATATTCCACAGAAGCCGGCGCTCATTGTTTGGAACAAGGCCGATATTGGGGTTCCTCCACCCGACAGCCTGGCGATATCCGTCCAGACAGGAACGGGGCTGGAGCAGCTTCTGGTCACTATTGGGAATATTGTCCTGAAACGATTTGACTCCGCCACCGCGCCGACGCTGACGCGGGAGCGGCACCGGTACGCGCTGATGCGGGGGGCAGAGGCCTTGAGACGCGGTATTACCGCTGTGGCGCTGGAGATCCTTGCGGAAGAAATTCGGCTGGCAATGCGCGAATTGGGACGGATCACCGGGAGAGTCGATGTCGAGGATCTGCTTGACGTCGTGTTCCGGGATTTCTGCATCGGGAAATGAGTGTTTCACGTGAAACAGACTTGCCCAGTGCGCCCGCCACGCGTATCTCGCCGGCCATGAATTCGTATGATGTTGTTGTGATCGGTGGCGGGCACGCCGGATGCGAAGCCGCCGCGGCCGCGGCGCGCTTCGGCACCCGCACAATGCTGTTGACGCATCGACATGCCACGATTGGCGAGATGTCCTGTAACCCGGCCGTCGGTGGGCTGGGCAAGGGGCATTTGGTTCGTGAAATCGATGCCCTCGATGGGTTGATGGGCCGGGTGGCCGATGCGGCCGGAATCCAGTTCCGACTGCTGAATCGCCGCAAAGGTCCGGCGGTGCGGGGGCCCCGCGCGCAGGCAGACCGTAAGCTTTACAAACTGGCGATGCAGGCAGCCCTCGCGGAAGTGCCAAACGTCACAATCTGCGAGGCTGCCGCCGAAGACCTGTTAATGGTAGACGGCCGAGTGACCGGTGTAGTGACCGCGACGGGCGAGAGTATTTCGTCTGGCGCAGTCGTCCTGACCACCGGTACTTTTCTTCGTGGTCTGATCCATCTGGGGGAGAAAAAGATCCCGGCTGGAAGGGTGGGGGAGGGGCCATCCGTTGGGCTATCCGACACCCTGTACGGCTTTGGCTTTCAAATGGGCCGGCTTAAGACGGGCACGCCGCCGCGGCTTGATGGTCGCAGCATCAACTACGCCGCGTTGGAAGTGCAGGCAGGCGATGCGCTGCCCTATCCTTTTTCCTTCCTGACGAAGCAAATCGCTGCCCCGCAGGTGGTGTGCCATATCACCCGGACCACGCCGGAGACCCATGCCCTTATCCGCGCCAACCTCCATCGGGCGCCGATGTATTCCGGGCAGATCGAGAGCATGGGCCCGCGCTACTGCCCTTCGATCGAGGACAAAGTGGTGCGGTTCGCCGGGCGCGAGAACCACCAGATCTTCCTGGAACCAGAGGGGCTGGATGACCCTACCGTCTATCCCAACGGTATTTCCACCTCGCTCCCGGAAGAGGTGCAGCTCGCACTCCTAAAGACCATTCCCGGGTTGGAACGCGCAGTGATGTGCCGCCCCGGCTACGCGATCGAATACGACTATGTGGACCCGCGAGAGTTAAAGCCGTCGCTTGAAGCCAAAAAGGTGGCCGGCCTCTACCTGGCGGGACAGATCAACGGGACGACCGGCTACGAAGAAGCTGCGGCGCAAGGCCTGATTGCTGGCCTGAATGCAGCACGGGCAGTGGCCAACAATTCGCCAATCGTCCTCGATCGGGCCGCCGCTTATATTGGCGTCCTCGTCGATGATCTGGTGACCAAGGGAGTCACCGAGCCCTATCGCATGTTCACTTCGCGGGCCGAGTACCGGCTGAGTCTCCGGGCCGACAACGCCGACCAACGGCTCACCGCATTGGGTGAGGCTGCCGGCTGTGTGGGGGCGGAGCGGGCAAGAGTGTTTGCCGACAAGCGGGAACGGCTGGACCAAGCGCGGGGGCAGATGGGGAAACTTGCCCTCACCCCCAATCAGGCGCAGCGACACGGGATTGCGATCAAATTGGATGGCGCACGGCGTTCGGCGGCTGAGCTGCTCAGCTTTCCGGATGTCACCTTCAAAGACCTGGCGCAGGTCTGGCCGGAACTGAGTAGCTTCGCGCCCGACGTGGTCGAGCAGCTGGAGATTGATGCGCAGTACGCCGGTTACCTGGGCCGGCAGGAAGCGGACATCGTTGCCTTTCGCCGGGAAGAGGGACTCCGGATTCCCGGCGACCTGGAATACGCGACGGTGAAAGGCCTCTCAACGGAGGCTATGCAGAAGCTTGAAACGATTCGGCCCGGAACATTGGGGCAGGCGGCGAGAATCGATGGCGTGACACCTGCTGCGCTCACCTTGGTGCTGGCGCACGTCCGGGCGAAAGCTGCGGCGCGCGAACGTCTTGCTTCCTGAGTTCGGCCCTGAGGAGTTTGCCGCGGCCACTGGCGTTTCACGTGAAACATTGGCAGGCCTGAAGGCCTATGTTGGCACCCTCGCCGACTGGAACGTGCGTCACAATCTGGTTTCGCGGGCGTCGCTGGACCAAGTCTGGCAGCGGCACGTGTGGGATTCTGCGCAGCCCGCCCAGTACGTACCCCTTGCAGCCAGTAGCCTTGTAGACCTCGGCAGCGGTGCCGGATTTCCTGGATTGATCCTCGCCATCCTGTTCCGCGCTCGCGCAGGTTTTCGAACGGTCCTGTACGAAAGCATCGGGAAGAAATGCGACTTCCTGGATGCGGCAGCAAAGGCGGTCGGGGTGCCGGTCGAAGTGCGACGTGCGCGAATTGAAGATGCATCCACCGAAATCTTTGACGTGGTGACGGCGCGCGCTTGCGCGCCGCTTTCCAAGCTGCTGGGATATGCGGCCCCTTTCCAAGGGCCGAATACCGTCAATCTGTTTTTGAAGGGTCAAAGTGTTGAGGCTGAGTTGACCGAAGCCCATAGACGTTGGAAAATGCAAATTAATCGGCACCCGAGCCGGACCGATCCCTCGGGGCGCATCCTCGAAATCCGCGAGCTCGACCGTGTCCGCTAGCCCGCGCGTTCTCGTTGTCGCCAATCAAAAGGGCGGAGTCGGGAAGACCACCACCGCCATTAATTTGGGCACGGCGCTCGCCGCCATCGGTGAACCCACGCTGGTTGTCGATATCGACCCGCAGGGCAACGCCTCCACTGGGCTTGGCATTGGCCGCGGCGAACGCAAACTGACCACCTACGATGTGCTGGTGGGCGGGACGACGATCGCCGATGCGGTGATGCCGACCAAGATCCCCCGCCTGTCCATCGTGCCGTCCACCGTTGATCTTTCCGGTGCCGAGCTGGAGCTCATTCAGCTTCAGCGCCGCAATTTCCGCCTCAAGGATGCGCTGGAAGAATATTCCGTACACGGATCATATCCATTCTCTTACGTGCTGATCGATTGTCCGCCTTCACTCACCCTGCTCACCATCAATGCCATGGTGGCGGCGGATGCGGTGATCGTGCCGCTGCAATGTGAGTTCTTCGCCCTCGAAGGTTTGAGTCAGCTGCTGAAGACCATCGAACTGGTACGCACCAATCTGAATGCCGCGCTCGAAATCCAGGGAATCATTCTCACCATGTTCGACAAGCGCAATCGTTTGTCAGACCAGGTCGCGGCGGACGTGCGTGCCAATATGGGCGAGATGGTGTACAATACGGTGATCCCGCGCAACGTCCGCATTTCCGAAGCACCGAGCCATGGGCTGCCGGCGCTGGTTTACGATCTGCGCTGCCCCGGCAGCCAGGCTTACATCAAGCTCGCCGGCGAACTGGTGCAGCGCGAGCGCGCGCGCCTTGCGGCATGAGCGGGGAGACGAAAATGGTAGAAGAAACGCGCCATCGTGGATTGGGCCGCGGGCTTTCCGCGCTCATTGGCGATGACACACCCGTTGCTGCACGCGCCGAGATGTCGAAAGCGCAGCGCACATTGCCGGTTGCGTTCCTGAAGCCCAATCGCTTCCAGCCGCGTAAAACGTTCGCGCAGGATGATTTGACCGATCTCGCCAACTCCATTCGCGCGAAAGGGGTTCTGCAGCCGATTCTGGTGCGGCCGATCGCGGGCGAAGCCAATGCCTTCGAGATCGTCGCCGGTGAACGGCGCTGGCGCGCGGCACAACTCGCCAAGCTGCACGACGTGCCCGTGGTGGTGCGCGAGCTCTCCGATTCGGAATCGCTCGAGCTGGCGATCATCGAAAATGTGCAGCGCGCCGATCTCAATGCCATCGAAGAAGCGGCGGCCTATCACGAATTGATGGATCGCTTCGCTTACACGCAGGAGAAGCTGGCGCAGGACGTCGGCAAGAGCCGCAGTCATGTGGCGAACACGCTGCGGCTGCTCAAGCTGCCGGAAAGCGTGAAGGTGATGATCCGCGACGGACGGCTCAGCGCCGGCCACGCGCGCACGCTTGTCGGCGCGCCGGATGCGGAAGCCCGCGCCAGGGCCATCGTCGAAGCGGGCCTGAATGTCCGTGAGGCGGAAGCCAAAGCGAAACCGAAGCCAAAAACGAATGGCGCCGAATCCGCGCGGGCCAAGGATGCCGATACCAAAGCGCTGGAATCGAGCATCGGAAATATCTTGGGATTGTCGGTCGAAATCGCACACCGCGGCGCAAAAGGCGGCGATCTCAAAATCGCCTACAAGACCCTCGAGCAGCTGGATGACCTCGTCGCACGTCTGAGCCGGAGCGCTTAGAGGTTCGTTACGCTTGACGTAAGGCGTAAAGCAGCACAGTATTTGTCGCATGATCCTGAGCTACGGCGATGCGCGGACGGAACGCTTCGCGCGGCGAACGGGTCAAGCAGTTCGAGCCGTTCCGGCATCAGGCCGAAAACCGGCTCGTACGCCTTGAGGTCGCAACAAGCCTTAAGGAGCTAGGCGCGTTACGGGGCAATCGGCTTGAGAAGTTGAGCGGTGATCGCAAAGGACAATGGAGCATGCGCATCAACGATCAATGGCGTATCTGCTTCGAGTGGTCTGATGGCGCAGCCGGCCCGAACAACGTGAAAATCGTGGACTATCATTGAGGCGCGACATGGCACGTACACCGATCCATCCCGGCGAAATCCTTCGTGAGGAACTCGAAGAACTCGGCATCTCCGCCGCCGAATTGGCGCGGCAGCTGAACATTCCCACAAACCGCATTACCGGCATTCTCAATGAGCAGCGCGCCGTTACGGCGGATACGGCGCTCCGCCTCGGTCATTGGTTCGGCACCAGCGCCGATTTCTGGCTGAACCTGCAGAAGCTGTACGAGCTTCGCCTCGCGGAGCAGGAAAAGGGTGCCGAAATAAGGAAGTTGCCAAAGCGCAAGGCCGCGTAATGCTCACTGCCCTTGATGCAAATCCGGACAGCTTCGACGAACACGAGAAGAATTTCGTCGCGAAGATTCGCCAACACGGTTGGCGCGGCACGAACGTGTTTCCAGAAGGCGACCTGCCCGGCTTCGGCTACACAACCGGCTTTTGGTCGTCCGTCCAATTTCCAGAAGTGATTGCATTTTCCCTGAAGAGCGAGGCTGCCGACCAGATATTCTGGAACATCTTCAAGGACGCGAAAGAGGGTCGGCCACCGGGACGACAACGACGCATCCGAAATATCCTGGAGCGCATGGATGTTGTGCTTCTACCGATCAGCAAGCGCCACTATGCGGAGCATCTTGGCTGGAGCCGATGGTTTTATGGTGGCGACGAATTTCCCTCCGTCCAGCTGTTTTGGCCGGACCGCAACAATGTCTTTCCTTGGCAAAGCGGATTCGAGCGCGAGTTCGAGGGTGAACCCGATCTCACCGAGGATGGCTGGGATCAGATTCAGTTGATGGAATAGCTCCCCCGCTAATCCTGGTCCATTTTCAGGGCGGCGATGAAGGCTTCCTGCGGAATGTCCACCTTGCCGAACTGCCGCATCTTCTTCTTGCCCTCCTTCTGTTTGTCGAGCAGCTTGCGTTTGCGGGTGATGTCGCCGCCATAGCATTTGGCCGTGACGTCCTTGCGCAGCGCGGAGAGCGTTTCGCGCGCGATCACCTTGCTGCCGATCGCCGCCTGAATTGGAATCTTGAAGAGGTGGCGCGGGATCAGATCCTTCAGCTTTTCCACCATGCCGCGGCCGCGCGTTTCTGCACGCGCGCGGTTGACGATCATCGACAACGCGTCCACCGGTTCTTCGTTGACGAGAATGGACATCTTCACCAGATCGCCTTCCTCGTAACCTTCGATGTGGTAATCGAAGCTGGCGTAGCCGCGGCTTACGCTTTTCAGGCGGTCGTAGAAATCGAACACCACTTCGTTGAGCGGCAACGCATAGCGCACCATGGCGCGCGCGCCGGCATAGGTAAGCTCGATCTGCCGGCCGCGCCGGTCCTGACATAGTTTGAGGACCGCGCCGAGATAATCGTCCGGCACAAAGATGGTGGCGGTGATCCACGGCTCTTCAATGAAGGCGATACGAACCGGGTCCGGCATGTCGGCCGGGTTGTGCAGCTCCTTCATGGTGCCGTCTGTCATGTGAAGGCGGTAAATAACGGAAGGCGCGGTGGCGATCAGCTCGAGATTGAATTCGCGTTCCAGGCGCTCCTGAACAATTTCCAGGTGCAGCAAACCCAAAAAGCCGCAGCGGAAGCCGAAGCCCAGCGCGGCGCTCGTTTCCATTTCGTAGGTGAAGCTCGCATCGTTGAGGTGCAGCCGCCCCAGCGCACCGCGCAAGTCTTCGAACTGCGCCGCGTCCACCGGAAACAATCCGCAGAACACCACCTGCTGGGCCGGGTGGAATCCCGGCAGCGGCGTCTCGGTGCCCTTGCGTTCGCCGGTGATGGTGTCGCCCACCTGCGTGTCGGCCACTTCCTTGATGGCGGCAGTGATGAAACCGACTTCGCCCGGCCCCAGCGAATCCATCAGCACCTGTTTCGGCGTGAACACGCCCACGCGCTCCACCTGGTAAACGGCGTTAGCCGCCATCATGCGGATCTTCTGGCCCTTCTTCAGCTCGCCATCCACCACCCGCACCAGCACCACCACGCCAAGGTAAGAATCGTACCAGCTGTCCACCAGCAGCGCCTTCAATGGCGCGGTCGCGTCGCCGCGTGGCGCGGGCAGGCGCTGCACAACCGCTTCCAGCACGTCCTGAATGCCGATGCCGGTCTTGGCGGAAATGGGAATGGCGTCACTGGCGTCGATGCCGATCACATCCTCGATCTGCTGGCGCACGCGGTCGGGCTCTGCCGCCGGCAGATCGATCTTGTTCAGCACCGGCACGATTTCGAGATTGGCATCGATTGCCTGATAGACATTGGCGAGCGTCTGCGCCTCCACGCCCTGGCTCGCATCCACCACCAGCAGCGCGCCTTCGCAGGCGGCAAGGCAGCGGCTCACCTCGTAGGCGAAGTCCACATGCCCCGGCGTGTCCATCAGATTGAGGATGTAGCTCTCGCCGTTCTTCGCCTTGTATTCCAGGCGCACCGTCTGCGCCTTGATGGTGATGCCGCGCTCGCGCTCGATGTCCATCGAATCGAGCACCTGCTCCTTCATCTCGCGCAGCGAGAGGCCGCCCGTGGTCTGGATCAGCCGGTCGGCCAGGGTCGATTTGCCATGGTCGATATGCGCGACGATGGAAAAATTGCGGATGTGGGTGAGGTCGGTCATCTGGAGGGGGGTGATAGCGGAGGGGAGTCCACCCTTCAACGCGCGTGGCCGTTTCGGGAGCAGGCGCGACATCGGGAGCGCGCGAGGCCGGTGCCGCTTTGGCCATCTCTCGCTGTGTGGAAGGCGTTGCGTCCGGCGGCGGAGCAGCGTCGGGCGCAAGGCTGTCGTTCGGGTCCGAAGCGGCTCGCGGCGCAAGCTCGA
>DATAVW010000055.1:0-7479 GCA_036267515.1 Rhizomicrobium sp.
TTCGTCGGGGCGACGGTAGATAAGCTCGTTCCCGTCCCACACCTCGATGCCGCGGGCGTTTTCGAGCCGCATGGCATGGGCCAGAATTTTCGCTTGCATCTCCGTGTCGCAGCTGGCGGCGAATTTGCCGGCGAGCGAGCCGTCATTGTTCAGGTAGCAGATTTCGTAACTCGGCATGAACGTGTCTCCTTCGTCATGCCCCCGCTGCTCAGAAACTTAGAAACACCAACGGCTTACGCAAGTCGAGTGACAATTTCTTATGCAATCGATCACGCGGCAGTGACATAAAAATTCCGGCCCGCGAAGTGGGGCCGGATTTCGCAAGCGGAAGTTTCCGTACGCGCCGTCACCAAACCCGGGCGAGATTCGCCCGCAGTCCTGCGGTAGAGGGATTGCTCACCCGGCCAGCCAAAATGTCCTGCACGGTAACGGGGCGGCCGTAGAAGGCGGCGTTGCCGTCCCTCTGCGGCGCGATCACCGAACCGTTGAAGGTGAGCCCGCCATAAGCCCCTTTCGACACAGCCCAGACAACAATGTCGCCGGAAAGGTTGACGGGGGTTGCTGCTTCCGCGGAGGCGCCCAGCGTTATGACGGTCAGCCCTGCGCCCGCACCAAGCTTCACCTTGCCTTGCTCGATGCCGCGCAGCGCGCGATCGCTCATGATGAACATGATGAGCTGCGCCTGCTGGATTCCGATCTGCAAGCCGAACGAGGCCGATGCCAGCGTGTAGAAGGCAGGCTGGCTCCAGCCGTGGCGGGTCCGCGCGAGCAGCACGCCTTCGCCGCCCTCAGCGCCGAAAATGAAGCCGCCTTTCACGAGGTTCGGCACGATCAGCACGGCGCGAGCGTTTCGCAGGGTGGCGCGCGCGTTGCCGAATATGGGATCCCGCTTGAGGTTCACCACCGTGGCACTGGCGTTTGCCAGAATGGATGCTTCGTCCGCGGCACGCGCAGCAGAACCCAATCCAATAATGCTGGCTGCGAACGCGACTGCCGCCACCAGATTAGCCAGTTTTTTCATGCTCCACCTCTTCTCCGCGGATGCCCGTTCGGCCGAATCCCAGTAAGTACCTCACCAGTGTAACGCCGCCGCTATTTGCCCGGTTTCAACAGCGAGGCCGCCCCCGAAGCATCGGCGCGCGCTTCCTTCACATTGTTTGAAGCGAGGCCAGCGCGGGCTTTGTCGGCGGCTGCTTCCAGTGAAGACTTCTTCGTCGCGTCGGTGGTATCCGGAATGGCGCCATGTCCGCCCTGGGCACACGGGTTCAACGCCTTTGCATCGAAACCATTGCCGCCCGGCCCGACGAGGCAATTCAGCACATGATGCAGGTGAGTGTGCACGCCATCGAGGTCTCCCGCGCCGGCCGCGAGTTCTGCATGCGTGGCCGCGGTGATGGTTTCCGAACTTGCGTCCGAAATTGCTGGCGCCGCAAACACCAATGCGGCGGCAATGCCGAACAATGTTCCATATGCGCAACTTGCTGCGAATTTGGGCATATTGAACCTCCCCAACCTGGTCCCGATGCAATTGGGGCGCGCGGCTCACGCGCTTGTCAATGGCGCTGTACCCGCGCAGCATGGCCGGCAAGCCTCCGTCTTCGTACAAAGAGAACGGTTGGGAGCGGGATCCGGGCGCGAGAATGAATGTGACGGAAGCTTCGCGGGAACAGGCGAGACACAGGCCGGGGATCTTGTCGCGGCTCCTGGATTTCCTTGTCTATGGCGCCAACAGCGAGCCGGGCGGGCGGCGTATCCCGTTCTACCGTCACACAATTTTCGTGCGGATTGCGCATTGGCTGAATGCCGGCGTGTTGCTCGTGATGCTGATGAGTGGGCTGCAGATCTTCAATGCGCATCCCGCACTTTACTGGGGTTCGCAGTCGGATTTCGCCCATCCGCTGTTGTCCCTTTCCGCTTGGCAGAATTCGGCTGGGCAGGCCGTAAAGGGCGTGACTCAGATCGGGCATTGGCAATTCGATACTACTGGCCTGCTCGGCGCCTCCCGATTGGACGGCGCGATGGTGGCGCGCGGCTTTCCCGCCTGGGCCACCTTGCCAGGGCCCCAATGGCTGGCGATGGGCCGCGTGTGGCATTTCTTTTTCGCTTGGCTGTTCGTTATCAACGGGGCGATCTTCGCGGCTTACGCCCTGCTGCGCGGTCACATTCGCGATCTTACCCCGACCGCACACGATGTTCGGGACCTGCCGCATGAGATTGCGGAGCATGTGAAGCTGCATTTCCCGGAAGGCGAGGCCGCAAAGCGCTACAATGCGCTGCAGAAGCTCGCCTATTTCACGGTGATCTTCATTCTCGGGCCGCTGGTGGTGCTGACGGGACTTACAATGTCGCCCACGATGGATGCTGCGTTCCCCTTCCTGCCGTGGATATTCGGTGGACGGCAAAGCGCGCGGACCATCCATTTCATCTGCGCCTTTTCGTTTGTAATCTTCTTCCTTATCCACATTGCGATGGTTGTGCTCTCGGGTACCTGGAACAATCTGCGGTCCATGATCACCGGGCGCTACTTCATCGGACCGAAAGAAGATGCGCATGCCTGACCGCCGCAATCTCCTGCGTGGCGCGGCTGTCGCGGCTGGCGCACTGACCTTGTCCGGTTGCAAATCGCTGTCGCAGACGCAATGGGTGCAGGATGTGCTCTACACCGCAGAAGGACTGACGCGCCGCGCGCAGCGGCTGTTCGCCGGCAGCCATGCGCTGGCAAAGGAATACACCAAAGCGGATATCGCGCCCGTTTTTCGCACCAATGGTACCCTCAATCCGCCCACAGACGATTACCAGCAGCACGTGAAGGAGGGCTTCGCCTATTGGGAGGTGAAGGTGGACGGATTGGTTGAGCATCCCCTGACCTTGACATTGGCCGATTTGCGCAAGCTGCCCTCGCGCACGCAGATCACGCGGCATGACTGCGTTGAAGGCTGGTCGTGCATCGGCGAATGGACGGGCGTTCCCTTACGCATCGTGCTCGCGATGGCGAAGCCCAGGCCGAACGCGCGCTATTGCGTGTTCCATTGCGCCGATCCCATGGCTGACACCGACAATGACGGCGTGCCGGACGACGAATACTATTACGAAAGCCATGATCTGCTGGAATGCACACATCCGCAGACGCTGCTGGCCTACGAGCTGAACGGAAAGCCGCTACCCATCGCCAATGGCGCGCCGGTGCGGCTTCGAACGGAGCGGCAGCTGGGGTACAAACAAGCGAAATACGTCGAACGCGTCGAGTTGGTGGAAAGCTTCGCCCAAATTGCCGGCGGCAAGGGCGGCTACTGGGAAGACCAAGGCTACAACTGGTACGGCGGTATCTGAAGGGTCGCTTGACGCCTACCCTAACACTTCCCACATCTACGCTGGATTACGGGAGAGAGGCGATGGCCGACGTCACCCAGGCACAACCGGTTCGTAGCGAGGAGAGCCTCAGAGGCACGGCTATCCTTTGCTATGCACTGTATTTGCTCGGCTGGCCCACCGTTCACGTCGCCACACTTGTGGCGCTTGTTCTTGCCTATGTGCAGCGCAGCGAATCCCACGGCACGATCTGGGAGTCGCATTTCCGCAACCTTATCGAGACCTTCTGGGTGTCGTTGATTGTCGTCGCGGTGGCGATTCCGCTCTGCTTTGTGTTCGTCGGTATCCCGATTCTGATCGGACTGGCAGTGTGGTTCCTCTACCGGACCATCAAAGGTCTGGTGCGCGCCATCGAATCGCGTCCATATGTCTGACAGATCGTTTTCCAGCGGTCGTTCGTAAAGGTGCTTTGGCCGCAAAACAGCCTGCTCCTGTGGAGATTCGGCCCGGCAAACTGTAAAGCGTCATGGAAACATTGCCCTTCCGCACCCATTTCTTAACAGACGTTAGGTAGCCTGGCTCTTGGCGCCAAACCCGCGCCATGATTCGAGGGCTAACCTGATGAGTGTCGCGGCGTATGGGGCGCGGACGGGAACTGTGCAGAGAACCTTCTGGCTTGGCATAGGGTGGCTGCTGGTGGTGGTGGGCATAGTGCTGTTGCCCGCGCCGATACCTATTCCTCTGATCGGTATCCTGCCGCTGCTCACAGGCCTTGCGATTCTCACCACCCATTCCAAGAATATGCGGCGGCGGCTGCAGTACATTCGCCATCGCTTCGACTGGCTGTCGCGCCTGTTTGACAGTTTCGCGCACCGTGTGCCGCTGATGGTAAAATCCATGATCCATCGCACGCGGCCGCATGCCATTCATCGCCACGCCCGTATCCAGGCTCGCCGGGACACCGAGAAATAGGTGCCTATTTCGTTCAATCGCGATTTCGACGTGCCATATGGCGAAGTGCGGCGATTGTCGCCGAAGGTGTCGCGCCTGCTGGCGCGCAATCCCAGCCCGTTCACCTTCAGGGGGACCGGCGTCTATATCGTCGGTGATGAAAACGCGCGGGATATGGCGGTCATCGATCCGGGGCCGCTCTTTCCGGAGCACCTCAACGCGCTGAAGCGCGCCGTTGCAGACAAGAACGTCACGCATATCCTTGTCACCCACACACATTCCGACCATTCGCCGGCTGCGCAGCCGCTGAAGGAGTGGACAGGCGCAAAAACCTACGCCTTTGGCCCACACGGTTCAGGTCGCGACGAAGACGGTACAAAGGTCGAGGAAGGTGGCGATTGGACCTTCGTGCCGGATGTGGCGGTGCGCGACGGCGATGTCATTGCCGGCGATGGCTTCACCTTCGATTGCGTGTACACGCCGGGCCATACGTCCAATCACATGTGCTACGGACTGCGCGAGGAGAAGGCGCTGTTCACCGGTGATCACGTGATGGGTTGGTCCACCACGGTGGTGGCCCCGCCGGACGGCGACATGGCGCAATACATGGCAAGCCTGCGCAAGCTGCTGGCGCGCGATGACCGCGTTCTCTATCCCACGCATGGCGGGCCGGTGAACGATCCCAAGCCGTTTTTGCAGGCGTACATCGATCATCGTCTCGAACGCGAGGCCCAGATTCTTGCCTGCCTTCGCGGCGGCACTCACACGATTCCCGAGATTGTCGCCCAGCTATATGCCGATGTGGACAAACGGCTGCATCCGGCTGCCGCGCGTTCTGTGCTCGCGCATCTGATCCAGCTGGAGCAGGAGGGGCGGATCCAACATTATCAGGACGGTTACTTCCCCGCCGCTTAGCAACCGTGCGCTTACATCGTGTTTCACTTCGATTTCTGTAGCGCGACGGCAAAACCTTCCACCGGAACACCGGCTTCTGTCCGCGGTGAACACTTTACAAGTCCTACAATTGTATATCTGAGGCGATCCGCTTCCCCGCGCAGATAATTTTCCGAATGGCGCCAACGCCGTTTTGGCCCCAGCGAAAAGCCGTCGCCTTCCACTTCTCTTTCGACAGTGAAGAGGAAGAACCCGCCCGGCTTCAGCTGCGTTGAGACACTCGCGAACGTGGCGCGCAGGTCACCCAGATAGACCAGCGTGTCGGCCGCGAGTACCAGCTCGTATGGCTCTCGCGCGCCAGGCAAATTCTCAACATCGGCGACAGCCAGTTCGTGATAGATGCCGTGGGCACGCGCCTTCTCAAGCATGGAAGGACTCAAGTCGATTCCGTCCAGCCGGCGCGCGATATCGCGGAATTCCAGTCCCGTGAGGCCGGTCCCGCAGCCCAGGTCCAAAACATCGAGCGAATGCGCCTGCAGGTCTGGGATGACAAGGCTGGCCAGCTCTCGCAGGATGCCTGGCGCCGAATACGCGAGCTGGCCGAGCATCCGCGCATCGTAGTCTGTCGCGAACTGATCGAAGAGATGGCGCACGTAGCGCGGGTTCGAGCGCGAAAGCACGCGCATCTGTTCCGCTTCGGCAATTTTCTCCGGCAACTCCGAAGGAGCAGCATCGGCGGGAATTTCATCGAACGCTTGCAACGCCTTCTCCGGCTCGCCGGCTTCCAGCCATGCGCATCCGAGCAGGAAACGGCCCTCGGCGAGTTGCGGGTCGATGCGCAGGGCGCGCTGAAATTCGGCAATGGCAATGGCAAGCGTGCCCGCCCGCAGCAGCGCCTCACCCAAACCCACCGCAACAGCGGCAATACCTGGAAACATCAGCGCGGTTTCGCGCGCAGCTTCCAGCGCAGCGTCGGAATCACCCGCTTGGCTCAAGGCACGCGCATACATCAGCCGCGCAAGCAGCCCCGCCCGGCCGCGCTCGATCAACAATTGGAGCGTGCCGGCCGCCTCGGATGCACGGCCGTCAGCCAACAAGGCCTCGGCGCGCGCCAGCGGGTCGTCACTGGACAAGCGTGCACTTGCCGTTGTTGAGGCAAACCACATCGCGCTGCTTCACTTTCGAGCGGAACGAGACAATTGCACCGTCCACCCACATCTCCGTCACGATGGTTTCGCCGGGAAAAACCGGCGCGGAGAAGCGCACGTCGAAGCCAGCAATTTTCGCAGGATCGTAATCGCACACGGTGGAAAGCACAGAGCGGCAGGCAATGCCATAGGTGCAGAGTCCCTGCAGAATGGGCCGCGGGAATCCTGCCATGCGCGCCACCTTGGGATCGCGGTGCAGCGGATTGCGGTCGCCGGACAGCGCGTAAAGGAATGCCTGATCGGGGCGCGTATCGGTTTCGTGCACCTGATCGGGCGCACGATTCGGAATGGCATGCGGCTCGGGCGCGCCTTCCTTCGGTCCACCGAAACCACCGTCGCCGCGCGCAAACGCGGTGCCGCGCACGGTGCAAAGCTTTTCGCCCGAGTTCTTTTCGCGGATCACTTTTTCCGAAATGATCAGTGCTCCCTTGTCCGGCCCCTTGTCATAGGCTCCGACAATTCTCTCGTCGGAAACGACATCGCCGAATGGCGGAAGCGGTTTGTGGATCGTGAGCCGCTGTTCGCCATGCACCAGCATCAGAAAATTCACCCCGGTGAGGCCGATGAGCGATTGGCCGAAAGCAATCGCCGTGGCCATCGTGGGCACTGCCTTCAACCCGTTCTCATAGACGAACGGGAGTTCCTTTTCGTTCAGCGGATCACGCATAAAGCCGATGCCCAGCGCATAGAGCATGCTGTCGCGCTCGGTGTAGCGAAATTCTTTCCCTTCCGATCTCAGCTTCATGATCTCGTCGTAGACGATCGGCATGCGGCACCCAGATCTTTCCTCACCGTCAGTAAACCCTGCACGCAAAGTCCCGAAAAGGGCGAACATCGGCCACGCGTCGCATGCGGCGCTCACATTGAAACGGCCGAAGTGAGCCGATATGGTCCGCGGCCTTTGGATTGGGGCGTCGCCAAGCGGTAAGGCACCGGATTTTGATTCCGGCATACGGAGGTTCGAATCCTCCCGCCCCAGCCACATAGCTTTCGTTATGAGCTTAGCGAATTACGAAAGCTCGTGTCCCGCGAAATGCGGGGACCCAGAATGGGCCCTCCGCCTGTGCGGAGGGTGGCAGGTTTTCTAAATTCGCTTGGCTCATCAAGAAAACCTAGC
>DATAVW010000056.1:0-9260 GCA_036267515.1 Rhizomicrobium sp.
GTCCTCGCCCTGCTTGATGATGAACGCCCTCTGCGCATCCGTGAACTTCGACGCCTTCATGATCTTTCCACTCCTCCCGGTCAGGGATTTACAAGTGGAAAACTCTAGCCAAAAACGATCCAGTTTTCGGGGAGCACGTCATAATAGCGCCGCCGCCGGTAATGTCGTTCCACCTGTAAAACGTGCCGAACAGGTCCGTTTTGCGCGCATTCGCGGTCTTCTCGCTGTAGACGCCGAACGTATAGGTGAGGTACAAACGCTGGAGTCGCAGTGGGGTGAGCGGTGCAGCAGCTTGGTCTTGTTGACAACATGGCCTGCATGCAGCGCCATAACGTGCATTGCGGGATGCGTGGGCTGCGCCATGGCGGGAGCTGCCATCAACCCACAGAGCGCCGCACCGGTGAGCAGGGTTTGCGTGAGCTTGTTCATGTGAATCCCCCCATAGGATGATCACCCGACGCCCACAGCGGTTTCGCCTCGACAACGGGCGGGGACTTCCGTTCACGTGGGAGCGGCATGACGAAAAAAGCCGCTTCACGAATGAAGAACGCCGCGCGTTGCGCTACTCTGTGATAGCGAGGCTGAAATCCATATTCAGCGTGCCTTTGTACTTATTGCCGTTGGCCTTGAACCAGCCGAGATCCTTGACCACGAAATGGTCGGTATTGCCAAAGCCCGCGGGGTCCGTGAGCTTATAGTCGGCGCCATAAAACGTTGTTGGACCGCTGGGGCAGCCGAATGAATAGGTTTCCGTGGCAGCGCTGAGCTTCCCGTACTGCGTCTTCTTTGGATCAAGCTTCACCTTCTGCTTCGGGTTTGAGCAGAGGGTATAGTAGCCACTGGCGGTGCTGTTCCACTTGTAGAACGAGCCGAGTTGGACCTTCTGGTCGAGAACCAATTGCCTGGTGGAGTAAACGCCGTACGTGTAGGTTATGTGCTGGCGTCCAGGGATGTGGAATTTGGTCTTGTTGACCGCATGGCCCGCATAGAGCGCCGTAACATGCATCGCCGGATGCTTAGGCTGATGAGCCAAGGCAGGCGCGGTCATCATCGCGCAGAGCGCCGCACCGGTGAGCAGGGTTTGCGTCAGCTTGTTCATTTGTATCACCCAACAGGATGTTCACCCGACACTCTGCCCCAAAGCGCAAGCGGGCGCTAGAAGCGGCTCGGCTGCGATCCCAAAGGCGCGGCGCTCATTGATGCCAGCGATGATCACCGGCACGACAAGTACGCGGTGTTTCCGGTTGCGGGTGCGGAGCGGATCGTAAGGCATTAGGCCGACAGCGAATGTGCGAGAAACTACCTAGCGCCCGCAATCAGCCGAATTACGGAGTAATAGTGACCTCGACGGAGAAGTGAATCACACCCTTGTATTTGGCGCTGGGCCCCTTGAACTTGCCGATCAGGTATGAATCGAACGTGTCAACGTTACCCGGCACGCCCGTCTTGTTCGTCCAGGCATCGCCATAGAACACGGTCGGGGCGCTCGGGCAACCGAACGAATAGGTCTCTGTGTCCGCAACGGTGCCGCCGTAAACGGTCCTCTTCGGGGTCTTCACCCTCTGCTTCGGATTCGAGCAGATCGTGTAGTAGCCGTTCGGAGCGCTGCTCCACTTGTAGTACGTGCCGTAGATATCCTGCTGTACGGAAGACGCTGACGCGCTGGAATAGATGCCGTATACGTAGGTTGAACAACTCCTTCCGCAATGGAACGGAGCGTACAGTTTGGTCTTGTTGACCGCATGGCCTGCATGAAGCGCTAACGTGCATCGCGGGATGCGCGGGCTGGGCCGGGGCCGGCGCGGTCATCATCGCACAGAGCGCCGAACCTGTGAGCAGGGTTTGCGTCAGCTTGTTCATTTGAATCCCCCCACGGGATTATTCCGAAGCATTCTACCGCCAAGCGCCAGCGGATGCCAGAAGCGCCTTACAACACGAGTTATTCACAGCCAACATTCCGTCCACACGAGCGCCCATGTTGATAAACCTGTGCGTTGCACAATTTCGCATCCCGAGCGCGCGGCCCAAGCTCCAGTATAAACGAACGCGCTCGTCGCGCGCTTTTTGCTAATTCTGCGGTTTCCGGCAGTCGTCACCGAGGGCAATTCGGAAAACGAAGCGCTGAGAAACGCCGAAGAAGCCATTCGCGCCGTGTTGGCGTACCGGCACGATAACGGCATCGCCATTCCCGCCGATGCGCGCCCGGAAATCCGCAAAATCACCGTTGCGGCCTGATGGGCGGAAAGCTGCCTGTCCTTTCGGGAAAGCGTGTGTAGACGGCAGCGGTTGACGTGTTCGCTTTACGTTCTTATACCTTGTGGTCGAGATATTCAAGGATGGATGGGACTTGGAAATTGAACAGGTATTCAAAAAGCGCGGGAGGAGAGAACGACAGGGTACCCCTCCCCGTTTTCGGCAAAACAACCGCAAGGCGATTTGTCCGCTCGATCAGCGGCTTGGCTCTGGGGCGCGGTGCGGCCGCCTTTCACTTGCGTCTTTTCCGGGACCCCCTCCCCCCACTTTTTTGCAAACGAATACCGTCACGACGTCCGGCAGGGGCAACGTGTGCGTATTTTTGCCGAACAAAATGAACAATTCCGTTCAGCCCCCACCCGAAGGCAGAGGGGGGAAGGGCTCGGAGTCTTCGAAAACGAGTCGATGTGGAACAGCAGGAGGTGAGCACCAGACCTAGCGAAGCGCGCGCTCACCCTGGACGAGCGGGCGCTCATACAGCGCCACGTCCCAGAACCGGCCGAACTTGCGACCCACTTCCTGATACGTGCCGATGTGGCGGAAGCCCACCCTCGTGTGCAGCGCCACCGAAGCCTCGTTCGGGAGCGTGACGCCGCCATAGGCGCGGTGGATGTCCTCTGCCTGAAGCGCGTCGAACAGGGTGGCGTAGAGCCGCCGGCCAAGTCCGCGGCCCGTGTGGTCCGGCGCGCAATACACGCTAGTTTCGACGGAGGTGGCGTAGGCCTCGCGCTCCTTGAATCGCGCCGAGCATGCCCAGCCGATCGCCTTGCCGCCCAGCGCCGCGACGAAGCACCGGTAGCGTCCGCTGCCGGCAAACTGATCGAACCATTCCTGCCGCTGCGCCAGGGTGCGCGGCGCGATATCGAAGGTAATGGGGGTGTGGAGGACGTAGTGGTTGTAGATGTCGAGCAGGGCGGAAAGGTCAGCCGGTTCCGCGCGGCGGATGACGGTATCGCTCATCGAGTTCGTCCTCCAGCGCGGAGAGCGCCGCCGGCAGCAATTCCGGCAGGTCCTCCGAAATGAGACCTGGCCCGAACCCGGACGCTGCCTTTCCGTGCAACCATGCTGCCGCCGCAGCCGCTGTGAATGAATCGAGTCGTTGCGCCATGAGACCACCGATGAAGCCGGAAAGCACGTCGCCCGAGCCGGCGGTCGCCAATGTGGGGGGCGCATGGCTGTTGACGATGGCGCGGCCATCCGGCGCGGCGATGACGGTGTCCGGGCCCTTGAGCAGAACGGTGCAGCGGGCGGTGGCGGCGGCGGCGCGTACGGCTTCAATCTTGTTCTCAGATTTCGCCAGCAAGCCGGGGAAAACGCGCTCGAATTCGCCTTCGTGGGGCGTGAGAACCGCGGGCTCGCGAAGCAGCCGGAACAGCGCGGCGGGATCGTCGTGGAACGAGGTGAGTGCGTCGGCATCCAGCACGGCGGCCGCCCCGCTCGCCAGCACCGCCGCAACGAGATCCCGGGTCTGCTGTCCCACGCCGCAGCCGGGCCCGATCACCACGGCGTTGAGCCGCCTGTCGGAGAGGAGATCGCCGAGGCCCTTCGCGCCGTCGAACGGTTTCACCATGATGGCGGTGAGCTGCGCGGCATTGATGGGTACCGCGTCCGGCGGACTGGCGACGCTCACCAGGCCCGCGCCAATGCGGAGGGCGCCGCGGGCCGCGAGCCGTGCTGCGCCTGTCGCATGCGCCGGGCCACTGACCACGACGCAATGCCCCCGCGCGTATTTGTGCGCCAGCGGCTGCGGCCAGGGATATGCCCTGCCCCACAGCGCCGGCCCATTCTCGAAAATGCCCGGCTTGATGGATTCCAACGCGGCGTCGGGGATGCCGATATCGGCGACAACAACATCGCCGCAGAATTGCCGGCCCGGCATCAGCACATGCGCCGGCTTCTTGCGAAGGAAGGTGACCGTGGTACCCGCCTTGACAACGAGGTCATCGAGTCCGCGGCCGAGATCGCCGTGCAATCCACTCGGCACGTCAACGGCCACAATCGGAACATCGGAACCCTTCAGCACACGGACGATTTCGGCCGCCCTGCCCTCCAGCGGCCGCGTCAGTCCCGCGCCGAACAGCGCATCGAGAACAACGTTTGCACCCTCAAGCGTATCGCTTGCGAGCGGAACGACCGCGCCATCCCAGCGCTTTGCCATTTCTGCCGCATCGCCCTTGAGTCCCTCGCGTTCGCCAAGCTGCGCAACCGAAACTTCCCAGCCGAACGCCGCCAGATGCCGCGCCGCAACGAAGCCGTCGCCGCCGTTGTTGCCGGGACCGCACAATACGATCGCACGCCCGCGCACGTGCCGTTCGATAATTGCGTCGGCAACCGCGCGCCCGGCGTTCTCCATCAATGTCAGCGAAGGTACGCCATGCGTCGCGGCGTAACGATCCGCTTCATAGCATTGCGCAATGGTAAGAATTTCGTTCGCCATGCGCCCGAGAATATCGCATCTGCCGCGATTGTCATTCCAGACAGGCGCTCAGATCACCTCATAGGCGAACAGCGTGGCGATGAAGGTCATCGCCAGCAGACCTGCCATGAACAGCGCGTCGGCCATTCGCTCGATGACGGCCGTGCCGGTGTTTGGCTGCTCGGTCCGCACCGAAAGGTAGGAGAGAATTGCGCTGCCCAGGAAGATCACCGCGGTCAGCGAAAAATAAACGTCGACATTGCTGGGGCCGATATGGCTTTCGGCAATCTTCACCAGCCCCACGGCGGTGACGCACACGCCGATCATGGTCGCCGAATTCGGCAGGATATGACTGGAGAGCCGCTGCAACATAGAGAATCGCCTAAGTCACTATCAGTGTAGCGGAATGCGCGTTGCTAGAAACCCGGCGGCGTTTTGTCGAAATGGGGATCGGCCATTTCGTAAGCCGCAGCGGCGGCGAGCACGCCGGCGTCATCGAACATGCGGCCCACAATCTGCAGGCCCACAGGCAAGCCGTCACGCGTAAACCCGCACGGGATGCTGGCGGCGGGCTGTTGGGTGAGGTTGAAGGGAAACGTGAAAGGCGTCCAGTTCATCCAGGCGTTGCCGTCCTCGTCCACCGGCGAAAGCGCACCGGCGTCGAACGCAGGCGTGGCGAGCGCCGGTGTGAGCAGGAAATCGTAGCGCGTCATGAACTGCCGCATCACACTGCCATACTGCCCGCGAGCCGCATTGGCAGAGAGGTATTGCTTCAGCGGAATCTGTGCGCCTTCTTGCGCCATCTGGCGCAAGCCAGGGTCGAGTTGCGCCATTTTTTCGTCTGGCAAATTGCCAAGCAGGAAGGCCGCACCGGCCCACCACAGCGTCCGGAACGTTTCGACCATATTGCCGCCGGGAGGATCGGCTTGCTCCACATGCGCGCCGAGTTCTTCAAACCGTTTCGCCGCCGCCGTTACCAGGTCTTCCACTTCCGGTACGATGCGCTGCACGTGTCCGAGCCGGGGACTGAATGCGATGCGTTTGCCGCGAACGCCGGATTCCAGTTCCGCAGCATAGTCGGTGGGTTCGTACGGTAACGCATGCCAATCGCGCGCGTCGGGTTTGGCGATGACGTTCAGCAGCATCGCACAGTCGAGCACGGTGCGGCTCATTGGCCCCACATGCGCCACCGTGCCGAACGGCGACAGCGGCCATGCCGGCACGCGGCCGAAGCTGGGTTTCAATCCGAACACGCCGGAGAAACCGGCCGGAATACGGATCGAGCCGCCGCCATCTGTCCCCAAAACGAGTGGCGCGAAACGGGCAGCCAAGGCTGCAGCCGAGCCGCCGGATGAGCCGCCCGGCGTCTTTGCCTTATTCCAGGGATTTCGCGTGATACCAGTCAGCGGGGAATCCGTGGTGCCTTTCCAGCCGAATTCTGGCGTCGTCGTCTTGCCGATGAGTACGGCGCCGGCTTCCCGCAACCGCGCCACGCTGGGTGCATCGTCCGTCCACGGACCTTGGGGATCCACGGTCAAAGAACCACGACGCGTGGGCCAGCCTTTCGTCAGCAGCAGGTCCTTGATTGCGACCGGCACACCGTCCAGCGGCGACAGCGGGTCACCTTCGCTCCAGCGCCGCTCAGAATTCTCCGCCTGTTTGCGCGAGGTCTCAGGATCGACGAGGCAAAACGCATTGATCTCCGCATCCAGGGCTTCGATCCGCGCCAGGCAGGCTTCCGTCAGCTCAACCGGCGACAAGTCACGATGGGCAAAAGCCGTGGAGAGCTCAGCAGCCGTGAGTTCGTGCGGTTCTTTGCTCATGATCGGCCGTTCAGCTTCCGCTTGCCTGCGCAAAATAGGCTTCCAGACGCCGCGATGCTGCTTCGAGAAGTTCACGTTTCTTGCAGAAGGCGAAGCGGACGAGATGATCGGGCGTGCCGCCACTGAAGAAGACAGACAAAGGGATCAGCGCCACACCCGCTTCACGCACCAGCCGTTCACAGAAAGCGCGGTCACTCTCGTTCGTCAGTCCCCGGATACCGGCAGTAAGGAAGTACGAGCCTTCGCAGGGTAGCACGTCAAAGCCGATTTTCGGGAGGCGTTCGGCCAGCAGATCGCGATTGGCCTGCAGCGACTTCGTCAGATTAAGTGTGAAATCCATCTCATGCTCGAGCGCATGCGCGATGCCGAGCTGCAGTGCGGGCGAACTGGTGAAGGTGACGAACTGATGCGCCTTGGCGATAACATCGATCAGCGGCTGCGGTCCCGTTACCCAGCCGATCTTCCAGCCGGTCAGGGAGAACATCTTGCCTGCTGAGCCGACGCGCACCACGCGTTGCGCCATCCCTGGAAAGGTAATCAGGGGAATATGCTCGCGGCCGTGGAAGATCAGATGCTCATATACCTCATCGCAGACCGCCACCGCGTTCGAGCGCGCCAGCACGCGTGCCACGCCTTTCAGTTCTTGGCGGGTGAAGGCCCGGCCAATGGGATTGAGCGGCGTGTTGAGCATCAACACACGCGTGTCCGGTGTGATCGCGGCGGCGATGGCATCAGCATCGAGCCGCCAATGGGGTGGCGCGAGTTTCACGGTCTTCACCCGCGCCCCGACTGCTTCGGCAATTGGCGCATAGGAATCGTAGGCTGGTTCGATCAACAACACTTCACCGCCTTGCCCGGCCAGCGCCATGATCGATGCGGTCAGCGCCTCGGTCCCGCCGGAGGTCACCACCACATTGGTGTCCGGATCGAAGTCCAGATCGTAGAACCGCTTCGCGTGCGCGCAGATCGCCTTGCGCAACTGCGGCAGGCCGCGCATTGGCGGATACTGGTTGGGGCCATCGGACAGGGCCTGCGCCGCCACCTCGCGGATCGATAACGGTCCGTCCTCGTCCGGGAAGCCCTGCCCCAGATTGATCGCGCCATGCGCGACCGCCAGCGCGGACATATGGGTGAAAATTGTGGTGGGAAGCGATGCGAAAATGGGGTTCGGCTGATGCGGCATACCGCGAACTTACAGACTCGCGCCGCCCTTACAACTGACGAGCGCACAACCGCTCACGTCGCCGCGCCGAGGACTTCACGCCGCAGGCTCGTGCTCGACGACTTCCCCCAAAGCGGACTTGAGCGGCCCAAGCCATTGCTCATAATTTCGCCAGCGGTCCACGGCTGCCTTGTAGATGGGCCGCCGGACCTGTTCCGAACTTCGGGTCGTAACCACGCGCGCGGTTTTGTGGAATTCGAGGCAGGCGGGCTCGAATGGCAAATTGAGATATTGAAACAGGTGGCGGATTTCTGTTTCGGTTTCCGAGACCAATCGTTCGTAAGACACGCGGTGCACCCGCCCGGGCATCACCAGATCGAAATGTGCCATGAGATCGACGTAGTTCCGATACGCAAACCCGATATCGGCAAGCCGGTATGCGACATCGTGGGCACCTGAAAACAATTCCGTGAATATTGCAAACCCGCAGGCCATTGGGTGCCGGCGAATATCGATGATCTTTGCGTTGGGCAGAATCAGCTGGATCAATCCGATGTAGGCAAAATTCGCCGGCATCTTGTCGGTGAAGAGCGGTCGCCCCGTTCTGCGGTGCATGCCTGCACGCTCAAGGTATCGGGCGCCCAGCTGACGGCAGGTCCCTGCATCGAATTGTACAAGCAACGCAGGATCGAATGCCGCTTTCTCCTGCGGAGATGTTGCATCCAGATATTCGGAGACCGTGGCAAGGAGTTCCGGAAGTTCCTTCGTGCCTTCAATCTGCGAATGGCTTGCCAGAATCTGTTCCACCAGGGTGGAACCGGAGCGCGGCATTCCCACGATGAAAATTGGTTCGGCGCTTTGGCACCCGTAACCTGCTCGCTCTCTGAAGAATTCGTTGGTGAGGGTTGCCTTGTTCCGGGTCACGTAGCGCGTCATTCGTTCCGGATCGTGCTTCGCGCCGAGGAAATGCAGCGCGTTGCCTTTCGCGTAGTTGGCAAAGGACTTTTGATACGCCTCGCTGTCGCCGTAGGCCTGCCCCAGAACGAAATGCAGCTTCACCCGATCGCCTGGTACAAGATCGGAACGGCGAAGCAGACTTTCCATTCGCTCCATGTCGTCTTCGGCGAAGCGAAACGCCTTTGTGGCGGCAAGCCCCCAATACGCACCGGCAGCCATGGGATCGATCTCAAGCGCCTTGCGATACGCTGCAATTGCCTCCTGCTGCTTACCTAAGACTTTCAGCACGTGCCCGCAGCGCAACCAGCCTTCTGGCCAATCGGGGTAGTCCTCGCACAGCTCCTGCCAATACGCCGCCGAGGACTCGTATTCTTCTGCTTCATCGAACGCCCGCGCCTTGAGCTGGCGAACCAGAGGATTTCGGGGCAGCTGTTTCAACAGGATATCGGCTTGTTCCAACGCCGCCGCATAACGCTCGGTCGCGAGAAGAACTTGCGCGTAGCTCATGCGCGCAGCCGCAAAATCGGGAGCCGCACGCACGCATTCGGCGAGCATCCGTTCCGCCGCGCCCGATTGCCCCTGGCGCATTTCTGCTTCGGCCAGGAGATAAAGGGCGTCCGGATCGGCCGGGTGAGTGTTCAGATAGGCC
>DATAVW010000057.1:0-6364 GCA_036267515.1 Rhizomicrobium sp.
GCTGATCAATCCGAGCCGCAGCCGCGTCAGTGGCGCTTCGGCGCCATCAGCCAAAGCAGACGTGATCGAACGCGCGAGTCGATGTAAAGCATTGTATTCCAAGGCGTGGTTGGCAAGAAATCGCAGGTCCTGGCCGCGAGCCGCGGCGAGTGCGTCCGCTTTCGTGCAAAGCGAGCGAAAACCCACCGGCTGTGCGGGTAGCCATGGCAGCAGGCCTTTCGGTTCGTCGTAATCGCTCATGACGCCCGATTACGAATAGCGATAAGCAAATCGCCAACGTTGCGTAATTCGGATATCTCGGTGAGACTGAACTGGAAGCCCCAAGCCTGTTCGATCGAGAGCATCAGTCGAACATTCGCCAGACTGTCCCAGCCAGGCACATCGCGCGCAGTCATGTTATCCCGCAGCACTATGCTGTCATCGTCGAAAACGTCACGGAAAATCTCGGTGACCTTTGTCAGTACCGCAGCCTCGTCGGTCGAGACGCCATGGCTCATTTGCCACCTCCCACTCCACCCGCACCAGGACGCAACTCTATGCCAAAAGCGGCCGAATTCGGTCAATGCTGAAGCTTGTCGAGAGCGCGCCCCACCTTCTCTCAGTCCCACCAATCCCGCCGAAGGCCGCGTTATATCATCCAGGAGGGTTCCACGGTTGCAAGCACAGCTTGGCTGCGGCGTAGCTTGCGATATAAGGTGTGGTCGGGCTCCCAATCCGGAATTGCATATTGCACTCAGACACGCCGCGCAGCATAAATCGAGATTGGAAAACGCGGGTCGCCAGGGCCGGCGAATGCGACATGACGATTAAGGGAATGTGCCTAGTTGTCGCAGCCGCGTTTATCGCGAACTTTCTCCCGACCGAGCCACGTTTGAACCTCGCTTGGTGCCCTCGGAATTGCAGAGTCGGCCCACCCGGCAGAAACTGTCCATCTCGAAGGCTAAAAGGCAAAAATGCGGCTTATTCCATTTAAACTCAAGGCCGATTATTGCAAAAAGGAACACTGGCGTAATTGCTACGCATTTGCCAAACTTCACGTTCAGCGTGTACGGGAGCCTGCGTAATTAAACGATTGTTTCGGGGAACGTAGGCCTGCTGTTGGGGAAATCGTTTCATGGCTGCTGTCCCGGTGCTGGCGAATGCCGGCAATACCGACAACTATACGCAGGACGGCAGCGCGGTCCTCGTCGACAACGCGCTAACGGTCACTGACAGCGGCAGCAGCACCCTCGATAGCGCGACCGTAAGGGTCAGTAGCGGGTTCTTGGCCGGCGATCAGCTCGCCTTCGCCAGCGAGCCGGGAATTGTCGGCAACTATAACGCTGCGACCGGTGTTCTGACCTTCACCGGCCAGACGTCGCTTTCAGAATACCAAGCGGAGCTGCAATCGGTCATCTTCAGCTCGACCGCCCTCGATCCAGCCGATGGCGGCGGGGCTGCCGCGCGCACAATCGACTGGGTTGCGAGCAGCGGGGCTTCAACCTCGACTCCGGTCGACAGCACCGTCAACGTCATCGACCTGCTCACCGGTGCCGGCAATACCGTTATTTACGACCAGCCCAGCGCGCCCGAGGTTGCCGTCGATCCAGCGCTGACGATCAACGCCGCGGGCGCTGCTGCCATTACCGGAGCAACGGTTGCGATCAGCAGCGGCTTGCTCACCGGTGATCAGCTCAGCTGCACGGCGCAGGGCGGTATCAGCGGCAGCTACAACCCCTCGAGCGGGATTTTGACGCTAAGCGGGACCGCGAGCGCTGCGACCTACCAAGCTGTGCTCGATTCCGTGACCTATTCCTCCACCAGTTCCAATCCCAACAATTCCGGCCCCGACGGCACCCGCGCCATTACCTTTGCCGTAACCCCGGCGACGGGAAATGCCGCGACCGCTAGCAGCACCATCGGCATCACGCCGGCGCTGACCTTTCAGGACGCGCAGCAGATTGTGGAAGCGGCCCCGCAGGGGGCGCTCTCCTTACCGGCTTACACCGGCTCTACGACCGACCTGAGCTATCTGAAAAACTATGTGATCGCGGGCTGCGAGCAGTTGTACGGGGTCAGCGCCAGCGTCTTCGATAGCCCGACACTCTTCTCCACGTCGCTGCTGCGCGATTTCACAAACCATGCGATATTCTACAATGCCGCTGCGCCCGCCAATGGGATATCGGTGATCAATGGCGCCGGCGCCGCAAACTATTCAGATGATGTGGGGGTTATGTTCCGCGACCCCGGCGCTACCTCGTGCGGCCCCGCTGGCTGGCAGATGTTCGCGGTATTTGAAGCCTTCGGCTACACGGCCACCGCGTTCGACACTCTGCAAGGCGAATACAGCGGGAGTTCACTCGATCCAAATCAATACGATGCAAGCCACTTCACCACAGAGGTTTACTGCGACGACCTCGGCCAGAGCATCATTCAGGACGCGACATTCAACCTCGCCGTGCAAGACAGCAACGGCAACTTCCTTTCGTATCAACAAATTCAAAGCGACGTGGTGAACGGAGTGGCTGATGTCACTCCGGTGTCGTTCACCGTCTACACCAATGCCTATGCGGGCCAGATCTACACGGATGATAACAACCCGCTGTGGGACACGATTTCGAATTGCTTCAACGTCCTCTACGGCTGGAGCGCGGATAATGGGGAGGCGCCTACCCAGGAAGTAGCCTTTGCCGCACAAGTGGCGGAATTATTCACCGATTCGGCCACAGCGCACGTCATTGCCCAGCCCGGCAGCTTCACCATGGCGGGAGTTGCCGAGCAGGCCTTGGCAAACCTACAAAGCAGCGGGCTCAGCTGGCTCGATGCCGCCAACCAACTTGCCACCCAGGGCGACTATGTCTCCGGCTTTGAGATCCTCAACCCCGACATGTCGGTGCATGCCGAGTGGCTGACGGTTTCAATAACCGATGCGACTTTCATTTCCTACGATCTGCTCTCCGGCACCACACTCAACGGCTCCTTTGACCAACTGGAGGCCGAGGCCGCAGGTCTCGATACCACCGTGAATCCGGGCGCCGACGTGTCCTGGATTACTGATCCGTTCGTCTTGCTGGAGGCGAACGGATCAGTGTCACCGGCCTGGGACGCAACCTTTTCGATTTCCACCCCGACTCTCAACTACGCGACCAGTTCGGGCGGGGTCACGATCGACCTTGGCGCGGACAACGTCAAATTCCAATCGACCGGGCGCAGCGAACCGATCGGTGGCGTCCATTCGGTGGTCGGATCACCTTTCAATGATACGATCGACGTTCCGCTCAATGTGCTGCCTACTCTCACCATCGACATGGGCGCTGGCACCAATACGCTCAGCATCGAGGGCCCCGGCTCGGTCAATCTGTCGAACATCATCGACGTGCAGTATGTCTATCTCAACAGCACGGGCGCAAACTCTCTCGTCGTTCCGAACAGCGCGGTCGGAACATTTCTGGCGGTCATCGGGGGGGCCGATGGCAACACGATCGACGCCAGGCAGGTCGCCGCCGGCAAGACCATTTACTACTACCTGGGGGCCGGTACCGACAGTTTCACTGGGGGCGCGGCCAACAGCGCGATCTATGCAACTATCGAGGAGGTGGCCGGCGACAGCATCAAGTTCGGATCTGGATCGAATTCCCTAGTGTTCCTAAATGCCGGCACGGTCAACCTCGCCAACGTCACGGGAATATTGGGGGCAATTCATCTGGGCGCCGGCGGTTCGAACACCCTGACTGTGAACAGCGCGCTAGTGCAGTCAAGCCTTACCATATACGGAGGCTCCGGGGGCGATACCGTTTATGCTCAAAGTCTCTCGCCAAGTCAGACGCTCTACTACATCGGCAGCAACGAAAACGACAGCCTCGTTCTGACTGCCGCCGGTATGGCGGTCGATCATCTTAGCTTGGGCGCCGGGAACAACAGCGTATCACTCACGACCGCGAGCCTGTCGATCAACCTCGCGAATGTCAGTGGTCTTAGTTACCTTTATCTCAGCAGCGCCGGTCAAAATGGCCTCATGCTCACCACCAGTGAGATCACTGGGGACATGGTGATCTACGGCGGGAACGACGGCAACACCGTGAATGCCTCGGCGGTCGGCGTGGGCGCCTCGGTCTATTACTATGCCGGGACCGGCCACGATACCTATGTGGGCGGCGCGGGCACCAACGAAGTAATCGGCACCGTCAATGAGCTTGAGGGTGACAGCATCACGTTTGGCTCCGGCTACAATTCGCTGGACTTTGAAGACACGGGAACAATAACCCTCGGCGGTGTTACTGGAGCGGTCGAGGCGATATACCTGGCAGCGGGCGGCACGAACAGCCTCAGCGTTCCTAGTGCGCGGGTGCAATCGAGCCTTGTCATCTACGCCGGCATCGGCAACAACACCGTCGACAATGTGAACGCATCAGCAATCGTGGCAGGAAAGACCATCTATTACTATGCCGCAACTGGGCAAGACACTTACACGGGCGGCGCCGACAACGACCAGATCTTTTTGACGGGGGCCGACCTCGCCTCGGATGTTCTGAATTTGGGCGGCGGCGTGAACAAGGTGATGCTGACCACGACAGGTTCGATCAGCCTCGGTACCGACAGCGGCATCAATTATCTCAATCTCGCCGGCGGCGGTCAAAACACATTGACCTTTTTGGCTGGCCAAATCACTGGCTCCATCAACATTACTGGCGGCAACAACGGCAACGTCGTAAACGCTTCGGCAATCGGCGCCGGGAATACGATATACTACGTTGCGGGCACCGGCGCTGACACGTATTCCGGCGGCAACGAGAACGATACGCTCACTCTCACGGCCACCGAGCTCAGCACGGATTCTCTCAGTCTGGGAGGCGGCGCGAACAGCGTGTTGCTAGCTACTGCCGGCTTGATCAGCTTGGGCGGCGACAGCGGGATTAATTACCTATATTTGACAAATGGCGGCGTAAACACGCTGACCCTGTCGTCTGGCGAGCTATCGAGTTTCATGGTGGTTCACGGCGGCAACAGTGGCAACAGCGTGAATGCATCGGCTGTCACGACCGGCCAGACGATCTCCTACTATGCGGGCACTAGTGTAGACACGTTTATCGGCGGCGCAGGCATCACTACGGTCTATGCAACAGTAGAAGAGATCGCGGCGGATACCATCACGTTCGGCTCCGGCAACAACTCGCTGGTATTCGAAGATACCGGAACGGTGAATCTCGCCCACGTCACCGGACAGCTTGTCGCGATATACTTGGCATCTGGAGGAACCAATACCCTGGCGTTGCCCAATGCGCGCGTCCAAGGGAGCCTCGCCATCCACGCTGGCACCGGCAGCGCTACCGCGGACAGCGTGAATGCCTCCGCAGTGAGCAGTGGAAAGACAATCTACTATTACGCGGGAACGGGGCATGAAAGCTTCACCGGCGGCGCGGAAAACGACGTCGTGTATGCGCCGCTTGCGGCCCTTGTTTCAGATCAATTTGCGTTGGGAACGGGGTCGACCTCGCTCATTGTTTCAGGGTCGGGGACGGTCAACCTGGCCGGGGTGAGCGGCCTCGATAATCTCTATCTCGACAGCGCGGGACTGAACACCGTCACGCTGGCGCCTGCATACGGACTCGACGTCCAGGTGCACGGTGGTAATGCCGGGAACGATATAACATTCTCCGGTTTTTCGTCATCCGAACAGGTGATCTACTACGCCGGGACCGGCACCGATCAGGTCACCGGCGGGGCGGAGAACGACACCGTCTATCTCACGGCTGCCGAGCTCAATTCGGATAGCCTCAGCTTGGGCGGGGGCACCAACACCGTGGTGATAACCACCGCGGGCTCGACGAACCCGGCCAATGACACCGGCATCAACAATCTCTACCTCGGCAATGGCGGCCCGAACAGCATCTCGCTGGCACCCAGCGACTTCACCGGGTACGTGATCGTTCACGGCGGCAACAACGGCAACACAATCAATGCCTCGACGCTCACTAGCGGCGAAAAAATCTATTACTACATGGGCGCGGGAGTCGATACCTTCACCAGCGGACCGGAAAACAACACGATCTACGGAACGGTGGCGGAGATTGCCAACGACACCATCTCATTCGGATCAGGCTACAACGAACTGGTATTCGAAAACACCGGAACCATAAGCCTGTCCCACGTGACCGGAGCGATTGAGGCCATCGTTCTCGCCTCTGGCGGGGCGAACAACCTGACCGTGCCCGGCGCGCGTGTGCAAGCGAGCCTGGTCATAGATGCGGGCACCGGCAGCGGGACCACCGACACGGTGAATGCTTCGGCGCTTGGCGCCGGCAAGACGGTCTACTACTACGCCGGCACCGGGCAGGACACCTTCACCAGCGGCGCCGAAAACGACGTGGCGTATGTCCCGATCGCA
>DATAVW010000058.1:0-9104 GCA_036267515.1 Rhizomicrobium sp.
TCGCCTCCTCGGCACTCATGAATGTCGCAATACCGGCCAAAGGTGTTGAAGTCCACCTTACCCATGTCTCCGGAAGGAAATGCATACCATGTCCCCGGTTAAGACCAAGGGAGACTGGTGCCGCAAAGAGGATTCGAACCCCTGACCCACGCATTACGAATGCGTTGCTCTACCGACTGAGCTATTGCGGCGTTTTCACGAGGGACGGCATTCTAACCCGCGAGATCACCCGACGTAAGGCTGCTGCTGAGTTTTGCGACGTCGCGCAGGCCCTTCGGTAGCGCAAAGATCACGTGTTCTTTGCGGCCATCCAATTCTGCCGCTACCTCGCCGCCCCATTGACGCAACTGCGCAATGACGCCTTGCACGAGAACCTCGGGTGCGGAAGCCCCGGCCGTCACCCCGACGCTCTTGACGCCCTCGAACCATTCCCGGCGCAGGTCTTGCGGACCATCGACCAAGTAGCCGGGCTTGACGTTCTTATCGGCCATTTCCCGCAAGCGGTTGGAATTGGAGCTGGATTTCGACCCGACCACCACCAACACCTCGCAGCGGCCGATCAAGTCTTTCACGGCATCCTGGCGATTCTGTGTTGCATAGCAGATGTCCTCCTTCACCGGTGCCTTGAGACCCGGGAAGCGGACACGCAGAGCCGCGACAATGGACGCCGTGTCATCGACTGACAAAGTCGTCTGCGTGACAAAGGCGACGTGCTCCGGATTGCGAACCTTCAAAGCCGCGACGTCGTCGACCGTCTGCACCAGGTAAATCGAGCCGCCGAGGCTTGCATCGAACTGGCCGATGGTGCCCTCGACCTCCGGGTGACCTGCATGTCCGATCAAGAACACCTCGCGCGCTTCGCGGGCGTAGCGGGTGATCTCCATGTGCACCTTGGTCACCAAGGGACAGGTCGCATCGAACACGTTCAGCGAGCGCCGCTTGGCCTCCTGCTGCACTACGCGCGGCACGCCATGCGCGCTGAAAATGACGGTGGCATTGTCCGGCACTTCGTTCAATTCTTCGACGAATACCGCGCCGATGGTTCGCAAGCGGTCGACGACATATTTGTTGTGCACCACTTCGTGGCGCACGTAGATGGGTGCGCCGAACAGAGTGACCGCCCGCTCAACGATATCGATGGCGCGGTCGACACCGGCACAGAAGCCGCGCGGATTAGCTAACAGGATTTGCATCAGGTTTTTGCCGTCCTTCGAACAAGGCATCCAACAAAAGACAGGCCGCACCGACCGTTATGGCGGAGTCCGCGACGTTGAATGCCGGAAAATACGCTCCATTCCAGTGAAAGTGAATAAAATCGATGACGAACCCCAAGCGGATCCGATCGATGACATTGCCGAGCGCCCCGCCGAGCACCAACGCAAGTCCGCACGCGAGAAGCGCATGCGCTCCGCTCTTCAAGCGCAGCAGCCATACAACGATGCCGATGCTGACGACCACAGCCAGTCCGATGAACATCCAGCGCTGCCAGCCCGAAGCCGACGCCAAAAAACTGAACGCCGCGCCCACATTGTGCATCCGCGTGATGTCCAGAACCGGCAGCAGGCTGATGTGTTCGAATTCGCCGAAGCGCTGTGCGATGAAGCTTTTGCTCGCCTGGTCCGCCAAAACAATGCAAGCCGACAGCAGCAGCCATTTTACCGCGCGCTTGCGCTGTTGCTCGGTGATCATGCGAAGTGGCGCTCCTCGCCGGGTCCTTGAACATTGACGACGCAACGGGCGCAGATCTCCGGATGCTGCGGATTGCTGCCGACGTCGGAGCGCAGCTGGTAGCAGCGTACGCACTTGGAACTTCGGCTGGGTTTCACTTCGATCCACATGTCTTCTCGGGTAGCCCGAACCGCGGTCGCAGTCAGCGCACTTGAATTCGCGACCTTGGCATCTCCGGTGATCAGCAAGAAGCGCAGCTCATCGTGCAATCCGCCAAACTGCGCGGCGAGTGCATCCGGCACGAACACCGTGACATCGGCTTCCATCGATGAACCTAGCGACCCCAACGTGCGCAACCGTTCCAACTCGCGCGCCACATCGGCTTTGAGCGCAATCATCGCCGGCCAATCGATCGTCGAAACGCGCTCGGCTCCCGGCGGAAATTGATGCCACAGGTTCAGGAACACCGATTCGTTGGGCGTGCCCGGCAAATAACTCCAAGCCTCTTCCGCGGTGAAGCTCAAGATCGGCGCGAGCCATCGCACCATGGCCTGGGCCAGATGATTCAGTGCGGTCTGCGCCGAGCGCCGCGGCCGGCTATTTGCGCCGGTGGTGTAAAGACGGTCCTTGATGATGTCGAGGTAGAAGCCGCCAAGCTCTACCACGCAGAAGTTGTGAATCTCCTGATAGATTTTGTGAAATTCATAGTTCCGATACGCGGTAACCACATCATTTTGCAACGCGAAGGTCTTGGCGATCACCCATTGATCGATGGCGACCAACTCATCGAAGGCAACCGCATGCTCTTTCGGGTCGAATCCGTGCAGATTACCGAGCAGAAAGCGCAAGGTATTGCGCATGCGCCGGTACGAGTCCCCAATGCGCTTGAATATCTCCTCGGACACGCTCATTTCATTGGCATAGTCGGTTGCGGCAACCCACAGGCGGATCACATCGGCCCCCAAGGTGCTGGTGAGCTTCTGCGGCGCCAGAATATTTCCCAGCGACTTGGACATCTTGCGGCCGTTCTCGTCCACGGTAAACCCGTGCGTGAGCACAGCGCGGTACGGAGCCCGGCCGTGCATGGCCACGGAGGTGAGCAGCGATGAGTGAAACCAGCCGCGATGCTGGTCCGACCCCTCGAGATACAAATCGCTTGGCGCAGTGATTTCCGGCCGAATGACGGAAACACAGTGATGCACCACGCCGGAATCGAACCACACGTCCATGACGTCGGTGGCTTTCTCGTACTGATTCAGGTCAACGCCCAATTGCGCTGCGGCGTCGAGGTCGAACCAGGCATCGATGCCGTCGCGTTCGACCAGTTTGGCGACCTCCGCGATCAACTCATGGGTGCGCGGATGCAATTCTTCGGACACCTTGTCGACGAACAGCGGGATCGGAACTCCCCATGTGCGCTGACGCGAAACGCACCAATCGGGCCGGGCCGCGATCATGCTGGTGATCCGCTGTTCTCCCCAGGCCGGCATCCAATCGACGTGCGAAATCGCCTCGAGCGCGGCTTTGCGCAATCCCGCCTGCTCCATGCTGATGAACCACTGCGGCGTGGCGCGAAAGATCACCGGCGTCTTATGCCGCCAGCAATGCGGATAGGAGTGATGATAGGGCTCGTCCTTCAAGAGACGGCCCTGCTCGATCAGCACCTTGATGATGTGCGCATTCGCATCGAACACCTGCTCGCCCGCGAACAGCGGCGTCGAGGCTAGAAATCGTCCGTCGCCGCCCACCGGATTGTCGATTTCCAGGTTGTAGCGCCGACCCACGATGTAGTCTTCCAGGCCGTGGCCGGGCGAGGTGTGCACCGCCCCCGTGCCGGCATCGAGCGTCACATGATCGCCCAAGATCACCGGCACCTGGCGTTCATAAAAGGGATGCCGCAACGACAAATGTTCCAGCGCCTCACCCTTGGCCTGCGCGATCACCACCCAAGTCGTCACGCCCAAGGCGCTCATCACCGAGGCGACGAGTTCATCGGCCAGCAACAATCGCTCGCGCGCGCCTCCCAGCTCGAATTCCGCCAGCGAATAAATGAGTTGCGGATGCAGCGCCACGCCTCGATTGGCGGGCAGGGTCCAAGGCGTCGTGGTCCAAATGGCCACCGACGTCGGTTCCTCCGACAAGGCGCGTTGCTGCTGCGCGGAAATACCCAAACGCTTGGCCAGATCCGAGCGGTCCACGACGTCGAAGCGCACGTAGACGCTGGGCGAGGTCTTATCCTCGTACTCAACTTCCGCCTCCGCGAGCGCAGATCGGCAGTTGAGGCACCAGTGCACGGGCTTGAAACCCTTGTACAGGTGGCCGTTCTTGATGATCAGCGAGAAGGCGCGCAACTGTTCCGCCTCGAATCGCGGCGCCATGGTCAGATAGGGATGATCCCAGTCACCGAGCACCCCCAACCGCTTGAATTCGCTTCGCTGCAGATCGATCTGCTTGAGCGCATATTCGCGGCAGGCAGCGCGAAAGGCCTTGGGCTGGATTTTTTGCCCGACGCGGCCATGGGTCTTCTCGACCTGCATTTCGATGGGCAGCCCATGGCAATCCCATCCGGGCACATACGGCGCATCGTAACCATCCAGCGTGCGCGACTTGACGATGATGTCCTTGAGAATCTTGTTGAGCGAATGGCCCAGATGCAGGGCGCCATTCGCATACGGCGGCCCGTCGGTGAGAATGAAAGTCGGCCGGCCCTTGGCGACTTTGCGGATTTTGCCGTACACATCATCGCGCTCCCACGCCTCCAGCATCGCGGGCTCGCGCTTTGCAAGGTCAGCCTTCATCGGAAAGGAAGTCACCGGCAAATTGATCGTCGCTTTGTAGTCAGTCACAACCCACCTTCGTCAACAGATCGCGCGCCTGAGCGGCATCGAGCTTCATTTGCACCACCAAGGCATCCAGCGAATCAAACTTAACCTCATCGCGCAGCTTGGCGACGAACTCCACTTCGATCTCTCGGCCGTAAAGATCACCGGCGAAATCGAACACATGAACCTCCAGCAGCATGTCGGTTCCGTCGACCGTCGGCCGCGTTCCCAGGCTCGCCACAGCGTTGAGCGCCTGAGCTTCGATGCCATGCACGCGCGCCGCCATGATGCCTTGCACCGGCGGTCTGCGGCGCATCAGCCGCAAATTGGCAGTCGGGAATCCCAAGGCTCGGCCCAACTCTCGGCCGGGCACGACTCGGCCGAGCATTCGGTAAGGTCGGCCGAGCAAGCGCGCCGCCCCCGCAAAGTCACTATTGCCCAACCGCTCGCGCACCGCCGTGCTGCTGACGCGCACGCCGTCGAAAACGAACGGCGCGATCTGCTCGACTCCAAAGCACCGCGCCGCGCCCGCGGCCCGCAAGCTGTCGATGGTGCCGACCGCGTTGCAGCCATAGCGAAAATCATTGCCCACGACGATGTGCCGGGTCCCCAAATCGTCTCTGATCAATTTGACGAAGCTTTCCGGCGTCATCGCGCGCATGCACTCGTCAAACCGCAAGGTCACCAAGCGCTCGACGCCTTGCGCGGCCAACGCCAGAAACTTCTCTCGCCAGCGGGTAAGACGCGGCGGCGCGCCTTCAGGATCGATGAACTCCTTGGAGCTCGGCTCAAAAACCAGCACGGTCGCCGTCGAGCGCAATTCCGCAGCGCGCTGTTTCAGCACGCCGATCATCTTTTGGTGCCCTAAATGCACACCATCGTAATTTCCCACCGTGAGCACGCAGCCCTGATGCGTGCGCGAGACGTTGTGCAGACCGCGAACTAGTTCCATGGCGAAAGACTGTGATTATACTCAGGTTTCCGGCGATTCAGTGGTCCCACTATAGCAAGGTGTAGAGGACGCCCTCGGGCTGCTAATTGACAATTTGAGGGTCAATCGGCAAGCTACGCGGCTCTTTTCAAGGAGTGCCTCGCTTGGCGAATACGAAATCTGCTGAAAAAGCTGCCCGACAGTCGACGGTGCATCGCGCCCGCAACGACGCAATGACCTCGCAGCTGCGCAGCGCCATCCGCAAGGCAACCCTGGCGCTGAAGGCGGGCAAGCATGCCGAGGCCGCCTCGGCGCTGGACGAAGCGACGCCCGTGATCGACAGCATGGTCAACAAGGGCATCATCCATCGCAATAAGGCAGCCCGCCACAAGAGCCGTTTGACCAAGCAGGTTCGGGCACTCGCGAAATAATGTTTTAAGCATCTCAGCGCATGGAAAAAAGCCGGCAATGCCGGCTTTTTGTTGCGCTTAAGTTGCCGCGGCAGCTTTCGCGGACGTCCGGGGATGTTCTTCGAGGTAGCGCATCACCGCCTGCTTCAGCTCTTCGGTGCCCGCGCCGGTCGCGCCGGAAATGAGCAGCACCGGACCCTTGAAGCGCAAACGCCGCACGATGTCCTTGGCGCGCCGCTGCGCTTCCTTCGGCTCCAACAGGTCAATTTTGTTGATGAGCAGCCAGCGCTCTTTCTGGCCTAGGTCCGCGGCGAATTTCCTCAGCTCCGCCACAATGGTGCGCGCGTCCTTCACTGGATCAGCGGCAGGGTCCGGCGGCGCAACATCGATCAGGTGCAGCAGCACGCGCGTGCGCTGCAGGTGCTTCAAGAAGCGAATGCCGAGGCCGGCGCCATCGGCGGCGCCTTCGATCAAGCCCGGAATGTCCGCCATCACGAAGCTGCGCCCAAGACCTACGGACACCACGCCCAAATTCGGATGCAGCGTGGTGAAAGGATAGTCCGCAACTTTGGGACGGGCTGCGGATACGGCGCGGATCAACGTCGACTTACCGGCATTGGGCAGCCCCAGCAGGCCGACATCGGCAATCAATTTCAGCTCCAGCTGAAGCTCGCGCTTTTCGCCGGGCAGCCCCAACCCGGACTTGCGAGGAGTGCGATTGGTGCTGGATTTAAAGCGGGTGTTGCCCCAACCGCCCTTGCCGCCTTTGGCGACCAGCAGCGATTGGCCTTCGACGGTGAGATCCCCCAGCGTCTCGTTGGTATCAGTGTCGGTGACCACGGTGCCGATCGGTATGGACACATAGGTGTCATCGCCGCCGTGGCCGGTGCAGTCATTGCCGCTGCCGCTTTCGCCGTTCTGACCCTTATAGGTGCGCGAAATACGAAAATCTGCCAGCGTGTTCATGCCCTCGACCGCCCTCAAATAGACGCTGCCGCCGAGGCCGCCATCACCGCCGTCAGGGCCGCCGAACGGCACGAATTTTTCGCGCCGGAAACTCACACAGCCGCGGCCGCCATTGCCGGCCTGAACCTTGAGTTTGGCTTCATCGACAAATTTCATGATGGATTTCGCAAAAATTAAGGGGGCTTAAATTAAGCCCCCTTTGATTCTGTGGCGCGCTTCAGGGCCGCCCGGAATTGTTACTTACGAACGACGTTGACGTAGGTGTGTTGCTCAATGCCCTTGATCCGAAACTCCACCGTACCGTGAGCCGTGGCGAACAAAGTGTGATCGGTACCCATGCCGACATTGACGCCGGCACGATACTGGGTGCCGCGCTGACGGATCAGAATGTTGCCCGCGAGCACATCCTCGCCGCCGAACTTCTTGACGCCCAATCGCTTGGAATGCGAGTCGCGGCCGTTGCGAGTACTGCCGCCTGCCTTTTTGTGTGCCATCTAAGGAGTCTCCGAACTTTTAGGCGACGATCGACGTGATCTTCACATCGGTGTAGGGCTGCCGATGCGTCTTTTCGCGCTTGTAATGCTTGCGGCGCCGAAACTTCACGATTCGCACCTTGTCGCCCTTGCCGTGACTTTCGACCGTCGCGGTCACCTTCGCGGTGCCGACGTACGGGGCACCGATCGTCACCGAAGAACCGGCTCCGACCAGCAGAACTTGATTGAATTCGACGCTGGCGCCCTGGTCCGCGTCGAGCTTCTCGATACGCACCACGGCACCTTCTTGGACGCGGTATTGTTTACCGCCCGTGGCAATCACGGCATACATAGTGAAACTCCGAGGACGGCCGGTGGGGCCGCAAAAGAGCCGCGAATTGTATCCGTAGAGCCTGAGCGGGTCAAACCCGCGTAAATTCAGTCTATTGGAGCCAAAAACAGGGCCGATTGTCCGGCTTTTGCCGGCTTGTCGGCGCGGCACCAACCTACGGCGCACTCCCCACCGCTTTGCGCCGGCCCGACCGATCTTAGGTACCATGGCGCATTCTTTGAGCTGCTGCATGACACTAGAACAGATCCGTGGATTGGTAACCGCTGATTTCGAGGCCGTGGACAAGGTCGTCAAACAGCGTTTACACAGTAAGGTGGCTCTGGTAGACCAGGTCGCTACCTACATTATCTATGCCGGCGGCAAGCGCCTACGACCCCTCTTGGTGCTGCTCGCGGCCCGCGCGTGCGGGCACGGTGGAGGCCGTCACATCGACGCCGCCGCCATCATCGAGTTTATCCACACGGCGACCCTGCTCCACGACGACGTCGTTGATGAGTCATCGCTGCGCCGCGGTCGCGATACCGCCAATGAGGTATTCGGCAATGCCACCAGCGTCTTGGTCGGGGACTTCCTCTATTCCCGTGCCTTCCAGATGATGGTGACGCTGGATCGCATGCGGATCATGCAAATCCTCGCCGATGCCACCAATGCCATTGCCGAAGGCGAAGTGCTGCAGCTCATGAACGCCCGCGATCCCAACACCACTGAGGCACGCTACATCGATGTGATCCGCCGCAAAACCGCCAGGCTGTTCGAAGCCGGCGCACAGATTGCTGCGGTCTTGAGCGATGCGCCGCCGCTCATCGAAGAATCGCTGGCGCTGTACGGGCGCCACATCGGGACCGCCTTCCAACTCGTCGACGATGCGCTCGATTACCAGGCTGACGAAGCCAGCCTGGGGAAACACCTAGGTGATGACTTGGCAGAGGGTAAACCCACTCTGCCGCTGATTTACGCGATGCAGCATGGCAGCGAAGCGCAAAGAACCGTGATCCGGCACGCTATCGAGAACGGCGGACTGGACCATTTGGAAGAAATCACTCGTGCCGTTGCAAGCCTCGGGGGGCTTGCGTACACTGCGCGCCTCGCTCAATGCGAGGCAGATCAGGCGCTTGCGGCCCTGGCGCCCCTTCCCGAGAGTGCATTCAAAGAAGGTTTAAGCGAACTGGCCAGGTTTGCCGTAGCGCGTAAGAACTGAATCGGCAGCCGATTTCGGGGTGTAGCTCAGCCTGGTAGAGCACTACGTTCGGGACGTAGGAGTCGCAGGTTCAAATCCTGTCACCCCGACCATCTGTACTGGCGCCAGCAGCCTTCAGCCCGCCGGTGCAAGCCGGCTGATCGCCGGCATCGTGCTCTTCCACCGCGGCGGGAGGGGCGTGACATGTTGCAGGGCGTCATGCGATCCGGCCGCGGGTCCCCATCGGGACTACCCAGACCCTCCGGGCGGTTGCCAGCCACTGGCGCTTACCTTGGTTCCCAGGG
>DATAVW010000059.1:0-17839 GCA_036267515.1 Rhizomicrobium sp.
GCGCAGGTCGCGAAGGAACTCGGGATTCTCACCGTCGCGGTGGTCACGCGTCCCTTCGAGATGGAAGGCAACAAGCGTTCGCGCGTCGCGGACCAGGGCATGTTGGAATTGTCCAAGTACTGCGACTCGCTGATCACCATCCCCAATCAGAAGTTGCTGACGGTGTTGGGGAGCAGCACCACGTTGCTCGACGCCTTCAAGGCGGCGAACACCGTGCTGCAAGGCGCCGTGCAAGGCATTGCGGAACTGATCACCCGGCCCGGCCTCATCAATGTCGACTTCGCGGATGTTCGCACCGTGATGTCGGAAACCGGCATGGCGATGATGGGATCGGGCACGGCGTCCGGGGATGATCGCGCGCGCGAAGCGGCCGAGGCGGCCGTCTCCTCACCGCTGCTCGAGGACATCAATCTGTCGGGCGCGCAGGGCATCTTGGTGAACGTCACGGCGGGCATGGACCTGTCGATCGGCGAGTTCCAAGAGGTGGGCAACGTCATCAAGCAGTTCGCGTCCGACGATGCCACCGTGGTCGTGGGCACGGTCATCGATGCGGAGATGGCGAGCCAAATCCGGGTCACGGTCGTGGCTACGGGGCTGGGCAAGCCGGTGGCGCGGGTTGCGCCGCGGCCTGCCGAAGCCGCCGTGCACGCGCCGCCGCTCACCATGCGCGTGATCAGGCAGCGCTCGCCGATGGCGGCGACCGATTACGCCATGCTCGACAAGCCGACCGTGCAGCGGCAACGGGCCGTGGGCGATGGTTTGCGCGCTGAAACCAGCTCGGAGGATTTGCTCGACATACCGGCGTTTTTGCGCCGGCAAGCCGATTAAATAGCAGACGTTTCGACATTCCAGTTTGGCGCCCGCGGGAGTAGTTCCCCTGCGGGCGCCGCTCCTGTCGAGAAGTGCCAAGGGGCGAACTTAAGGGTGGGTAGCAGGTCGACCCTGTGGTACCTTTGGCAGATAACATAGTCCGGTTTCACTTAATGTTGAATCAAAGAACCCTTAAGAACTCGATTCGCGCCACCGGGGTGGGGCTGCATACGGGTAAGAAGGTGCTCATGACCTTGCGGCCGGCATTGCCGGACACCGGCATCGTGTTTCGCCGCTCGGATTTAAGTTCTCCGCTCGACATCCGCGCTCACGCCGAAAACGTCGGCGACACGATGATGGGCACGACCCTGCACCGCGGCGAGGTCAAGGTGTCCACGGTCGAGCACTTGCTCTCGGCTCTCGCGGGCCTAGGGATCGACAATGCGTTGGTGGAAGTCAGCGCGGGCGAGGTTCCCATCATGGACGGCAGCGCGGGACCCTTTGTGTTTCTGCTGCAGTCGGCGGGCATCGAGGAACAAAAGGCGCCGAAACGCTTCATCCGCATTTTGGAAAGACTGCAGGTCGATGACGGCGACAAGTGGGCGCGCTTCGATCCTTATGACGGGTTCAAGGTGAATTTCGAAATCGAATTCAATCACCCCACTTTCAAAAAACATTCCCAAGTCGCGTCGATGGATTTTTCGACCACGTCGTTCCTGCGTGAAATCAGCCGCGCTCGCACCTTCGGATTCATGCGCGACTTGGAAAGCTTGCGGGCGCGCAATCTCGCGCTCGGCGGCAACATGGACAATGCCATCGTGCTCGATGACTATCGAGTCTTGAACGAAGATGGCCTGCGCTACGAAGATGAGTTCGTCAAGCACAAGATCTTGGATGCCATCGGCGATCTGTATTTGCTGGGGCACAGCTTGATCGGCGAGTTCAGCGGCTTCAAGTCCGGTCACGGTTTGAACAACAAGCTGCTGCGCACCTTGATTGCGACGAAAAGCGCTTGGGAAGAAGTGACATTCGAGAGCTTGGCGGAGGCGCCGATTTCGTACGTCGCGGCCGCCACGGCACGCGCCTAGCATTGCACGCCATTTCAGGGCGCGGGCGGAACCACCCGGATCCTTACCGTCAAGATCTCTTTGCCGATCGATTTCGCGACCCGCTTGCGCAGGGCGTCGCTGGCGTAGCGCAGGCGCGAAGCCCAAACCGCTCCCACGATCCCGACGGTCAGCCGGCTGCCATCCAAGCCGGCGCTGGCCACCGATTGGGCCAGCCGGGGCGGAAGCGCTGCGCGGACCTGCTCCACAATTTGCACACGCTCGGCGGCCTTGTTTTGGAGAAGTGAAAGTCGCTTGCCACCTCTTGCCAGTAACTCGCTGAGACTCTTGGAGTTTTGCATTCAACAATAATCTGTGGGTGCAACTTGGCCGCAGAAACCGTGCAGAAATCCTTGTTTTGAGACAGTTATCTGCATAGTCTACCCGTAGTGCTCGGAGCACAATCGCGAAGTCCCGGACGACATAATCTAGTGTTCAGCATCGTGTCGGCGTTGGAAGAATAATCCGTATGAATGTCATTTTCGTCGGCCGCAGGTCGGGCCGAGTGAAACAATTTGATTTGCGGCATCCGGTGATCCTGTCGGCTGCCGCCCTCATGGTGCTGGCGGTCGTGGGTACGGCGTTCTCGGTCGGGGTGGGTTTGGGCGCCCGGCATGGTAGCGGTAATCCCATCGACAAGCTCGGCGATTGGTCGGCGCAGCTGCTGCATCAGAAGGCGCAACTCGAGGACACCAAGCGCGTTCTGCAGGAGAGGGTGAACGCCCTTGCCATGCGTGTCGGCCAGATGAACGCCAACGTAATCCGCTTGGACGCTCTCGGTAAGCGCTTGACGCGCATGGCGAATCTGGACGATGGCGAATTCGATTTCGGTCATCCTCCGCCCATTGGCGGCGCTGAGAGCGGCGCGGACGGCCAACCGGCCCAGATCCCGGACCTGACCGCCATGGTCGATGACCTGCAGGGACAATTGTCGAGCCGCGAGCAGCAGCTGAGCGTGCTCGAGACGCTGATCTTGAGCCGCGAACTCAATAAGCAGGTATATCCTGAAGGCCGGCCGGTGCAAGAGGGCTGGATATCCTCGTATTTTGGTCGTCGCGCGGACCCCTTTACCGGGTATTCGGCAGTGCACAAGGGACTGGATTTTGCCGGACAGGCGGGCGATCGGGTCAGCTCGGTGGCGGCGGGTCTCGTGACCTTTGCCGGCGACCGTGCGGGCTATGGGGAAATGGTGGAAATCAATCACGGCAACGGGCTGGCGACCCGCTATTGCCACAATGAAAAGCTGCTCGTAAAGCAGGGCGATATGGTGCGCAAGGGCCAGGATGTGGCGCTCATGGGATCTACCGGCCATTCGACCGGCCCGCACGTGCATTTCGAGGTGCTCAAGAACGGCACCCAGGTCGATCCGCTGCGCTTCATCGGAGAAGAGCGCTAATTTCTAGAAGGCCTTGAAAACAGCCTCGCTCGAAACGATTTCCTGGTCCTCCGGTCTATCCGTACAATACCCAGTTTTCTTAAAAGGGGACCTCCCGCGTGTGGAAGCTTCTGACGCAAATATTCGGCAGCCGTAATCAGCGCCTCATCAAAGAGATGAGCCGCGCGGTGGCGGCCGTCAACGGCCTCGAAGCCGGCGTCAGCGCCTTGAAGGATGGGCAATTCCCGGAAAAGACCCGCGAGCTGAAAGCGCGCTTTGCGGCGGGCACGCCGCTCGAGGATCTGCTGCCCGAGGCTTTTGCGCTGGTGCGCGAGGCTTCGCGCCGCAAGCTAGGGATGCGGCATTTCGATGTGCAGCTGATCGGCGGCATGACGTTGAACGCCGGCAAGATTTCCGAGATGCGCACCGGCGAAGGCAAGACGCTGATGGCAACGCTGCCGGCGTACCTGAACGCGCTCACCGGCGAGGGCGTGCACGTCGTGACCGTCAATGAGTACCTGGCGCAGCGCGACTCGGAGTGGATGGGTCCGGTGTTCCGCTTCCTGGGGCTGGAGGTCGGCGTCATCAAGAACGCCCAGACGCCGGACGAGAAGCGCGCGGCGTATGCCTGCGACATCACCTACGGCACCAACAACGAATTCGGTTTCGACTATCTGCGCGACAACCTTGCGTTTCGTCTCGAGGACCGCGTGCAGCGCAAGCTGTCCTTCGCGATCGTCGATGAAGTCGACTCGATCCTGATCGACGAGGCGCGCACGCCCTTGATCATTTCCGGGCCCGCGGAAGAGAGCACGGAACTCTACATCAAGATCAATGCACTGATCCCCGGGCTGACGCGTTCCTTGAGCGAAGAACTCGTGGATCGCGGTGTGATCGTGACGGAGGTCATGCACTCCAAATTGCGGGGCGACTTGCACAAGGGCGACGTGATCTTGAGCGTGAACGGCGCCAACGTCGCCACATCGGGCGACGTACTTGCGGAAGTCACCGGCAACAAGCTGCCGTTAAAGGCAAAGTTGGAGCTGTGGCGCGATCGGCGCATGCAGACGGTGACGGTGGAAATCACGGCGGCCGAAAGCCCCGACGTCAAGGCGCTGGGCGACGGCTCAGCGGAAAAAAACCCGCTGCTGGCGGCGGCCGGCATCTCTGCCAGGCGCTTGACGGCGGAGCAACGCTACGAAATGGCGATCGACGGCGATTATTGGGTTGACGAGAAGCAGAAGCAGGCGACACTGACGGAGGCTGGCCATCAGCGGGTGGAAGGAATGTTCGCCTCGATCGGCCTGCTGCGCGAGGGCGAGAGCCTGTACGACGCCACCAATATCCGCCTCATGCATCACTTGAATGCGGCGCTGCGCGCGCACGCGCTGTACAAGCGCGACGTCGAGTACATCGTGCGCCAGGGCGAGGTCATCATCGTCGATGAGTTCACCGGCCGCACCATGCAGGGACGGCGCTGGTCGGACGGCCTGCATCAGGCGGTGGAAGCCAAGGAAGGCGTCAAGGTGCGCGAGGAAAATCAGACCGTCGCCTCCATCACCTTCCAAAATTATTTCAGGCTGTATTCCAAGCTCTCCGGCATGACCGGCACCGCCGATACCGAGGCGTTCGAATTCCAGCAGATCTATGGGTTGGAAGTGGTGGTGATCCCCACCCATAAACCGATGATCCGCAACGACAGGTCGGATCTGGTGTTTCTCTCGGAACATGACAAGTTTCAGGCCATCCTCGAGGACATTCAGGATTGCGTGAAGCGCGGTCAGCCGGTGCTGGTGGGTACCACGTCGATCGAAGCCTCGGAGCGGATTGCAAAGCTGTTGCAAAGCGAAAAGATCCCGCACGAAGTGCTGAACGCGAAGCAGCACGAGCGCGAGGCGCATATCGTGGCGGAAGCAGGCCGGCCGGGCTCCATCACCATCGCCACCAACATGGCCGGCCGCGGCACCGACATCGTCTTGGGCGGCAGCACCCAGATGCAGATCGAGGCCATCGTCGATCCCAACGAGGCGGATCTCAAGAGCATTCAGGCGGACTGGCAAAAGCGCCACGAACAAGTCATCGCCGCGGGCGGTTTGCACATCATCGGCACCGAGCGCCACGAATCGAGGCGCATCGACAATCAGCTGCGCGGCCGCTCGGGCCGGCAAGGCGATCCGGGCTCGAGCCGCTTCTATCTGTCGCTCGAAGACAATTTGATGCGAATTTTCGGCGACCCGACCCGCATGAAGGCCTTGATGACGCGCGTGGGCATGAAGGCCGGCGAGGCCATCGAGAGCGGCATGCTGACGCGCCAGATCGAGCGCGCGCAGCGGCGCGTCGAGCAGCACAACTTCGATGCCCGCAAGCAATTGCTGGAGTACGACGACGTGGCGAACGATCAGCGCCGCGTGATCTACCAGCAGCGCACCGATCTGATGGGTGCCGAAGATGTGTCCGAAGCCATCAAGGGCATCCGCGAGGACGTGGTCGAGCAATTGGTGAATCAGTACATTCCGGCCGGCGCACCCGAGGAGCAATGGGACCCGGCGGGTCTGGCAAAGTCACTGGAGCGCGATTTCGGACCGGCGCTGCCCGTCGTCGATTGGCTCAAGTCCGAGGAACCCGGAGACGGCCAGCAGTTGCGCCGCAAGATAGTGAGTGCGCTGGAAGAGGACTACAACCGCAAAGAGGCCAATGTCGGCGCGCAGGTGATGCGTCTCGTTGAGAAGGACATCACGATGCGCATGCTCGATCAACACTGGCGCGAGCATCTGGCCGCGATGGATTACATGCGTCAGGGAATCTACCTGCGCAGCTACGCGCAGAAAAATCCCAAGCAGGAGTACAAGCGCGAGGCGTTCGAATTGTTCTCTGGCATGCTGGATCGCATCAAATTCGACACGGTGACCACGGTCTCGAAGATTCAAATCCGCAGTCAGGAAGAGATGGATCGCGAGGAACTCGAGCGGCAGCAGCGTCTCGCACGCGCGCTGCAAGCGCAGCATGCGGATGCGATATCGCCGATCCAGGCGATGCCCGGCATGGACGAGGCTGCCCAAGCGGCCGGCGGCGGCAATGTCATGGAAATGGAGCCACGCGGACCTGCTCCGGCGACCGTACCATTCGTCAGAGCCGTGCCCAAGGTGGGGCGCAATGAGCCCTGTCCGTGCGGGTCGGGGCGCAAGTACAAGCACTGTCACGGCACCCTGCAGCAAGCGAGCGGTTGAGCTCCGCCGATAAACCTCTTACCCATGTCGTCGCCGCGGCGGTGATCGATGCGGCCGGGCGTGTGCTGATCGCGCAACGTCCGGCGGGCAAGCACCTGGCGGGCGGCTGGGAGTTCCCCGGCGGCAAGCTCGAGGCCGGCGAAGATCGCCGGGCGGGCCTGGCGCGCGAGTTGCGCGAGGAGCTGGGCATTTCAATCGCAACACCGCGTCCCTTGATTCGCGTGCGGCATTCCTACGACTACGGCGACGTGCTGATCGATATGTGGGTGGTGCGGCAGTATTCGGGCGAGCCTACGGGGCTCGACGATCAGGCATTGCGCTGGTGCACGCCGGATGAACTTAGGTCGGTGGAGTTGTTGCCGGCGGATGGGCCGATCGTCGCGGCGTTAAGGTTGCCGGAGCGGCTGACGCAAGCGTCGACGCGCTTTTATGCGCTGGGGCGTTCTGCGGAACCCGACCCCGCCGGGCGCCTGTGCGGGGTGGTGTGCGCCGGCGCGGCGGATGCGCTGGCGGCGAGCGATGCCGGCGCGGATTTCTTAGCGATGCGGGATGAACTCCCGCATGATGACATCAGATCGATCTGCGATCTGGTTCCCATTCCAGTGTATGTGCCCGGGCTTGCGATGGAGAAGGCGTGGGAGTGGGGGGCGACGGGAATCGTTGAGGTCGGCGAGTACGTTGCTGCCCGGCGAACCGCACGCTGATCCCGCTGACGGCTTTTTGATCGCTACGGCGCGCACCCAAGGTATGACGCTTGCAACGCGCGACCGGAACATCCTCCATTACGGAAACGCTGGGTTCATCAATGTATTGCGGCTTTAAATACAACATAGAGTTGACTGTAACAGCCGTTTTGATAAACTCTATGTTATGCCAAAAAGTCCCCAGGCCCTCCTGGCCATGCCCCCGGCCGCCGCCCAAGCCTTGAGGGCCTTGGGCGAGAACCTGGCGATCGCGCGCGGTCGCCGGCGCGAATCCCAGCGCACGTGGGCGAAACGCCTGGGCGTCTCGATACCGACGCTGATCCGCATGGAGCGGGGCGATCCCGGGGTGGGCGCCGGCATTTATGCGACGGCCCTGTGGTTGATCGGCAGGTCCGCCGCAGTCGCAGAACTCGCCGCGCCAGGGTCTGATCGTGGCGCACTCGAGAGCAATGTCCGTGAGGCCGTGGCCAGGCGCGCCGCGCGGTCCGCGGCGTCCGCGGCGTCCGCGCAGGCGCGGCTTACGCGCAAACAGCCCAAGCAGGACTGAAGAACGCCGTGCGCTACGAGCCTTCGGACCGGCTCCATCTCTGGTTGCTGACCCAGCCAGAGCAGCCGGTGCCCGTTGCCGAGCTCAATCTCGTTCGCTCAAACCAGGGCGTGTCGTTGCGCTACGCCGACCGCTGGCTGCAACTCGGCTTTCCGCTCAGTGAAGATTTGCCGCTCATCGATGAAGAATTTCAGCCCGCTGAGAAAGGTGCCGCGGCCGGCGCGGTGGATGACGCGCGACCGGACCGCTGGGGCGAGCGGGTGATCCGCTTCATCGACAAGCCGCCGCGCCTGTCGCTGCTCGAGTACCTCTATTTTGCCGGAGACGACCGCTTCGGCGCTCTCGGCGTATCGAGCTCGCCGCATGAGTACCTGCCGCGGCGCTTGGGTCCTTTGCCCACGCTCAAGGACGCGGATGAGCTGCACGAGCTGATCCGCAAGGTGCAAAACAATGAGCCCGTGCCGCCGGAGCAGCGGCGCTTAATCTCCCCGGGTGCGACCATGGGCGGCGCTCGACCCAAGGCGCTGATCGACATTGCGGGTGAGCAGTGGGTCATCAAGTTTTCCGACGGCGATCCCGCGGATACTCCCCTGATCGAGCATGCGGCGATGACGCTGGCGCAGAAGGCCGGCATCAGGACCGCGCAGACGATGCCGGTGCGCCTGACGCACGGGCACGCCGTGGCCATCAAACGCTTCGATCGCATGGGCGGTCTGCGGCGGCACAGCCTGTCCGCCTGCGTCGCGCTGCGGGCCGCGGGAGAACGGTTCGGCTACGCTGAACTGGCACAGTTGCTGCGCCGTCGAGGGGTGACCGAGGGCGATGCGTATATCGCGCAGATGCGCGAGATCTTTCGCAGGATGGTCTTCAACATTCTGATCGACAACACGGATGATCACGAAAAGAATCATGCGCTGCTCGTGACCGATGCGCAGCAGTACGAACTCTCGCCCGCCTTCGATGTCCTGCCCTCGGGTCAGGCGCTCGGCTTTCAGCAGATGCGGGTGGGCGACCAAGAAGCCGATTCGACCGTCGCCAACGCGCTGTCGCTGTCGCCGATGTATGCGCTGACCAAGGACGAGGCGGTCAAAGAGGCGCAAGCCGTTGCGCGCACCGTGGATGGCTGGCAACAGCATTTCGCGGCATGCGGCGTCACCCGTGGAGACATCGATCTGTACGCCGAGCAGATCGACCGGCTTTTCCTGCGCGACCAGCGCAGCGACCTTTAGGATCGCAATCTACGGAACTGTGACCTCGATGTAGGCGCCTGCGTCGATCCGATTGATTGCATCGACAATGGCGGGAATCTGCTTCTGAACTCGTGGCCAACTCGTACTCGTGATCACAACTACCGCAATGCTGCGCTTCTTAAGAACAGGATTCGCACTCACGCAACTTCCAAAGGGTCTGACCGTGGCGCACTCGAGAGCGATGTCCGTGAGGCTGTGGCCAGGCGTGCCGCGCGGTCCGCAGCTTCGGCGCAAGCCCGCCTTGCGCGCAAACTGACCCAGCAGGACTGACTTGAATGCTGCGCCACGAGCCCATCGAAGGCCGCCAACCCGGTGCGGCTAAGAAATATGCAAGTTTGAATGTGCGATCAACATTTTCGATCCGGTGACGGTGAGGTGATCTTTGTCGCGATACAACAGGTCAGGGCGGGGCAATGCCTTATCTCCGATAGTTAAACACCCCGATCCGTTGCAGAAAAAGTTCAGGATCGAAACATACTGTACCTTCTCGACTTCAGCTTGTTTGCGTAAGGCGGCGTCCAAATGCCAAAGCGAATCAGGTATTCTGCCAAATCGCGGAGGGATCTCTTGCATTCGCCTCGCTGCCATAAATCTAAAGAGATCGTTAGGCAATGTGGTTTGGTATATCGGTCCGGGGCCAAATATCACGATTCGCCGAATACCTATAACCTTCAATCGATTCACTGTATCTGCCAATAATTTTAGAATTTGGCTTTCAGACTCCTCCAATTGAAAGTATCGTCCCCATCCGCCTCCGAGCAAGACTATGTCGGGATCGAGCTGACGGAGTCTTGCCCATGCGCTTTCCCGTCTCATGCGACAGGTTGGAGGTTCATCGGTCAGCGGCTCGACAGTTGGGGGACAGCCTGCCGCGGTCCACTGGACAATATCAAAACGTGTATTTCGTTGCATGTCGGCCAAGCCAGGATAAAGGTGTGCTGCGTGCGAATCTCCCCATAAAAGTACCCTTGGAACACCCGACCTTTTTTCAGGTGTGCATTCGCTGGAGAAATCAGCCTTAGCGGTGGTATAAAAATAGCAAGTGCCCACCCTCCAATTGATGTCGGGATTTTCCTCCGACCACTCGGCTATTGCGCGCAATCTCGGAGGAAAGCGCGACGACAATCCGTCGCTATTTGCTATCCACGATCCCAGCAGCGCAGCAACCGCAAGACTCGACAGCACCGGCCACAAGGTTGGCCGGGGAAACTTTATCGAACCCAGGCGGCCGAACCGCACGGGGTCTTCAATTAATACCTTAGTGAGCCAAGCGAGGGCGAAGGCGGCGATCAGCGGAATGCTGATTTCAGTGGCCGTCGAGTCCGGAACGAGCATTTTGAAGAAGACAATCGCGGGCCAATGCCACAAATAGAGTGGATAGCTGATTCCGCCGATGAAGGCAAATGGTTTGGAACCAAGCGCCCGGTTGACCGCCGCAGTCGGGGTGGCTGCGATGAACAGTACCGCGCCGAGCACTGGAACAAGAGTGCGAGCGCCTGGCCATTCGGTAGTGCTGAACGTCGCAATCGACGCGCATATCAGAACCACGCCGATGGCTGAAGCGCTCGAAGCAATACGCTCACGTGCCGCGGAAACGGATGAAATCAACCGAAGCGCGCAAGTTGGGCGAAGAAGTTGATACGCCAAGCAAGCCGTGGATACGGCGAGACCAATCGCAACGAGTAGCCCACCATCGTCAGCAAAAGGATGGCGCATCATTCGCTGATCGCTTGCGCCCAGTACGACGACAGCGGAAAGTCCCAAAACCGCTGACCACAGCAGTAACTCGCGGACGTCTCCTTTCGGGACAGCTAGATCTGGCGGCACGTGCGATGCGTTGCGGAAGAGCCTTAGTTCAGCTTGTGCCCAGCCGACGCCAGCCGCCAATTCCCAAAAACGGGTGTGCAGCAGATAGAACGAGGCTGGATAGTCGAAATTGCTCAACAATATTGTCGCTATGAGGGACAAAACGGCGAACCTTCCGACCCAGCGAATCGAGCCGGTTGTGCCGCTAGTACCGAGCCAAAGCAGGCCCGGCACGAGCAAATAGAATTGCTCTTCAATACCCAAAGACCAAAGGTGCAGTAGCGGCTTGTCAAGTGCGGTCGCGTCAAAATAACCGGTCTCGCTCCAAAGCAAGACGTTATTTGCAAACAAAGTGGAGGCGGCAATATGCTTGCCTAAATTGAGGAATTCCGGTCCGGACAATACGAACCAACCCGCGCCAAAGATGCAAAAAAGCAGCAGCGCGAGCGCAGGGAATATGCGCCGGGCGCGCTTGGCATAGAACTGGATAAAGCTGAAGCGATTGGCCTCGATGTCTTGCAGCAGGTGTTTGCCGATTAAATATCCTGATATGACGAAGAAGATATCGACGCCAACGAAACCGCCTGGCAACGCCTTCGGGAATGCATGATTGAGCAACACCGACATGACCGCCAACGCGCGCAGGCCCTCGATGTCACCTCGCACCACGCGGTCGCGGTTTGTTCCGGTAAGTTCGCTCAAACAGAATTCCGTCTGATCATGACAATCGCAATGTGAGCACGCACAGTGTCACATGCGACATCGACGGCATCACGGACTTAAGTTCTCGTCGAAAAAACGTTTGATCATTTTGTAACCATGCCGCCCATCGTGTTGGCGCATGAGGCCGTGCTTTGCCCCCGGGTACACCATCACGTCAAAGGGCTTATCCAGGTCCTGCAGCTTGCGAAAGAGTTTGGTGCTGTTCAGGAAGAGCACATTGTCGTCGGACATGCCGTGCATCACCAGCAGAGGGCCCTTGAGATCTTTGGCGTAGGGCAGCACGGAACTCGCCGCATAGCCGGCGGCATTGTCTTGAGGCCGATCCAGGTAGCGTTCCGTGTAGTGGGTGTCGTACAGCGTGAAATCCGTGACCGGGGCACCGGCCACGCCGGCGCGGAACACGTCGGGTGCTTTGAACATCAAATTGAGCGTCATGTATCCGCCGTAGCTCCAACCCCATACGCCGATGCGTGCCGGATCCACGAAGCTTTGAGCGCCCAGCCAACGCGCGCCCTGCACCTGGTCGATGACCTCGACATCGCCCATCCGGTCGTGAATGGGATTTTGGAACGCCGTGCCGCGATGCGCGCTGCCGCGGTTATCGAGCATGAACACGACATAACCTGCGCGGGTGAGAATCTGCGTGAATGAGTTGCCGTGCCAATTATTGATGACTCGCTGTATGCCGGGGCCGCCATAGACATCGACGATGACGGGGTAGCGCTTGGCGGGATCGAAATGCAGCGGCTTGAACAGTTGGTAGTACAGCGTTTGGCCGTCGGCCGCGGTGAGCGTGCCGATCTCCGGGATGGAATTGTCAGGTAGATAAGGGGCGTCCGGGTGGTCCGCGCCCAGGCGATTTTCCGACAGCCACGCGGTCAGGCTGCCGTCCGCGGCATGCAGGCCGACCTGCGGCGGTTGGGCGTTGCTGGTGAAATTGTCGAGGTAGAAGCGCGCATCGGGCGACATGGAGATGCCATGCACGCCCGCCTCTTGGGTGATGCGGTGCACCCGGTGCGGGTCGGGGGTGTCGAGCGACGTGCTGTAGAGATGCCGCTCGGTCGGACTCTTTTCAGTGGCGGAGAAATACACGGTGCGGGTTTTTTCATTCAGCCCCAAGACGGCGCGCTTGCGGAAGTCATCGACCACCCACTGTCCCGCCGTTAATTGCCGGATCAGATGGCCGTCGGTATCGTACAGATACAAATGCGTGTAGCCGTCGCGGGCCGAGCCCCAGATGAACTCGTGCGACTTGTTCAGGAAGGTCAACTCGTCGTTGAGGTCGATCCAGGTATTGCTGGTTTCGGTCAAGACCACGCGGGTCTTGCCGGTGTCGATGTCGGCAAACAGCAGGTCCAGCTTGCGCTGGTTGCGGGCTTCGCGCTGCACGGCGAGGGTTTTGCCGTCGGGCAGCCAGTTGACGCGGGCAAGATAGATGTCTTGATCGGATCCTAGGTCGATCCAGGTGACGGCGCCGCTTGTCACGTCGATGACGCCGAGGCGCACCAAGACATTGGGGCCGCCCGTGGTGGGGTAGCGCTGCGCAAAGGTCGCCACGTTGTCGGCGGCGATCTCGAAGCGTTCAGTCACCTTAATCGGCGTTTCATCGACGCGCGCGAAGGCAATGTGCCGTCCGTCGGGTGCCCACCAATAACCGGTGCTGCGATCCATCTCCTCCTGAGCAACGAACTCGGCCATGCCGTTTTTGATGGCGCCGCCGCCATCCGTGGTCAGCGCCTTTTCCTGCTGGGCGCCGAGGTCATAACTGTAAAGATTCTGATCGCGAACGTAGGCGACCAGGCCGCCGGCCGGCGAGACGGTCGCGTCGGTCGCAAAGCCGCGCGTGTCGATCAATTGCACCGCGGGCGCTTTTTTCGCAGTGGCGAGCTGGTAGTAGTACAGCTTGCCGTTCAGCGGAAACAGCAGCGCATCGCCTTTAGGGGAGAAGGAATACTCCAAGATGCCCGAAAGCGCCGCGGTCCGTTGCCGTTCGCGCCGCCCCCGTTCCTCGTCCGAGAGCTTCTCGGGCGCGGGGGCGAGTGCCTTGGAGTCGACCAGCACGCGCTCCTGGCGGTCGTGAATGTTGTATTCCCACAAGTCCAGGCGGTCTTTGTCGTCTGCCTTGCCCTTAAGATAGGTCACGCGCGTCCCGTCGGGCGAGATCTTCAACCCCACGATGGTCGGCCCCGCCAACGGCGGCACGTCGAACAAGCGATCGATGGTGAGTTCCGCGGCGCTGGCCCCGGTGGCCACCGCGCAGGCGACCAATGCCGGCGCCAAGTAGCGTCCCGAATTACGAGAGTCGGTCATGAAGTGTCAGCCTGTTCGTTGTGATCATTTTTTGGTGAGGCGATAGCAGACCTCGCGCAATTCACTCAAGCCCCGGGCCTTGAGCCGGGGCTCGAGCTCCAAGATGTCGTGGCGGCCGAGTTGCTCGATTGAAAAGCGCGCCGAATAGAGGTCTTCGATGGTCTCGCGCGTCAGCGGGAAGGGCGGACCGCTCATCTGTGCCTCGGGATACTCGACGGCGATGAGCAAGGTTTGGGTGCCAGGCTGCGTGAGGGAGGTGAGCTGCTCAACGTACGAGGCGCGCGCCGCCGGTGTCCAAGAGATCAGGGCGGCGCGATCCAATACTGCGTCGACGCTGCCCAGCACCGCGGGGGTCAGCTTGAAGAAATCACCGCGAAACAACGTGAGGCCGTCCGCTTCATAGAGATCGAAATCGGCGAGGACGCGGCGCCGCGCGGGGATGCCGTGCTCCGTGACCAGCGCTTCAACAGCGATGGGAGACAGTTCCACGCCGACCACCGAATGGCCGCGCTCTCGAAGCCACAGCAAATCGAGACTCTTGCCGCACAGGGGCACGAACACGCGGCTGGTCGGAGCCAGGTTGAGCGTCGGCCAATAGGTCTTCAGATGCTTATCGACGGCCGCTTGATGAAAGCCGATCTGCGCGTTGCGCCATCGATCGAGCCAGAATTCGGGCTGCACGCGCTTAGGGTTCCTCGGCCGAGTCTGGTATCTGATCTTCCGTGGTTCCGGGCTCGTCCGGGATCTTGTGCTGCTCGGTCAGCCACGCGCCCAAATCGATCAAGCGGCACCGATCGCTGCAAAATGGCCGGTACTGCGACGCCGGCGAGAATTCCACATCGCGCCGGCAGGTAGGACACTTGACGATCGTCGCCATCGAATTTCCGAACTTAAATTTAGCCGCAGCAGGTCAAGAGAAACGGCACATCAACTTCGATGTGCGCGGGACGCGCGGCCGCATCGAGCCAGTTCAAGAAGCGAATGGTGCAGCGATGCTGGTTGCCGCTCATCTCCGGAAACAGGTCCGTGTCGGCGGGCAGGGTGATGCGAACCAACTGGCACGGATTTTCCCGATCGAACTGCAGTTGGAAGATGCCGCCGACCGCCACCTCGGACTTGCGCTTCGCATTCTGCCGGGTCAGCCAAAGCAGTTCCGCGATGCTGTCGCACAGCGGCCGAATCAGGGTGAGCCAGCTGTCGAATTCTGCCGCGCGGACCTCCACCGGACGATTCAACCAGTAGGAATAATCCGGCAGGTCGAAATCGCAGGTGCCGCCCGGGATGGCGCTGCGATGTTTCACGGCGCTCAGGAATTCCGAGTCGCGCAGCGGCGCCATGTAATTGCCGCCGATGGAAGACAGGTCATTGCGCAGCTTGACCAGATTGGACATGAGCGACTTCAAGCGCGCCGGATCGACGCCGGTTTTGGATTGATATTCCCGCAGCACGTTCACCTGCCGCTCGAGTTCCTTCAGCACATCCATGCGCGAATCGCCGCGCGCGGTGATGGCCAGGATCTCGAGCAAACTGGAGACGGCGGCGCGGGCGCTCCAAGGACTCGGCGATTCACTGTGATAGGTGGCCTGCGTGTAGAGAAACTCGAGGCGCAGAAAAGTGCGCATGCGCTCATTGAGGGGCTGCTCGTAAACGACGGGCGCGGCTTCCGGCTCTACCTCGGGAGAAATATCTGGGTAAGAGTTCATGGCCCTATTGTGAGCCAACCTCACCCTCAGGGTAAACCTTGGATTTCGCCAACTGCAGATATTGCTCGTGCAAACGATCGACCGCGTGGCGCAAATCCGCGACGCTGCCCGCGTTCAACAGCACATCATCCGCCTCGGCCAGGCGTGCGGCGCGGCCGGCCTGCGACGCGAGAATTGCACGGGCTTGCTCGAGCGAGCCGCCGTCTCGCGCTTGAACTCGCTGGATTTGCAGCGTTTCGTCGACATCGACGAGGAGCACGCGATCCACGCGTGCGCGCGCGTTGCCGCCCTCGATGAGCAAGGGAATGGCCATCACGATATATGGGCCGCGCGCCGCGGCCGCCTTAAGTTCCATCTCGGCGCGAATGAGAGGATGCAAAATGGCATCGAGAGCATGCCGCGACGCGGAATCTTTGAAAATCAGGGCTCGCAGGGCGCGCCGATCCAAGTGTCCCTGGGCATCGAGGACGCTCGGGCCGAAGCGGTCAACGACTTGGCTCAAACCGGGTTTTCCGGGTTCGACGACGCTGCGTGAGGCCACATCGGCATCAATCACCGGAACGCCGAGTTCTGCGAAGCGCTGGGTGACCGTGCTCTTGCCGCTTGCGATGCCGCCGGTGAGGCCGATTCGCAGGCGCGGCGCCACGGATTCAGTGCCTGAGGCCCGATATGCGCAGATAACCGCTGAGCAGCGGCTCGCCGTACATCATGGCCAGCCATCCTGCGGCGGCCAAAAATGGGCCAAAGGGCATGGGCGCGCGTCGATCGCGGCCTTGCAGCGCAATCATGAGGATTCCCAGAACCGCGCCGGTTGCCGCGGACAGCACGATGACCAGCGGCAGGAGTTTCCAGCCCAGCCAGGCGCCCAGAGCGGAGAAGAGCTTGAAGTCCCCATAGCCCATGCCTTCTTTGCCCGTGACGAGCTTGAACAGGTGGAAGATCAGCCACAGGCTCACATAGCCCGCAGCGGCACCGATGATGGCATCTTTGGGGGCCACCGGGAGCGCGACGCCGAGCGTTGGACCTAGGACAATGGCGGCTACGAGGCCGGCCCACATCAGCGGCAGGGTGATGTTGTCGGGCAGCAGCTGATGGTCGATATCGATCCCGGTGAGCGCGATGAGCGCCCAGGTGATGAGCAGTCCGCAGGCAGCCGCGGCACCAAATCCAAAATGCCAGACCACCCAGGCCGACAGCACGCCCGTGCTCAGTTCCACCACCGGATAGCGGGCGGAGATTTTGGCCCTACACGAGGCACACCGACCGCGAAGGACCAGCCAGCTCACCACCGGGATGTTCTGCAGGGGCGTGATGGGTGCCTTGCACTTCGGGCAGGCGGAGCGGGGGGTGCTTAGGGTGAAGCGCTCGGGGGGGGCGGCAACCACCGTGGGCTCGTTGCTGGCCGCGAGGACCTCGGCCGCCTGGGTCTGCCATTCCCGTTCCAGAATGATCGGCAGCCGGTAGATGACGACATTGAGGAAGCTGCCGATCATCAAGCCCAAGAGAAACGCAGACCCCGCGAAGAGCGCTGGGTTGGATGAATAGAGCTGTGCGACGTCGTCCAGCATGGGCTAAACAACGATAGCGGTCGGACGACCGAAAGACGACTTAAATCGCCGAGCCGAGTTTGAAGATGGGCAGATACATGGCGATGACCATGCCGCCGACCAGTACGCCAAGAACCGCCATGATAAGCGGCTCCATGAGGCTCGACATGCTGTCGACGGCGTTGTCGACTTCGGCTTCGTAGAACTCCGCGACTTTGCCCGACATGGTGTCCAGAGATCCGGATTCTTCACCTACTGCAATCATTTGCACCACCATGTTTGGGAACAGTGCGGTGTTTTCCATGGCGCGTTGCAGGCGTTGACCGGTGGCCACTTCGTCCTTCATGCGCAGCGTGGCTTCTTCATAGACGATGTTACCGGTGGCTCCTGCTACCGACTGCATCGCCTCAACCAGAGGTACGCCTGCAGCGAACATGGTGGAAAGCGTCCGTGCAAACCGAGCAATAGCAGATTTAACCAAAATTGGTCCGATGATCGGAAATTTCAGCGCAGCGCGGTCTATTGTGCGCCGCATATTCCTCGATCGCTTGTGGAAATATATAAAAGTATAAATCGCCCCACCAATGGTGAGCCCTACGATCCAGCCTTGATGCTGCATGAACTTCGACATGTTCACGACCATCTGGGTAAATGCCGGCAAATCCGCGCCGAAGCCCTTGAACAGGGACTCGAATTGCGGAATCACGAAAATCAACAGGATGACGGATACG
>DATAVW010000060.1:0-36402 GCA_036267515.1 Rhizomicrobium sp.
GGTTTCCGATCGTCACCACCAGGTCTTCAGATGCGTCATGCGGTCCGTTGAGCGTGCCGGAGATCTCGCTGGCCCGTTTGGTACGCGCGAGCTTCACGATAAGAGCCGCCGCAACAAACCGGCGGGTGAGTTCGGCATCCAACGGGCGGCCATGGAATCCGTCCGGATATTCTTCCGCGATGAAGGCGGTGGACAGGTCGCCTTCGCGAAAGCGGCTGTTGTGCATGATGGCGTTCACGAAATCGATGTTGTGGTTGATGCCCTCAATGCGGAATTCGTCCAGCGCCTCACCCATTGCCTCGATAGCCCGTTCGCGCGTGGGCGCATGGGTGCAGAGCTTGGCAATCATCGGATCGTAGAACACGGAAATCTCACCGCCCTCATACACACCGGTGTCGTTGCGCACCCTCACGCTATCCCACGTGCCTTCCGGCGGCGGACGGTAACGGACCAGACGGCCGGTTGAGGGCAGGAATCCGCGATACGGATCTTCCGCATAAACCCGAGATTCGATCGCCCAGCCGTTCAGCGTTACGTCCACTTGCCTGATCGGCAGCTTCTCGCCGGCTGCGGAACGGATCATCAGCTCGACCAGATCGAGCCCAGTGATCAGTTCGGTCACAGGATGCTCGACCTGCAGGCGCGTATTCATTTCGAGGAAATAGAAATTGCGATCCTTGTCGACAATGAATTCGACCGTGCCGGCGCTGTCGTAACCGACGGCCTTGGCAAGCGCGACCGCTTGCTCGCCCATCGCCCGCCGCGTCTTCTCGTCGAGGAAAGGTGACGGTGCTTCCTCGATCACTTTCTGGTGCCGGCGCTGGATCGAGCATTCCCGCTCGCCCAGGTAAATCACATTGCCGTGCTTGTCGCCCAGCACCTGGATCTCGATGTGGCGCGGCTCGGTGACGAATTTCTCGATGAACAGGCGATCGTCGCCAAAGCTGGCGCGCGCCTCGTTTTGCGAAGACTGGATGGCCTGCGCGAGCTCACTTTCCTTATGGACGATGCGCAGGCCCTTACCGCCCCCGCCGGCCGAGGCCTTGACCATCACAGGATAGCCAATCTGCTTCGCAATTTGTCTGGCGTGTGACTCGTCGCGGAGTTCGCCGACATAGCCCGGGACGGTGTTTACGTTGGCGGCAAGGGCGAGCTTCTTGGATTCGATCTTGTCGCCCATCGCCGCAATGGCATTGTTATTCGGACCGATGAAGGTAACGCCCACTGTCGCGAGGGCTTCGGCAAAAGCCTCGCGCTCCGAGAGGAAGCCGTAACCCGGATGCACCGCCTGCGCGCCGGTATCCTTGCACGCCTGCATGATGCGTTCGATCTGCAGATAGGACTGCGCGGAAGGCGGAGGGCCGATGCGCACCGCTTCGTCCGCCATTTCCACGTGCAGCGCGTCCTGATCGGCGTCGGAATAGACCGCCACCGTCGCAATGCCCATTTTGCGGCAGGTCTTGATCACGCGGCAGGCAATCTCGCCGCGATTGGCGATGAGGATTTTGCTGAACACCCGAGTCCTGATTGGGTTGTGGTGGATGGTTCTAAGGCGTCATCCTGGGTTCGTAAACGGCTTGGTGAGCGCTTACGACTTTGCGCGAGCCCGCCGTCCCTTGAACCACACCCAGAAGCTCATGGCCGTCAGCCCATAGAGCAGCCAATTGACGCCTCTGTTCACGTCGTCGGGCAGCACGAAAGACGCAATGCCGAAGCAGATGCTCGCCATCAGACAAAGCTGTTTCCAGGGAATCGTGAAGGAACGCTGCGCCTTCCAAGCCCGAACGTCATCATCGACGGAAGAAGCATCATCTTCCGGCGCGGAGTCCGCACCGACACGAAGGCTGACTTGCGCGGGGCGTGCCCCGCGAATGACGGGTACGGCGACTGTTGGTGCGGGCGCCGCCTGCGATGCGCCCCGGAGCCCGAAGGACGAACGGTTCATGCACCAAAGATCGCCGAAATCGGGTTAGGAATCGTTTAACTCCGCTACCTCCCCGCCATGCTCTGGTCGTGGATGGCGCGGAATTCGTTGCCCTCGTACCAGTTCGGCCAATCATTGCTGTTGGCAAGGCGATCGCCCACCGCATACAGCACCTCCAAATCGGAAACCGGTCCGCTCAAATCCCAATTCGCCTGCCATTCGTCCGACGGCTGATGATAATGCCTGGTGCGATATTCATCCCGCACCGCTTGTCCGGCGGTGGTGCCGCCGCTCAGCAGATCGTAGCCACCCCCGGGATACAGCATCGGCACGCCCACTTTTGCCAGGCTGATATGGTCGGAGCGATAGAAGGCGCCCTTCTCCGGTTCCGGGTCGGGCGAGATGACGCGATCCTGTGTTTTCAGCGCCTTCGCAAGCACGTCCTCCAATTGCGAGGCGCCGTTGCCCACCACCACCATGTCGTAGGCGCGCCCTTCCGGCGAATTGGCATCGAGATTGATGCCACCGACAATGTGGTTGAGCGGCCAGAGCGGATGCTTGGCGAAATATTCGGAGCCGAGCAGCCCCTGCTCTTCCATCGTCCAGGCAATGAACGCCACGGAGCGTTGCGGCGCAGGTTTGGTTTTGGCGAATTTCTCCGCGATTTCCAGAATGCTAGACAGGCCCATGCCGTTGTCCACCGCGCCGTTGTAGATCTTGTCCGGTCCCGCCACGTCCGGCTTCAGGCCGAGATGATCCCAATGCGCCGTGTAAAGAAAATACTCGTTCGGCCGCACGCGCCCGCGCACCGCACCCACCACATTGCGCGTCATCATCTTTGAGATGGTGGAGTGCGCGTGGGCGGTGAGGGTTTCGCCGGTCATCGGCAGTGGCTTGAATCCAGGCTTGTTGGCGGCAACTTTCAGCTGATCGTAGTCAAGGCCCGCGCGCTTGAAGAGATCGCGCGCGGTATCGAGCGTGACCCAACCCTGGATGGGGACCATGCCAGAATTGCCATCCGGTGCATCGAGCCAGGATTTGTTGCCGGAATTGGAATTGCGCACCACCTGCCAGCCATACGCCGCCGGAATGGTTTCGTGCACAATGATGGCGGCCGCCGCGCCCTGGCGCGCGGCTTCCTCGTATTTGTACATCCAGCGGCCGTAATAGGTTTCCGCTTTGCCCTTGAAGAATTTCGGATCGGGCGTGGCGTCTTCGTTGCCGGGATCGTTGACGAGAATAACGACGGTTTTGCCTTTCACGTCCACGCCGGCATAGTCGTTCCAATTGTACTCGGGCGCGACCACGCCATAGCCGACAAACACCAGCGGCGAATTGGTCACGCTCACATCCGGCGATTTGAACCGCGGCGTCCAGTAAACATCCTCATCCGGGAATTTCGGATCGATCGCGCCCTTGGGTGTGTTGAAGACGAGCGACGATTTGGCGGGGTCGAGCGCGATGTTCACCGCCGGCACCGGCTGAAACCAGCTGCCGTGATTGCCGGGCTTCAGCCCGATGCGCTTCATCTCGTCGGCGATCCACTGCGCGGCCGCTTCCCCGGCTGGGGTACCCGGTCCGCGGCCCTGGAACACATCATCGGCAATCGCCTTGTCGCGGGCGGAAAGATCGGCGGCCGTGATGTCGGCGTTGGTGAGCGGGTGCGGCGGGAACTGCGGCGCGCCTGCAAGCGCGGTGGTCGCCGTCAGCGAAGCGGCGAGAAAAAACGAGGTGAAACGCATGTCGCACAGCACTCCCTAAGCGCGAGGAGAACACATCCTAGAGAGGGGGACCGCAGGCGCAACCGGCCTACCTTAGACCCATCGCTCCTGTGACATTTTACCGTTCACCTGCACCGCTTTCGCCTTTACGACCGCCGCTAGCAGCAGCCAAGATTCGGTATGGCCGACGCAACGTTGCCGAGCCTCAATCGCGCCGCCTGCGCTGCTTTGCGATGAAAACGCCCTCGCGAGTCGGTGTCCGTGCGAGAAACGCTTCCAGCAGTTCCGCCAGCTCCGCGCACACCGTTTGCATGTCCGGTTCGCGCGACAAATCGTTGCGCTCATCGGGGTCGTTCTGCCTATCGAAAAGCAGCATCGGACGGACCCGCGGGTTGAATTCGACCTTCCACCGCCTCGTCACCACAATGTAGTGCTCCTCGAACTCGCTCACGACGAAATCGCGGTGCTCCGCTTTCCGGCCCTCGAGCACGGGACGCAGCGAGAGGGCGTTAGACAGCCGCGGCAGATCCGCGCCAGCATAGTCTGCGACGGTCGCGCCGACGTCCATCAACTCCACGAGAACCGCGCTGGTCGCGTTCGCTGCCGCGGCCGATCTCGGCGACACGACGATCAAAGGAACTTTCGCAGCGGGATCGAGGCCGTTGCCCTTCCCGAAGAGGCTTTGGTCGCCGTCCATCTCCCCGTGATCGGAGGTGAAGACGATCAGTGTGTCGTCCATCTCGCCTCGTGCCTCGACGGTTGAAAGCAATTCGCCGATCTGCTCGTCGATCAGCGTGATGGCCCCGGCATAATTGGCCTTGATCGCGAGCACTTTAGATGGCGACAGGCGCGTTTTCGCTGTTCTGTTCTGGAGCAGCCCTTTCGACTCGTCAGCATAGGGCATGCGGGGGGCAGGCGGCGGTATCTGTTCAGGCCGATACAGGCTGGCATAAGGTTCCGGCGTATCATAAGGCGGGTGTGGGCCGCCGAAGCTGACACAACAAAACCACGGCGCGCCTTCCGGCAAATCGCGAAGGTATCGTCTCGCCGCTTGAGGCACGTACACGTCGTAGTAGAGGTCAAACGGCAAAGGCCACGGACGAGTCTGAAAATGCCCCGCGTCGGAATGCGCGTCGGCCTTGTAGACATCCCACAGGCCCCGCGCCTCCCACTCCGCGGTCATGTCGCTGAGCACGCGGGCGTTGCCGGGCGGCCCCGTGGTCTCGCTGACGGTTTGAAACCCATAGGCGTGCATGAGCGGCAGCCCATCGCGCAGATCCCGCTTGGTGCGGTGGAGATGTGTCTTGCCGAACAGGCTCGTGCGATATCCCCGAGCCTCGACGGCCTGCATCCAGTTCGCGACTTCGGGATTCAGGGTAATGGGCATATTCGTCCATATCCCGGTCTGATGGGGATACAGACCCGTCGCCAAGCTGAAGCGCGCCGGAACGCATTCCAGGGAATTCGAGAACGTGTTGGCGAAGCGCGTGCCGGTCCGGCAGATCCGGTCCAGGTTGGGTGTCTTCATCCAGCCGTTGACGCAGCCAATCGCGTCGTGGCGGAACTGGTCGGCCATGATCAGAAGGATGTTGGGAGCCTTGGTCAGCGTTCATAACCCAGAAGTTCGAACTCGGGCCGGCAATGTTCAAATACAATGTCCCGCTGCTGGGCCGACAGGATTTCCCGCGCCGGGCGCTTGTCGTCGCGCTCGGTCGCGCGCCTGACCGGCACCACCTTCGGCACCGGAAAGCCGACGCGCTCGCCGACGCGGCGGATATCGGTCTCGATGCTCTCGAGACGGATGTAGTCGTCCGCGACTGAACGGCCGTCGATGGAGTACACCGGGAAGCTCGCGTACTCCCCGACGCGTACGGCGTGATCGAGCCAGTCCTCGAATTCCGGATGTTTCCGCAGTGCACGGTTGCGATGCTTGAAGTAGGCGTAGGAGACCGCTTTCTCGTACGGGTGGCGCTCGCTGGTGAATTTGTAGAGCCGGTCCCAGATATCGTCGCGGATCATGTGGCGGATGTCGGAAACCTTGATGTGAGTGACGAGCCTCTTGTTCTGCGGAATGACCACGCCCGGCTTCACGATGGGCGCCAATATCTGGAGATCTTCTTTTATGAACAGATCATCCGGACCGAGATTTTCGTACAGGATCACCTCGATCGTGCTGCTGCCGGTTTTGCGCGGTCGCATATAGAGATAGTTGTACTTGAGCGAAATGATCATCGGGGAAAGTTTGGGAGGTGTGCTCCTCTGCTCCCTAACAGCTGCATGAATGGCGCGCAATCTTTTTATCGGCGAGCCGGAAAACCTGTCGCTGCCGTTCATTCCGCGCGTAGTATACAGCCGGGCGGCAATTTCCTCGAAAGTGAACGGCGATGCCGAAATTCTATACCTCTCCGGAAGCCAAGGCCGCGGGCCTGCCGTTCAGCGTGGCGGTCCGCGTTGGCGAGATACTTTATCTCTCCGGCGCGCTCGGCAACCTGCCCGGAAAGGTGGAACTGGTGCCGGGCGGTCTTGAAGCGGAGGCGCGGCAGACCATGACGAACATCGCCGCCGTTCTCCAGGCCCGCAATCTCACCTTCGATGACGTGTTCAAATGCACCGTGATGCTGGCCGATATGAACGACTGGGCTGCGTTCAACCGCGTGTATCTCACCTACTTCACGCCGGACCGTTTGCCCGCGCGCTCCGCCTTCGGTGCTGCGGGCCTCGCGCTCAATGCCCGCGTCGAACTCGAATGCTGGGCATACATGGGGGAGAGATAATCGCCGTTCGATGACTTCTACCTATTCCTTGGGAAGACGCGTTGCCTTCTCAATAACGTTGCGCACGAAACCACTCGCCTCCACCATCATCGTCTCGTGCTCCAGCTCAAGATTAAACGTTATGCGATCATCCTCTAGATACAGCTCGAATAACACGTATGATTCCCGGTACAGGGCTAGCCGAGGCGAGTTCAAACGAATCGAGTGATCGGTAAGCACCCTGCCTTCGCTCACACAATAGAGAGCCGCCAATCGCCCCAACGCGTAATCGCCGTGCGGATCATCCACTTCATGTCTGTCTCGCGGCTTATCTCTAGCTCGATGGGCGGTGTATTTGTGGCGAAACGGAAGCAACTTTTCCAAAGCCGGAATTTCAAGTAGTGCGGAGCGACCTATGATCTGCTCGCAGAAGTTCGAATCTGCAAAATAGCGAAATTGCCCAATGCGATTTATGTAAGCGACAGCCTCGAAGCGTTCGTCTGGTGCGTCGAGGGGAAACGCACCGGAAAGCTTTCGCTCTCGTATCCGCAGAAATTGCTGATAATGATACTGAAGCCCCCCAAGCATTTCTATCGCACCGAATATATCGATCTGTCCCTGTTTTGTGGACAGGCCAAGTGCCATCGTCTTCACATCGGACAAGGCCATGTAGGGCGCTGATCGACGTTCCTCTTCGGAGCCGAAGGGAAGAGGGTCTTTGCTAGCCCAATAGTTAGCCACCCTCACCTCACAACGGTATATTGTCGTGTTTTTTCCAGATCTGCGGTACCTGCTTGTTGCGGAGCATGCGAAGAGAACGCGCGATGCGCCAGCGGGTGGAGTGCGGACGGATCACATCGTCGATGTAGCCGCGCGAGGCGGCGACAAATGGATTGAGAAAGCGGTCTTCGTATTCCTTCGTACGCTGGGCGATGGCGTCCTTATTGCCGCGTTCGTTGCGGAAGATGATCTCCACCGCGCCTTTCGCACCCATCACCGCGATCTGCGCCGACGGCCAGGCATAGTTCACATCGGCGCGCATGTGCTTCGACGCCATCACGTCGTATGCGCCGCCATACGCCTTGCGGGTAATCACCGTCACTTTCGGGCAAGTGGCTTCGGTAAAGGCGAACAGCAGCTTGGCACCGTGCTTGATGATGCCGCCATGCTCCTGGGCCACACCGGGCAGGAATCCCGGCACATCCACAAAGGTAATAACGGGAATGTTGAAGCAGTCGCAGAAACGCACGAAGCGCGCCGCCTTGCGCGAGGCATCGCTGTCGAGCACGCCCGCCAGCACCATGGGCTGGTTGGCGACAACACCGACCGTCGAGCCTTCGATGCGTCCAAAGCCGGTGATGATGTTGCGCGCGAACGCCTCGCCGATCTCGAAGAAGTCCGCTTCGTCGGCAACCTTCAGGATCAACTCCTTCATGTCGTATGGCTTGTTTGCGTTCTCCGGCACGAGGGTATCGAGGCTCATTTCCTCACGGCGCGCATCGTCAGCGGTCGGCCAGTGCGGCGGCTTCTCGCGATTGTTGAGCGGCAGGAAATCGTAAAGCCGGCGAATCTCTTCAATGGCGATCACGTCATTGTCGTAGGCGCCATCGGCCACTGCCGACCTGCTCGTGTGCACTTTGGCGCCGCCGAGATCCTCCGGTGTCACGTCTTCCTGCGTCACCGTCTTCACCACCTCGGGCCCGGTGATGAACATGTAGCTCGTATCGCGCACCATAAAGATGAAGTCGGTCATGGCCGGCGAATAGACATCGCCGCCCGCGCACGGCCCCATGATGACACTGATCTGCGGCACTACGCCCGAGGCCAGCACGTTGCGCTTGAAGACTTCGCCGTAACCTGCGAGTGACGCGACACCCTCCTGAATGCGCGCGCCGCCGGCGTCGAGCAACCCGATCACAGGCGCGCCGTTCTGCATCGCCATGTCCTGAATCTTGCAGATCTTCTGCGCGTGCGTTTCCGAAAGCGAGCCGCCGAACACAGTGAAGTCTTTCGCGTACACGTAGACCATGCGGCCGTTGATGGTGCCCCACCCGGTCACCACGCCGTCGCCGGGAATGCGCTGCTTGTCCGCGCCGAAATCGGTGTTGCGGTGCTCGATGAACATGTCGAACTCTTCGAACGAGTTCGGATCGAGCAAGAGATCGAGACGTTCGCGCGCGGTGAGCTTGCCTTTGCTGTGCTGCGCCTTGATGCGCGCTTGCCCCCCGCCTGCGCGCGCCCTCTCTCGCCGCGCTTCCAGTTCCTGGAGAATATGCTTCATGCCCGCCCGACCCGCTCGTGTTCTGTGGGCGGACAGTGTGTGTGCCCCTGTCCGGGGTCAAGTCTCCAGCAGCCGCAGGAAGCGTTCGGCGGCGGTGAGTTCCGAAAGCAGCCGCTGGCGGCGGTTCTCGGCTTCGGTATCGATGCCCCATTTCTCGGCCTGGAAGGCTTCATCGATGGTCGCGGCCGCGAAAGCTTCATGGGCGCTGAATTCTTCTTCGGCCAGCGCCAGCGCGAGGATCAGCGAGCCGGTGATGGTGGTGGCGGTGTGCAGCGTGGCCAGTTCAAATTCGTCGTAACGGGAAATCGCCTGCTCCAACTCCGCGATGCCTTCCGCCGGTTGCGCCACGTGCTTGATGCCGAAACCCACCTTGAGCCGTGCACCGTAAGTTTCCGCCGCCCAGTCGAGCAGTGGGTCCCAGGCGTGCGCCTGCCGCGCCGCCAGTTCCGGCGGGTCTTCCGCGCGATAGCAGAGCAGATCGTTTCGCGCATATTTCAGCAGCTGTTGCGCGATCTGTTCGCGCTCAGGCGTCACGACGTCCAGTGCGGCGAACGCCAGCCGGGTGAGCGGCATGGTTTGCGGATCGATGGATTCGCCCTGCGTGCGCCATTCCTCGGCAATCGCATCGGCGAGCGGGAGATTGGGCAAGGTCAGCAACACGCGCTTCGGCGTTTTCACCGCCTTGCCGTCCAGCAGAACGGTGTACCCGCCATCCGCCGACGCGGATGCCGCCACCTCTTTGTAAAAGCGCTTCATACACTCACCGTCATCACACGGTTGCGAGCGCTTCTTGCGAGCAATCCGGGTGATCCAATTTCAGAAGACAAATTGAGTCGCCCGGACAAGCCGGGCGATGACGAATCTTGGATAGCAAGTATCACTTCTTGAACTTGCCCAGATTGCGCGCGGCTTCGTTGGCAGTAACGGGTGAGCGGCGCAATCGTGCCGAAACGCGCTCGCGCAAGCGATCCGGCAACCCGTCATGAGGGCCGAGCTTCGGCACCGGATGATCGGCCCAGTACGCCTTGCCGATTTGCTTGTTGTACTTCGGATGGAACGGATACCAGTACTGATTGACCAAGCGCGAGCGCTCGCCCCCCACGATAATCACCGCATCCGCATCGCTGTTGTTAAGGATCGCATGCGTAACGCCGGTGCCGTTCTGCCAGCCGATGAAATCGCCCTCGCTCATCGGCGTGATCCAGCCATCGTTCCATGCATCGACGGCGCCGGATACAACGTACACGAACTCGCTTTCGTCCCGCTCCGCGTGCGGCCAGCTGGTGCGACGGCCGGGCTTCAACACCTGCACGCGCATCGCAATTCGCGAGAAGCGCGCGTGGTTGTCGAAACGGGCATCGATCGTCTGGTCCTCGTCGCTGTTCGGATAGCGCCCGGCTTTCTTGCCCAGCAGATCGCGCCAGTGCGCCACGAAATCCGGCAGCGCCCGCTTGCGCGCCGCGCTCGATCCGGGCTTGCCGTCATTCGGGCCCAACTTTTGCGCGGGCGCCTCGTCCCACCACATGCCGGATTCGGCGAGTTGCTCCTTCAGCGCCGGCTCCAGCGGGTGCACCGCGCGGGAATTGCGCCGGAAAGCCTCGGTGAACACGAACACCCGCGCGTCCGCCTCCGAATTGTTGATCAGCGAGTGCACAAGGCCGGTGCGGGCGTTCAGCGCGACACCCTGCCCTTCCTTCAGGCGGTGCAGATAGCCGTCAGCCCACAAATCCGGCGCGCCCTCCAGCACGAAAGCGAAGATTTCCAGATCATCCATCGCCAGCGGCGGATAGGCGCGGCGGCCTGGCGGAATCCGCAAATGGGCGACGCGGAAATGGTTGATGCCGGCGGCTGTCGCCAACTCGGACGCAAAGCCGAAATCCTCTCCGGCGCCCGGCGGCGCGGCGGCTGTTTCGATCTCGCGCCAGTTCTTGATGAAAGATGGCTTCGGCGGTTGCTTCATTTGCGTCTCGATGGAAATGGATCGCGGGCTTCGTTTTCGGCAAAGCCTAGAAACTTCCAGGTCTTCTGCATATGCGGCGGAAGCGGGGCGGTTACCTCGAGGCGTCCGCCATCGGGATGGGCAATGTCGATGGAGCGGGCGTGCAGATGGAGCCGGTTCTCGACCTCGCCTGTGGGCTGCGCGGCAGCGCCGCCATATTTGAAATCGCCCACAATAGGCGTGCCGAGGCTCGCCAGGTGCACACGGATCTGGTGCGTGCGTCCCGTGACGGGCTTGGCGGCCACCCAGGCGTATTCGTGGCCCACATGATCGATCACTATATAGTCCGTGATGGCGTGCTTCGCTTCCTCCGCATCGCGCTCCACACCCACCATTCTTTCGTTGCCGCGGCCCCCTTCCTTGGCGAGCGCCAGCTTGATGGTGCCGAAGCGTTTCTTCGGCACTCCGCGGGTGAGCGCCCAGTAGATCTTCTGCGCATCGCGGCGCCGCAGCGATTCCGACAGCGCAGCCGCCGCCGGTACGGTGCGGGCCACCACCAGCACGCCCGAAGTATCCCGATCCAGCCGGTGGACCAGCCGCGGCTTCTGCTTCTTGCCGAATTTCAGATGCTCCAGCAGGCCGTCAACATGCCTCGTGATGCCGCTGCCGCCCTGGGTCGCCAGACCCGGTGGCTTGTTGAAGACGAGAACAGAAGAATCCTTATGGATCACAAGCGCTTCCGCTCCTTTCTTCTCTCGGTCTGTGAGCGATTTGTGGGTTGTGGATTTGTCTGTGGAAGCCTGCGCCTGAGCCACACCCTTCGCCTGCAATTGCGGGGGGAGGCGTAGTACCTGGCCTGTGGATAACCGGTCGCTTGCCTTGGCGCGCTTTCCGTCCACCCGCACCTGCCCGGTGCGCAGCAACTTCTCCAACGCGCCGTGGGCGATCGCCGAGTAATGCCGCTTGAACCAACGATCCAGTCGGATGCCATTGTCTTCCATGTCCACGGTCGCGCTCTCGGCCATCAGATCGCGCGCACGATCCAGAGGCCGGCGAACAGCGCGAGAACCGAAAGGATCGCCGAGCCGGCCATGTAGGCCGCCGCGCTGGCCCAGGCGCCGCGTTCAATCAGCAGCGCGCTATCCAGAGAGAAGGTAGAAAAGGTGGTGTAGCCGCCCAGCACGCCTATGGTCAGAAATGCACGCAGTTCCGGCGAGATATTGAGCTTCAGGGCCGAGAGCTCAACAATGATCCCCATCAGAAATCCACCCGAAACGTTCACGACGAAAATACCCCAGGGAAATTGCGTCACAGGCGATTGGACGGCTGAAGCGACGAAATAGCGTGCCAGCGAACCGATCGCGCCGCCGAGTGCAACTGCGACAAGAATTGTGATGGGCATGATAGAACCAGCAACGACTGCGAAACCCTATAGCAGATTCCAGCTTGGTATTCCCCGGGAACATGTTGCGCAGTATTGCCTCGGCGTACCCTGCTGCGTCCGAGGCGGCGACTCATGGATATCCCGAACCTGATCGAGCAGTTGCGCATGACGGTCCAATTGGCGCGATCACGGCCGATCGAACTCCGCTTATACGGCGGCGAGGAAGCATCGGCCGCTTACGCCACTTTCACCAAGCCGCACCGCCGCCTGCCCTTTCTGAGGAATAAGACGTTCGGAGTTGCCTTGCTGCCGGTCTCCGTTCCCGCGGCCGATCCGTTTGCCGAGCCGCGCTTTCGCGCCAGTCGGCGGCGGCGTAAACGGGCCCTCGATCGTGGCTACAGATTCGCGCCCATCAATGGAAGCGATCACGTCGATCGCATTCTCGCGATCAACCGATCATCCCCTCACCGCCAGGGTCTGCCACTATCACCTTCTTACACCGATGCTGTGGTCGTTGCGCGATATTGCCAACAGCGATCTCCCTTCTTCGGCATTTTCGATGCCGAGAGGACGCTTCGCGCTTATTGCCACGCATCAAGCTTGGGAGATGTCGCCCTGCTTGCCCGGTTTTTCGGAGAACATGATCGGCTGGAGGATGGCATCATGTACCTTCTGCTGTCCGAACTCGTTTCGCACTTCGCCATGGAGCAACCACGTGACGGTCATCCGCTTTGGATCATGTATGACACCTACATTGGCGCTAGCGCCGGCATGCGCACCTTCAAAGAACGATGCGGTTTTCAGCCGTACCGCGTGAGGTGGCTGTGGGCTCCTGACGGAGCCTCCGCGTGAGTGCGCTGCGTAGCATCGCCTGGCATCTCTACCAGAGCCTTGTGATGCCGGACCGATTGGCGGAGTACCGCGAGTTGCTGCGTAGCATTGCTGCCAAAGGCTATACGTTTTCCACGGTCGAAGCTTTCGCGTCGAATGTCATCGCAGGGTGTCTACCGCCCGAACAGACCTGCGTACTGCGCGTTGATATAGACAGCGATGCGCCCGGAGCGGCGCGAATGTTCGATATTGCCGCGGCTGAAGGTGTGCGCGGAACCTATTATTTCGGGCTATCCACCCTCGATCGCTCGCTGGCCCAGCGCGTCCGTGCACAGGGAAGCGAAGCCGGTTATCACTTCGAAGAACTCGCGACCTTTGCAAAACGTCACGGACTGCGTAGTGCCGAGGAAGTCGAAGCACATGTGCCGGCTATGCGCGATGAATTTCGCCGCAATGTCATGCGATTTCGAGATGCCACGGGAGAGTTTCCGCGTACGGTCGCCGCGCATGGGGATTTTCTGAATCGGCGATTTTGCATCAGGAACAGTCAAATTATCGATCGTCCATTGATGGACGAATTCGCCATCCTGGCAGAAACAAGTGAGCCCCGGCTGATGGGAGCGGTAACGGCCCGCGTCAGCGATCGGCCCGCGCCGCGCTGGTGGCATCCACGGTCACCGATTGAAGCAATGTCGGATTCGCCGAGCTTGCTTTACATCCTGGTCCACCCTCGCCAATGGGTTCGTGCGCCACTGCACAACATCGGGCTCGATCTGCAGCGTGGGACTGAAGAAGCCGCCTATTTTTGGCATTGCCTGCGCCGCCGCAACGCATGACGGATATTCAGTATATTTATCGCCTCGAACCGCAGCCGGGCGGCTACGTCACGCCGGACGGGGTCACCTTCGTGGCGCTGGCGGGTCTTTTTGGCGGGCTGACGCATCTCGAACTTTTGCGACGTGAGTTCGGTTGGGCGGGCGCCCTGAGAGCGGTGCTCAAGCTCGCCAGCGGAAGCCGCGCCTTGTTCGGATTTGTCCGTGACGGCCGTTTCGTCTCTTCCCTTTGGGCGACGGAGCATTCTCCGCGATATCCGATTGAATCCACTGCGTGTGTGCTTGGTCCCTTGCTGACCCGCACCGAAATGCGCGGCCGAGGCCTTGCCACAGCGCTGTTGCGCGCGACGGTAAGTTGTTCCGCGACGTCACGCTATCGCGCGATTCATATCGACACGATGCCGTCCAACATCGCCAGCCGGCGTGCCATTGTGCGCGCCGGTTTTGTCCCGTTTGCGGTTTTGCGCGGCAGGCGCCTGCGCAAACTGACGCGAAATGGATAGCTTCAGGATCAGGAATTGCCGCACCGGTGCGGTGATCATTCCCCCTGACCTCGCTTTGCTCGTAACTTGGCCCAGTATTCCAGCCGCTTCTGGATTTCGCGTTCGAAGCCGATGTCTTTCGGCTGATACAGATTCTGACGCTCCATGCCATCGGGAAAGTAATTCTGGCCGGAGAAGGCGTCTTCCGCCGCATGATCGTATTCGTAGCCTTTGCCATAGCCGAGCTTTTTCATCAGCTTGGTCGGCGCATTGAGAATATGCGCCGGCGGCATGAGCGAACCGTATTCACCGGCTGCCTTCATTGCTGCGCCTTGTGCCTGATACACGGCATTCGATTTGGGTGCGCTGGCCAGGTAGAGAACGCACTGGACCAGCGCAATCTCGCCTTCGGGTGACCCCAGGAAGTCATACACGTCCTTTGCCGCAATCGCCTGCACCACGGCCTGCGGATCGGCGAGGCCGATATCCTCCACGCTGGCGCGCACCAGCCGCCGTGCGATGTAGAGTGGCTGCTCCCCGCCGGCCAACATCCGCGCAAGCCAGTAGAGCGCGGCGTCGGGATCGCTGCCGCGGATCGATTTGTGCAGCGCCGAGATGATATTGTAGTGCTCCTCGCGCGACTTGTCGTAGAGCGGCGCGCGCTTCTGCACCGCTGCAACCAACGCCGTGGAATCGAGCGGCTTGGTGGTTTTCAGCGCGGCGACTTCCTCCGCCAAATTGAGCAGATAGCGGCCATCGCCGTCCGCCATCGCGCGCAGAGTCTGTCGTGCATCGTCCGTGAGCGGAAGTTTGCGTTTGTAGAATTCTTCCGCCCGTTCGAGCAGCGTTTCAAGCGCCGCATCGTCGAGCCTTCGCAGCACCAGCACCTGTGCGCGGCTGAGCAACGCGCCGTTCAGTTCGAAGGATGGATTCTCTGTCGTGGCGCCGACAAGAACGACTGTGCCGTCCTCCACCACCGGCAAGAACGAGTCCTGTTGGCTGCGGTTGAAGCGATGGATCTCATCGATGAAGAGGAGTGTGCCCTGCCCCGTCTTGCGGCGCTGGCGCGCGGCCTCGAAGGTCTTCTTGAGATCGGCGACGCCGGAGAACACGGCAGACAATTGCACAAAGTGGAGCTGGAACGCCGTGGACAGCAGCCGCGCGATGGTGGTTTTGCCGGTACCGGGTGGTCCCCAGAGGACGATGGAGTGTGGCCGGTTATTCGCGACCATTCTGCCAATGGGACCATCGGGTCCGGTCAGGTGATCCTGTCCGACGACCTCGGCAAGCGTCTTCGGCCGCAAGCGATCCGCCAGCGGCCGCGGCGCATCGTCCGGCAATCCTCCAGCTTCGAATAAATCCGACATTGCCGCAGTCTAACCGGAATGCTCCGCGTGTGGCAGATCAGCCCGCCAAGGTCACGTGAATCTGCTGACCGCCGCGGTCGATGATCATGTCCCACTGGCCGCCGGCGTTGGCGAGCGCGCGGTTCAGTTCGGCCACGGAATGAATCTCGGCGCCGTTGATGGCGCGCACGATATCGCCGGGCTGGAATCCCTGCTGGGCCGCAATGGAATCGCCCGCCGACAGCACCACCACGCCGTGTGCCATCAGATCGAGCTGCAGTTCGGTGTTCACTGCGGGTGACAGGTTCTCCACCTTTGCGCCGGTCAGCGGATTCCGGCCGCTGATTGTCGTCACGCTTCGCGGGGGATTCTCCGGCGGCAACGCAAGTTTTGCATCAATATCGCGCGTGCTGCCGCTGGCGCGAACATGCAGGTGCACAATATCGCCAGGCTTGTGCGTGGCGATCCGATAGTTGAGGCTCTGCATATCGTCCACCGACGCACCATCCACATCGAGAACGACATCTCCGGTGTGCAGACCCGCGTTGGCAGCAGGCCCGCCGGGATAAACGCTCTTCAAAATGACCCCGCCCGGCCGCCCCAGACCGATGCCCTGTGCGACATCGCTTGTCACGGCTTGCCCGCTTGCGCCGATCCACGGCACCTTGAAGCCGCCGCCCAGCGCCCCTTCCACCACCCGCCGCGCCAGATTTGCCGGAATCGCGAAGCCAACGCCGGCGTTCTCGCCGGTGCGCGAGACGATGGCGGTGTTGATGCCGGCCAGCTTGCCGTCTGTGGTCACCAGCGCGCCGCCGGAATTACCGGGATTGATGGCGGCATCCGTCTGGATGAAGAATTGATAGTCGCTGCCGCTAATCTGGGTGCGCGCCAGCGCCGACACGATGCCCATTGTCACCGTCTGGCCGATGCCGAACGGATCGCCGATGGCAAGCACGAGATCGCCCACCTGCACGCGGTCGCTGTCGCCGAACTGGATGGTGGGCAGGTGTTCGCCGTGCATATCGATGCGCAGCACGGCGAGATCCGTGCGCGCGTCAGATAACAGCACCCGCGCTTTGAATTCACGCTTGTCGGCCAGCACCACCACGATGTCCTGGCCGCCCTCAATGACGTGGCGATTGGTGATGATGACGCCGTCCGGGCGCACGATGACGCCTGAGCCCAGCGATTGCTGCACCCGCTGACGCATTTCGGGGGAGGCACCGAAGAACTGCTGAAACAGCGGATCGGCGAACAGCGGGTTGACCTGCTGGCGGACGACCGAGCGCGAATAGACATTCACCACCGCCGGCGCGACCCGCCGCACGATCGGCGCGAAGGTCAGCTGCACCTGCGCCGCGCTCTGCGGAACGGCTGTCGCGGCTTGCGGCAGCGCCTTCATGCTTGGCGCGCTTGGCGGAACGGTCTTCGTGCTCGGCTGCGCCATGCTGGGTTGCGATGTGTTCGATACGATCTGGTAGCCGGCCAGCGAAACCAGCCCGCCGATCACGCCTGCGATCACCATGCTGCGATTGATCATCTCGTCATCCTCGAATGCAAAAGGGCGGCCCTTGCGAACCGCCCTCCCAAATTTTTTCAACGTACTCGCGCGAGAATTACTCCTCGGCTGCTTCCCCGCCCGACATCACCGGGCCGGAATCCTGTCCCTTGGCGTGGGGATCGCGATCCACGAACTCGATGAACGCCAGCGGCGCGTTATCGCCATACCGAAAGCCGGCCTTCAGCACGCGGGTGTAGCCGCCTGGGCGATTGGCATAACGCGGGCCGATCACCTCGAACAGCTTCTTCACCTGCGCTTCGTCACGGATGCGGGACAACGCAAGGCGACGCGAAGCCAGATCGTTCTTGCGCGAGAGCGTCACCAGCTTCTCCACAACCGGGCGAAGCTCCTTCGCCTTGGGCAGAGTCGTCTTGATCTGCTCGTGCTTGATCAGCGCCGCGGCCATGTTGGCAAACATGGCATGGCGGTGCTGTGTGGTGACGCCGAGTTTTCGTCCGGCATTGCGATGGCGCATTCTAAACCCCTGTCATGGCCGGCCAGCGTAACCGCGAGCCGGCCATCGTTCCTAATACTGGTCCTCGTAACGCTTTGCCAGATCCTCGATGTTCTCCGGCGGCCAGCCCGGCACTTCCATGCCGAGATGAAGGCCCATCTCCGCCAGCACCGCCTTGATCTCATTCAGCGACTTGCGGCCGAAGTTCGGTGTGCGGAGCATCTCCGCCTCCGTCTTCTGGATGAGGTCGCCAATGTAGACGATGTTGTCGTTCTTGAGGCAGTTGGCCGAACGCACAGAGAGCTCCAGTTCGTCCACCTTCTTGAGCAACACGGGGTTGAAAGCGAGATCGGGCTTGGATTCCTCCAGCACGCGCTCGCGCGGCTCCTCGAAGTTGATGAACACCTGGAGCTGGTCCTGCAGGATGCGCGCGGCATACGCCACCGCGTTATCCGGCGTGACCGCGCCATTGGTTTCCACCGTCATCGTGAGCTTGTCGTAATCGAGCGATTCACCCGAGCGGGTGTTCTCGACGCGGTACGAAACTTTCTTCACCGGCGAGAACAGCGAATCCACCGGAATCAGTCCGATGGGCGCGTCTTCCGGGCGGTTGCGGTCGGCCGGCACATACCCCTTGCCATTGGCGACCATCAGCTCCATGCGGAAATCCACCTTCTCGTCCAGCGTGCAGATGACGAGATCGGGATTGAGGATTTCGACATCGGCGATCTGCGTGATCATGCCCGCCTTCACTTCACCAGGCCCGGTGGCACGTAGGGCCAGACGCTTGGGGCCCTCTGCATGCATCCGCAGCGCGATCTGCTTCACGTTGAGGACGATATCGGTCACGTCCTCGCGCACGCCCTGGATGGAGGAGAATTCGTGCAGCACACCCTCGATCTGAATCGAGGTGATCGCCGCGCCCTGCAGCGACGACAGGAGCACGCGGCGAAGCGCATTACCAAGCGTAAGGCCGAAGCCCCGCTCCAGCGGTTCCGCAACCAGCGTGGCGGAGCGGCCGGCATCGTGCCCGCCCTCTACCCGCAACTTTTGCGGCTTGATCAATTCCTGCCAGTTCTTTTGAAAGATCATCTGTTTCCTCATCGTTTCCCGGACGTGTCGGATCACGCCCAATTCGTTCGACGGGTTGCTAGGTCCGAACTCTAGTCACGAACTCTTTTGTTGGTCGCACAGCCTTCGCAAAACCGCTTCACACCTTTGCTGGCTGATGCTCCTGTTTGTTTGGTCGCGCGGCCTTAAGGAAAACCGGTTCCCACTTTTCCGGGCCGGCGCTCCTTACACGCGCCGGCGTTTAGGCGGACGGCAGCCGTTGTGCGGGATAGGTGTCACATCGCGGATGGAGGTGACGGTTAATCCCACCGCCTGCAGCGCGCGTAGCGCGGATTCGCGGCCCGATCCGGGTCCGCTCACTTCCACGTCCAGGGTGCGCATGCCGTGTTCGACCGCCTTCTTGGCGGCATCTTCCGCGGCGACCTGCGCCGCATAGGGCGTCGATTTGCGCGAGCCCTTGAAGCCCATCGTGCCGGCGCTGGACCACGAAATCGCGTTCCCCGCCGTATCGGTAATGGTGATGATCGTGTTGTTGAAGGTTGCGGCGACATGGGCCACGCCTTGCACCACGTTCTTCTTTTCCTTCTTGCGGGCCCGGCCGGCGCCCTTTTTTTCGGCAGCCATTTACTTCGTCACCTTCTTCTTGCCGGCAATCGCCTTGGCGGGACCCTTGCGGGTACGAGCATTCGTATGCGTGCGCTGGCCGCGCACCGGCAAGCCCCGGCGATGGCGCAAACCTCGATAGCAGCCGAGGTCCATGAGCCGCTTGATGTTCATGGCCACTTCACGGCGGAGGTCGCCCTCCACCAGGTAATCGCGGTCGATGGTCTCGCGGATCTGGATCACTTCCGCATCCGTCAGATCGCCCACGCGGCGCTCCTCCCCGATGCCGATTTTGTCGCAAATCTCCCTGGCCTTGGCTGCGCCGATGCCGTGGATGTAACGAAGGCCGATTTCGACCCGCTTTTGGGTTGGGATATTGACGCCGGCAATGCGCGCCACGGGCTGCTCCTTGGTCCCTTAGGCCATCTGGCCTAAGCTGCTGAATTCGTTAGTGTTCTGAGCGCACGAAATCCAGAACCCCGGCCAAATCAGGCCGAAACCACTTTCGACAAGGGTGGAGTCGCCGCAAGGGCGCGGATTATAGAAATCGGCAAAGCCCAGTCAATGGCTGAAATGGGCCGTTTCGCCACGCCTTTCAAGGGTTCATTCACTGATACCGAAGTCTCCTGTTACGGCGCACTTTCCCTCTGCGCAAATTTTGACACATTATAGCCGCCATGCCGGCAGCGATGTTGTTTGCGCATGTGCGCGCGCATAGCTATTTAGTCGGGATTCCAACCCAGCTCCGGATTCTCATTTGAAGTTCCATCCACACGTCCCTCAGGTCGGGTTCATCGCTGTTTCGCTGGTTCTGGGGCTGTCTGGCCTGATGGCCGGATGCAGCCGCAGCAGCACCGCCCCGCAGATGCCGCCGCCCGAAGTAGGTTTCGTGACGATCCATGTTCGCCCCGCCACACTGACGGCGGAGTTACCCGGTCGGACCGCGCCGTATCGCATTTCAGACGTCCGCCCCCAGGTGAACGGGCTCATTGTAAAGCGCCTGTTCACTGAAGGCAGCGAGGTGAAAGCCGGGCAGCCGCTCTACCAGATCGATCCCGCGCCCTATCAGGCTAGTTACAACAACGCTGCGGCGGCCCTGATGACCAGCAAGGCGAAGGCTGAACGCTACCGCCAATTGCTCAAGGCGAACGCTGTTGCGCCGCAGGACTACGATGACGCGCTTGCCGCCTACAAGCAGGCAACCGCCAATGTCCAGGCGGCGCGGATCAATCTCAATTATACGCGCATCACCGCGCCAATCTCGGGCCGCATTGGAATTTCGAACGTCACGGAAGGTGCACTGGTGACCTCGGGGCAGGCGACCGCGCTCGCGACTATCCAGACGCTGGACCCGATCTACGTCAACATTCCGCAGTCCAGCACGCAGCTTCTGGCGTTGCGCCAGGCGGTTGCCGCGGGCCAACTCGACAACGACACGCCGGTCGTCACCAACATCGGGTTATGGCTCGAAGACGGCACGAAGTATCCGCTGACCGGCAAATTGCAATTCACCGATGTGACGGTCGATACGAGCACGGGCGCTGTGACTCTGCGGGCCATATTCCCCAATCCACATCGCGTTCTTCTGCCGGGCATGTATGTGCGCGCGATTGTCGGCGAAGGCGTTGTGCCAAACGCGATTCTGGCGCCGCAGCAAGGCGTGATCCGTGACACGCGAGGTCAACCAACAGCCTGGGTGGTCGGCAAGAACAACACTGCCGAACTTCGAACGCTTCAGGTGTCCCGCTCGGTCGGAAACGACTGGCTTGTCACCTCTGGCCTGAAGGATGGCGACAGATTAATCGTGGAAGGCACACAGAATATCCGCCCCCGAATTCAGGTGAGGCCGGTCGCGGCAACGCTTTCTGCCCAGCAGCAGCAGATGCAATCGGAACGTTGACGTGTCGATATCGCGCTTCTTTATTGACCGGCCGGTTTTTGCATGGGTAATCGCAATCGTCATTGTGGTGGCCGGCGCACTGTCGATCACGACGCTTCCGATTGAGCAGTATCCGAACATTGCGCCGCCGTCCGTGAACATCGACGCAACGTTTCCCGGCGCTTCCGCGGAAACCGTGCAGAATTCGGTGACGCAGGTTATTGAGCAACAGCTCACCGGCATCGATAATTTGCTGTATTTTTCCTCGAGCAGCGATTCCGCGGGCAATGTCAGCATCAGCGCAACATTTGCGCCGGGTACGAACCCCGACATTGCCCAGGTTCAGGTCCAGAACCAGGTGCAGCAAGCGCTTCCCCTGCTGCCGCAGGAAGTCACGCAGCTTGGCGTGACGGTAAAGAAATCTCAGACGAACTTCCTGATGGTGGTCGGCCTCTACGACACGACCGGCAAATATAACAACGTCGACATTTCTGATTTCCTTTCCAGCACAATGCAGGACCCGCTGGCGCGCGTGCCGGGTGTGGGCCAGGTGCGGGTGTTTGGCGCTCAATATGCGATGCGCATCTGGCTCGATCCCTTCAAGCTGCGCAACTACGGCCTGATGCCGAGCGATGTGCGCAATGCTATCGAAGCACAGAATACGCAGGTGGCCGCCGGCGAAATTGGCGCCCAGCCTTCGGTGAAGGGACAGGAACTTGACGCGACGGTGACCGCGCTATCGCGCCTCCAGAGGCCAGAGCAGTTCCGTAACATTATTCTTCGGACCGATCCCAACGGCGCGACGGTAAAAATCAGCGACGTGGCGCGGGTGGAACTTGGGGCCGAAGCTTACGGGGTGGTCAGCCGTTTCAACGGCAGGCCTGCTTCCGGTATCGCCATCCAATTGGCGCCAGGCGCCAACGCCCTGACCACAGCCAACGCAGTGAAAGCGCGTGTCGAGCAGCTCAGGCCATCGCTCCCGCCGGGCATCGAGGTTTCATACCCAGTCGATACGACAACGTTCGTCCGCATCTCCATCAAGCAGGTGATCGTGACGTTGATCGAGGCCATCGTGCTCGTCGTCATCGTCATGTTCATCTTTCTGCAGAACTGGCGGGCGACAATTATTCCGGCGATCACCATTCCCGTCGTCCTGCTTGGCACCTTCGGCGTGCTGGCCGCCGCGGGTTACTCCATCAACGTGCTGACGATGTTCGCGCTGGTGCTGGCTATCGGCCTGCTTGTGGACGATGCCATCGTCGTGATCGAAAATGTCGAGCGCATCATGCGCGAGGAGGGATTGAGCCCGCGCGAAGCCACCCGCAAATCGATGGACGAGATCACGGGCGCGTTGATCGCCATCGCATTGGTGCTTTCAGCTGTGTTCCTGCCGATGGCATTTTTTGGAGGATCGACCGGTATCATTTACCGGCAGTTCTCAATCACAATTGTTTCCGCCATGGCACTTTCCGTCATGTTGGCGCTGATCCTGACTCCGACACTCTGCGCGACTTTGCTCAAACCGGAGCCCAAGGACGGCAGCGATGCACACGGCCGATTCAGCCGCTGGTTCAACCGCAACTTTGATCGTAGCCGGGAAAAATATCAGGCAGCGCTCCGCAAGGTGATCGGCCGGCCCCTGCTACCACTCGGCGTGTACGCTATTGTTGTGGTTGTTCTCGGTGTGTTGTTCTTCATCCTACCCACCGGATTTCTGCCGGAAGAGGACCAAGGGTATATCCTGACCCAATTCACCCTGCCTGTCGGCGCGCAGCAGGATCGGACTGTGGCTGTCGCAAAACAGATCGAGCACCATTTTCTGGTAGATGAAAGAGCCACTGTGGCTGACATGTTCAGCGTCAGCGGCTTCAGCTTTGTCGGTTCCGGCCAGAACGTCGGCCTTGCCTTCATCCTGCTTAAGAACTGGAGCGATCGGCCGGGCTCGCAGAACCGCGCGCCTGCGATCGTCCAGCGCGCCTTTGCAGCGTTTTCGAAAATTCGCGATGCCCAGGTATTCGCTTTGGTCCCGCCATCAGTTCCGGGACTTGGACAATCCGGCGGTTTCGATTTCGAACTGGAGGACCACGGCAATCTCGGCCATCAGGGATTGGTTGCCGCGGAAGGCCAGCTTCTTGCGATGGCGGGGCAGGATCCCAAGCTATCAGCCGTCCGTCCGAACGGACTTCCCGATACGCCGCAAGTGCATGTCGATATCGATGACAACAAGGCCACGGCGCTGGGGCTGAATCTTGGCGATGTGAACGACACGCTTACGTCCGCCTGGGCCGGTTTGTTCGTGAACGATTTCATCGACCGCAATCGCGTGAAGCGCGTCTACATCGAGGGCGACGCCCCGTACCGCATGGTGCCCGCGGATCTTAATAACTGGTCGGTGCGCAACACCTCGAACAATATGGTGCCCTTCTCCTCGTTCGCGACAACCTCCTGGCAGACCGGGCCATCCACTTTGCAGCGCTACAATGGCTTTCCGGCGCTAGAGATCCAAGGCAGCGCCGCGCCTGGCCAGAGCTCCGGTACCGCCATTGAGGAAATGCAGAAGCTGGTGGCGAGACTGCCGCATGGAGCCGGTTTCGAGTGGACGGGTCTTTCATATCAGCAGCTGCTGTCGGGCGCGCAGGCGCCGCTGCTTTATGGGCTGTCCCTGCTGGTGATCTTCCTGTGCCTCGCAGCGCTGTACGAAAGCTGGTCTGTCCCGCTGGCGGTGATGCTGGTCATTCCGCTGGGTGTGGTTGGCGTATTGGCGGCGGCCCTGCTGCGCGGCCTGACCAATGACGTATTCTTTCAGGTGGGCCTGCTGGCAACCATGGGACTCGCCGCCAAGAATGCGATCCTGATCGTCGAGTTCGCGGAGTTCGCCGTCCGCCGCGGCGAAGGTGCCTTTGATGCGGCGATGGAGGCTGCGCGCCTGCGCCTGCGGCCGATCCTGATGACATCCATCGCTTTTATCGCCGGCGTGGCGCCTTTGGCCGTGGCGAGCGGCGCTGGCGCGGCCAGCCAGAACGATATCGGCACTGGCGTGATGGGCGGCATGTTCACGGGCACTGTGCTGGCGATCTTTTTCGTGCCGCTGTTCTTTGTATTGGTCGCCCGCGGCAAGGACCGCCTCGCCTCCCGAGTTCACCCGGCTACAGAGTCGCCTGGCTAATCCTCCGGCCGGAAAACGGCGAACACCGGCAGGTGATCCGACGCTTCGCGAAAGCGCTTCTCGCGCATGATGCCTTCTTCCACGCAAGGCCCGATGCCGGTCGCAAGAATTCGGTCGAGTTGCAAGGCCGGGCGCCGTGCCGGAAATGTTCGTGACGATGACCGATACTCAAACAGCTCGCCGAGATCCTTGATCGCCACCCCGTTCCGCAGAGTATTGAAATCGCCGCACAGAATGCGCGGGCGCCCAGGATCGGCACGCACGTAATCTGCAATCCGGTTCATCTGCCTGAGACGCTCGAGCGGATCGAGGCCGAGATGCGTATTCATGACGGTGATGCGCTGCTTCGGCAGCACCATGTCGGCGATCTGCAGGCAGCGGGGCACACCCCAGCGGCGACCGAGCTTGACGGTCTGGGTTGCCTCAAGCGGATAGCGGGAAATGATAAAATTTCCGAATTGCGCGCCGCGGGTCTTGGTGAGGCTGCGGTATTCATGCCCCTGGATCTCATCGGCCAAATGCCGGAACTGGTCGAAATGCGGCGTGCCGCGGTGCAGCTGCCAGCCTACTTCCTGCAGGCAGTAGACATCAAAATCGACGGAGCTGAGCGCATGCCGGACACGGTCGGGATCGCATTTGCCGTCGCGCCCGACGCAGCTGTGAATGTTCCAGCAGAATAGCGAAAAGCTCTTATGCATCAAGGCACGAATCTGGCAATCACGCGAGGATGATTCTTCGCGGATTGAACTTCAAGCCGTTCCGTCAAGCAGTGCGGCAATGGACTTCGTCACCTCGGGAATTGGCGCCATGCCATGCACCGTCTTCAGTTTGCCCTGATTGCGATAATACGCAATCAGGGGGGCCGTGTTCCGATAATAAACTTCGAGCCGCTTGCGCAGTGTTTCCGGTGTGTCATCCGCCCGCGGGATTTGTCCAGCGGCGATCATTTCCTTTACGCGGTTCGCGGAGCGCTCGATCAGCACCTCGTCATTGACCTTGAGTTCGATGGCGAGGTCGATTTTCTTTCCGCGGCTTTGCAGTAATCCGTCGAGGGCTTCAGCCTGCGCAATGGTGCGCGGGAAGCCGTCGAACACGGCCCCGTTCGCGCAATCCGGCTCGTTCAGCCGCTCGGCGATGATGCCGATCACGATGTCGTCCGAAACGAGGTCGCCCCGGTCCATGATCGCTTTGGCATTGCGGCCGAGTTCGGTTCCCGCGGCGATGGCCGCGCGCAACATATCTCCGGTGGAGAGTTGCGGCAGACCCCGTTGCTCCGTCAACAGCTTCGCCTGCGTGCCCTTGCCAGCGCCAGGCGGCCCGAACAGGACGAGGTTCAACGCTTTGGCCCGCGCAGCCGCGCCCGCTTGATCAGCCCTTCATATTGCTGGGCGATAAGATGGCTCTGGATCTGAGCTACCGTGTCCATCATCACGCTGACAACGATGAGGATGGAGGTACCGCCCAGCGCGAATGGCAGGTTGTAGCGATAGATCACATATTCCGGGATGAGGCAGACCACCGCGAGATAAATGCCGCCGATAACCGTGATGCGCGTAAGAACGTAGTCGATATACTCGGCCGTCTTCTTGCCTGGCCGCATGCCCGGAATGAAGCCGCCGTATTTCTTCAGGTTCTCCGCCGTCTCCTCAGGATTGAAGATGATCGACGTGTAGAAAAACGCGAAGAATATGATCATCGAGGCGTACAGCACGAGATACAGCACTGAGCCGTGACTGATGTATGACACGATGGTGGCCAGCCAGTCCGGAATATTCTGCGAATTGAATTGCGCCACCGTTGACGGCATCAACAGGATCGACGAGGCAAAGATCGGCGGGATCACGCCGGAGACGTTGATCTTGAGCGGCAGATGCGAGGACTCGCCCCCGAACATCCGCTGCCCCACCTGGCGCTTCGGGTATTGCACCAAGAGCCGGCGTTGCGCACGTTCCATGAACACGATGAAGGTGATCAGCCCCACGATGCCAACCAGCGCGGCGATCATGACCAGCGGTGGTAGCTCACCCGTGCGGCCGGCCTCGAAACCCTGCGCGATATAGCTGGGGAACCGCGCCACAATGCCGACGAAGATGATGAGCGAAATGCCGTTGCCGACACCGCGCGCGGTGATCTGTTCGCCCAGCCACATCAGCAGGATGGTACCGCCGCTCAAGGTGATCACCGTGGAAATCCGGAAGAACCAGCCGGGATCGATCACCACATTGCCCCAATGCTCCAACCCAACGGCGATGCCATAAGCTTGCAAGGCAGCAAGACCGACCGTCCCATAGCGGGTGTACTGGTTCATGGTTTTGCGGCCAGCCTCGCCTTCCTTCTTCAGCGCTTCCAGTTCAGGAATCACCGTCGTCATCAGCTGCATGATGATGGAGGCGGAGATATAGGGCATGATGCCGAGAGCGAAGATCGCCATGCGCTGCACCGCACCGCCGGCAAGCACATTGAAGATGTCAAGCAACCCGCCCTTCTGCTGGCTCAGTTGCCGCGCAAGCTCGGATGGATCGATTCCCGGCATCGGGATGTAGGTGCCGAGGCGCGCAATGATCAGGACCACCACGGTAAAGAAGATGCGCTGGCGCAGCTCCGTCGCCTTGGCGAGCGAATTGAAATTGAAATTGGCGGCTAGTTGTTCGGCTGCCGAGGGCATTCTTCACTCCTGACCGGGCGCTCGGTCCAATATGGGGAGCCGCTCCGGATTAAAGAAGCCGTTATGCTGTCGCGCCGGAGTCCGCGGCGCGGGCTGCCCGCTTCTCGGCCGATTTCTGGCGGCGCTGTACACGCTTGCCTGCCTCGCCCTTCTTGTTCATGTTGACGCGCTTCTTGAACGTAGCGGTCAATGTGCCGCCTGCCTTCTCGACAGCCGCAAGGGCGCTGGCACTCGCGCCAGCGACCTCGATCTCGATCTTTGCCGAGAACTTACCGTCGCCCAGCACGCGAACGCCATCGCGACTGCGGCTCACGAGACCCGCCGCCCTTAGCGTTTCCCCTGTGATCTTCTGTCCGGCATCGATCTTCTTGTTGTCGATCGCCTTCTGGATACGGCCGAGATTCACTTCCGCGAAATCATTCGCGAAGATGTTGCTGAAGCCGCGCTTGGGCAGCCGCATGTAGAGCGGCATCTGTCCGCCTTCGAAGCCGTACACTTTCGTGCCGGTGCGTGCCTTGGCGCCCTTCACGCCCCGACCGGACGTTTTGCCGAGTCCCGAGGACGAGCCACGGCCGACCTTCAGCTTGCGTTTGTGCGCGCCGGGATTATTGCGGAGTTCGTTGAGCTTCATTGTAACCTCGTCGTGGCCGGGCAGCGTCAGCGGCCCACCATCCATTCCCTACTTCTCTTCGACCACCTCGACGAGGTGCTTTACCGCACGGATCATGCCGCGAACGGCCGGTGTGTCCTCCAGGGTGCGCTCTCGGCGTATTTTGCCAAGACCCAGTCCCCGCAAGGTCGCCGCCTGCACCTCCGGCTTGCGGTTGGCGCTACGGATCTGCCGCACAGTCACCGTCTGTTTCGCAGACGCCGCTTTCGCCGATTTTTTTTCAGCCATTTCTCAATTCCTTCAGGACGCGCTCGCCTGCTCGCTCTTGTTGCCTTCGCGGCGCGCGATGATCTCGCTCACGCTGCGGCCGCGGCGTTGCGCCACCATGCGAGGACTCTGCTGCCACTTCAGCGCATCGAACGTCGCACGCACCATGTTGTACGGGTTGGAGGTGCCGAGGGACTTCGCCACCACATCGCCCACACCCAATGCCTCGAACACTGCGCGCATCGGCCCGCCGGCGATGATGCCGGTTCCTGCCGGAGCGGGACGCACCAGCACCTTGCCCGCCCCGTGATGGCCGCGGCCTTCGTGATGCAGGGTGCGGCCGTCCTTCAGCGGGACGCGGATCAGCGTCTTCTTCGCTTCCTCCGTGGCTTTTCGAATGGCCTCCGGCACCTCGCGGGCTTTGCCGTGGCCGAAACCCACACGGCCGCGCTGATCGCCAACCACCACCAGGGCTGCAAAGCCGAAACGCCGGCCGCCCTTCACCACCTTGGCGACGCGGTTGATGTGAACGAGCTTGTCTATGAACTCGTTATCGCGTTCCTCACGGTCGTCTCTGCGCCGCCTGCCGTCTTCACGCGCCATTCAAAAATCCTTCGTCAAAATTCGAGCCCGCCTTCGCGGGCCGCGTCTGCGAGCGCCTTCACGCGCCCATGATAGATGTAGCCGCCGCGATCGAACACGACCTGCTTCACACCTTTTGCAACGGCGCGTTCGGCGATCTTCTGTCCCACCGATTTCGCCGCATCCATATTCCAGGTCTTGGCGGCCTTGCCTTCGCTCTCGTTGCTGGAAGCAGCTGCCAGCGTAGCGCCGGCGTGATCGTCGATCACCTGCGCGTACATGTGCTTGCCAGAACGAAAAATGGAAAGCCGCGGACGCTCTGCAGTCTGCGCGATGCGATAGCGGGTGCGGCTCTTGCGGCGGTCAAACAGTTTGCTCGTCATGGCACTTACTTCTTCTTGCCTTCCTTGCGGCGGACATGCTCCCCCGCATATTTCACACCTTTACCCTTATAGGGCTCCGGCGGTCGATAGGAGCGAATTTCCGCCGCCACTTGCCCCACCAGTTGCTTGTCCATCCCGGAGATCGTCAGCGCTGTGGGTTTTTCCGCAACGATATTGATGCCCTCTGGAATGGGATAGCTGACATCATGGCTGAAGCCGAGCTGCAGGTTCAGGCTTTTGCCCTGCACCGCCGCACGGTAGCCGACGCCGTTGATCTCCATCCGCTGGCTAAAACCCTGCGTGACGCCGACAACCAGATTGTTTATCAGCGTACGCGACAAGCCCCACATCTGAGGGCCGCGTTCCGCGCCTTCGCGCGGCGCAACCGTGATGCCATCTTCGCCGACGGACGCATTCACCTCGTCCACCAGCCTCAGCGACAGCTCGCCCTTGGGTCCCTTTACCCGCACCGTCTTTCCATCGACGTTCGCGGTACAGCCGTTCGGCAGAGGAACCGGCTTTTTGCCGATACGTGACATTGTTCTTCTCTCCTCGCCTAAAATATCCGGCAGAGAACTTCGCCGCCCACGTTTTTTTCACGCGCGGAGACATCCGTCATAACGCCCTGCGGCGTAGAAACAATGGAAAGGCCCAGGCCCTGCCGATGCGGACGCAGTTCCTTCGCGCCGGCATACACGCGACGGCCTGGCGTGGACACGCGCTTCAGCTCGCGAATGACAGGCCGGCCATCGTGGTATTTCAATTCGATCTCGAGCTCCCTCTGGCCGCCCTTGAATTCGACCTCTGCGTAGCCGCGAATGAAGCCTTCCGCCTGCAGCACATCAAGCACGCGGACGCGCAGCTTCGACGCCGGACTCTTCACTTTCGCCGTGCCGCGCATCTGGCCGTTGCGGATGCGCGCCAAAAGATCGCCGATTGGATCCGTGATCGCCATATCCTGTTCCTCTTACCAACTGGCCTTGGTCATGCCCGGGATCTGACCCCAGTTCGACAGATCGCGGAGCATGATGCGCGACAGTTTGGTCTTGCGGTAATAACCCTTCGGACGCCCGGTCAACTCACAGCGATGATGAATGCGCGTCTTGGACGAATTGCGCGGCAGCTTCGCGAGTTTCAAATGCGCGGCAAACCGCTCTTCCGGCGGCAGCGACATGTTCTCGGTGATCGCCTTTAGCGCTTTCCGCTTGGCGGCGTATTGCGCCACCATCTTTTCGCGCTTCGCATTGCGGTTGATCTGACTTGTCTTGGCCATTCGGATTCGCCTGTTAATTCATGAAGGGGAACTGGAAGCCCTTGAGCAGCGCCTTGGCTTCCTCATCGGTCCTCGCAGAAGTGTTGATGATGATGTCCATGCCCCACACCGTTTCGGTCTTGTCGTAATCGATCTCGACAAAAACCATGTGCTCCTTGAGACCGAGGGCATAATTGCCGCGACCATCGAAGCTCTTGCTGTTCAGGCCACGGAAATCGCGGATGCGCGGCATCGCCGTGGTGATTAGCCGGTCCAAGAATTCATACATCCTGTCTTTACGCAGTGTGACTTTCACGCCGATCGGAAGATCCTTCCGGATTTTGAAGGTCGCGATCGCCTTCTTGGCACGCGTGACCACCGCCTTCTGGCCGGCAATGGCAGTAAGATCGTTCTGCGCCTGTTGAATCTTCTTGCTGTCGGAGGCCGCTTCGCCCGCGCCGATATTGAGCACCACCTTCTTGATGCGTGGCGCCTGCATGGCATTCTTGTATCCGAACTCCTTCATCAGTTCGGGACGAATGACATCGTTGTAGCGCTGCTTGAAGCGCGGGACGTAGTTTGGATCGTGCGCGGCCTCGCCGACAGCCACCTGCGTGCCCGCGGATTTGTTTTCGCGCCTGGCAGCTTTCTTTTCGGCTTTGGCGGCTTCGCGCGGATCGCCCTTCGGCCCAGATCCTGACGCCTTGGCCGACCCTTTGCCCTTCTGTCCTTTATCAGACATCGATCACCTCACCGGACTTTTTTGCAAATCGCACCTTCCGGCCGTCGCCCAGCACCTTGAATCCTATGCGCGTCGGCCCGCCGGTTTTCGGATCGATGTGCGCAATATTCGACAGATGGATTGGCGCTTCCCGGTTCACGATGCCGCCCTGCACGCGCGCGGTCTGTTTCTGATGACGTTTCATCATGTTCACGCCGGAGACGAGCGCGCGATCTTCCTTGTTCATCACCTTCAGGACTTCGCCTTTACGGCCCTTGTCACGGCCACCGATGATCATCACCCGGTCGCCCTTTTTTATGCGGACACCGATGCCGTGAATTTTCTCCGGCGGCTGTTCGGCTTTCGCGGCCTTCTTTGCTTTTGCCGCCATCACAGCACCTCCGGCGCAAGCGAAATAATTTTCATATGGTTCTTCGAGCGCAACTCGCGAGTGACGGGCCCGAAGATGCGCGTGCCGATCGGCTCATTCTGATTGTTCACCAGCACCGCGGCGTTGTTGTCGAAGCGGATAAGGCTGCCGTCCGGGCGGCGTACGCCATGCGCCGTGCGCACCACTACAGCCTTCAGCACCTCGCCCTTCTTAACGCGGCCGCGTGGAATGGCCTCCTTCACGCTCACCACGATCGTGTCGCCCACAGCAGCGTAACGGCGCCGCGATCCCCCAATCACCTTGATGCACATCACGCGGCGGGCACCGGAGTTGTCGGCGACGTCCAATTCCGTCGACATTTGAATCATGATTTCAGCTCCCGATGCCTTCCGGTCCTATTTGCCCACGCGCTCGACCACTTCCCAGCTCTTCAGCTTGGAAATCGGCCGGCACTCGCGGATACGCACAACGTCACCCGTCTTCACTTCGCCCTTTTCGTCATGGGCGTGATATTTCTTCGAACGGCGAACGGTCTTGCCAAACATGGGATGGATGAAGCGGCGCTCCACATTCACCACCACCGTCTTGGCATTCTTGTCGCTCACCACCACGCCTTGCAGCACGCGCTTGGGCATCTTTTCGTCCTTCTTCAGCAGGCCTTCCGGCGCTGTTCGTTCATGACCGTCATGACCCGCGCGATCTGCTTGCGGACTTCGCGCACACGGCTCGTCCTCTCCAGCTGACCGTTGGCGCGCTGGAAGCGAAGGTTGAACTGCTCCTTCTTAAGCTTCGTCAGCTGGTCGCCCAACTGGTCCGCCGAGCTGGCGCGAATGTCTTCGACCGTATTCTTCGCCTTCGCCATCGTTCTCTTCCTAGCCGTGCGCCCGTGCCACGAATTTCGTAGCGACCGAGAGCTTCGCCGCACCCAACCGCATGGACTCTTTCGCCGTTTCGACATCGACCCCGTCGATCTCAAACAGGATGCGCCCAGGCTTTACCTTCGCCACCCAGAATTCCGGCGCACCCTTGCCCGAACCCATGCGGACTTCCGCGGGCTTCTTCGACACCGGCACATCCGGAAACACGCGAATCCAAACGCGGCCGGCACGCTTCATGTGGCGCGTGATGGCACGGCGCGCCGCTTCGATTTCGCGCGCCGTGATCCGCTCCGGTTCTGTCGTCTTCAGGCCGTATTCGCCAAAATTGAGCCTGGTGCCGCCCTTGGCGGCGCCATGAATGCGGCCCTTGTGCTGCTTTCTGAATTTGGTGCGTTTCGGTTGAAGCATGTTCGTTGTCCGTTACTGCGCCGCTGCCGGTTGCTGACGCGGCTGCTGATGGCCAGCCGCCAGTTCCGCCTGACGCTTCTCGACGGCCATGGGATCGTGCTCCATGATCTCGCCCTTGAAGACCCAGACCTTCACACCGCATGTGCCGTAGGTCGTTTTCGCTGTGGCCGTTCCGTAATCCACATCGGCACGCAGCGTGTGCAAGGGCACTCGCCCTTCCCGGTACCATTCCGTGCGGGCGATTTCCGCCCCGCCCAATCGGCCACCGCAATTGATGCGGATGCCCTGCGCGCCAAGACGCATGGCTGACTGCACTGCCCGCTTCATCACCCGGCGAAATGCCACGCGGCGTTCCAATTGCTGGGCAATGTTCTCGGCCACCAGCTTGGCGTCGATCTCAGGCTTGCGGATCTCAACGATATTCAGATGGACTTCGTCCTTGGTGAACTTCTGAACTTCGTTCTTCAGCTTTTCGATGTCGGCGCCCTTTTTGCCGATCACCACGCCGGGCCGCGCCGAGTGAATTGTAATGCGGCACTTCTTGTGCGGACGCTCGATGACCACCCGACTCACCCCCGCCTGCTTCAAACGCTCAGTCAGGTGACTGCGGATCTTGATATCTTCCTGCAACAGCCGCCCATAATCCTTCTTCCCGGCATACCAGCGGGAGTCCCATGTACGGTTGATGCCCAGACGCAGGCCGACCGGATTGACCTTCTGACCCATCAGGCATTCTCCTTCGCGGGCTTATCCGCGGATCTTTTCTTCGCCGGCGTTCGTTTGCCGGCCGATTTCTTGTTCTCTGTCTTCGTTACGGCACCCTTGCCGCTCGACTTGCCTTTCGGTGCAGCCTTCTTCGCCGGTGCCTTTTCCCGCTTTTCTTCGACGACGATCGTCACCTGCGCAAACGGTTTTTCGATGCGGGCGCCACGGCCACGCGCACGGGCATGAAAGCGCTTCAGGACCATGTTCTTGCCGACGCTCGCTTCCTTGACGAAGAGATCGTCAACATCGAGGTCGTGATTGTTCTCGGCGTTCGCGATCGCCGATTGCAGCACCTTCTTCACCGGACCAGCGATACGTTTCTGCGAGAAAGTGAGCTCGTTCAGCGCCGCCTCCGCGCTCTTGCCGCGAATGGACTGCGCCACCAGATTCAACTTGCGCGGAGAAACGCGGATGTTCGTGCCGATGGCTTTCGCCTCGTTATCGGCGAGAACGCGCGCGCGTGCTTCCTTGCCCATTATTCCGCTCTCTTCGCTTTCTTGTCGCCGGAGTGGCCGTGGAAGGTGCGCGTCGGCGAGAACTCGCCGAGCTTGTGGCCCACCATGTCCTCGGTCACGAGCACCGGAATGTGCTTTTTGCCATTGTAGACGCCGAAGGTGAGACCCACGAATTGCGGCAGAATGGTCGATCGCCGCGACCAGGTTTTGATCACTTCCTTGCGGCCGCTTCCGCGCGTGGTTTCTGCCTTCTTCAGCAGATAGCCATCGACGAAAGGACCCTTCCAAACCGAACGAGTCATGTCTTACCCTTGCATCAACTTTCCGTGCCGTGAGCGCACGATGTATTTCGTCGTCTGCTTGTTTTTGCGGGTCTTCGCGCCCTTGGTCGGCTTGCCCCACGGTGTCACCGGATGACGCCCCCCCTTGGTGCGGCCCTCGCCGCCGCCATGTGGATGGTCGATCGGGTTCATCGCCGTGCCGCGCACACTCGGACGCTTCCCCTTCCACACATTGCGGCCCGCTTTCGCCAGCACTTCGTTCATGTGATCGGGATTGGACACCGCACCGACTGTGGCCATGCAGGTGAGCGGCACGCGGCGCACTTCGCCCGAGTGCAAACGCAGCGTGGCGTAACCCTGGTCGCGGCCGAGATACTGCGCATAGGTGCCGGCCGAACGCGCGACCTGTCCACCCTTGCCCGGCTTGAGCTCGATGTTGTGAACGATGGTGCCGACCGGCATCGCGCCGAGCGGCATGGCGTTGCCTGGCTTCACATCGACCTTGTTGCCGGAGACGACGGTCTCGCCCTGGGCAAGGCGTTGCGGCGCGAGAATGTACGCCAACTCGCCATCCTTGTATTTGAGCAGCGCAATGAAAGCCGTGCGATTGGGATCGTATTCGAGCCGTTCGACGGTGGCCGGCACATCGAATTTGCGCCGCTTGAAATCCACCATGCGGTAGCGCTGCTTGTGGCCGCCGCCCTGCCAGCGGACAGTGACGCGGCCGGTATTGTTGCGGCCGCCGTGACGGTGCTGGCCCTCGGTGAGCGATTTCACCGGGCCACCTTTGTGCAAGCCCGTGCGGTCGATCAGCACCAGCTGGCGCTGGCCATTCGTCATCGGGCGGTATTGCTTAAGCGCCATCTTACAGCCCCGTCGTGATATCGATCTGCTGGCCCTCGGCAAGGGTCACGATCGCTTTTTTGTAGTCGCTGCGTTTGTACGGCTTGCCGCGAAATGCCTTGGTCTTGCCCTTGACGCGAACCGTATTCACACCCGTCACCTTGACCTTGAACAAATCCTCGACGGCCTTGGCAATCTTCGGCTTGGTCGCGTCCAGCGCCACGCGAAACACCACCTGGTTGGTTTCGGTAAGCTTGGTCGCCTTTTCGGTAATGACCGGCGAGAGAATGACGTCATAGTTGCTCATGACAGCCTCTCTTCGATCGCCTGCACCGCGGCCCTGGTTAGCACCAGCTTGTCGCTGCGCATGATGTCATAGACATTCAGGCCCTTGGCCGGTAGCAGCGACATGTGATTGATGTTGCGGGCGCTGAGCGCAAAATTGTCATCGAACTCGCCATCGACGATCAGCGCCTTCTCCACACCGAGCTTGCCGAACCGCTGCGCCAGATCTTTCGTTTTGATGGCGGACGCTTTCGCCTCCTCGATCACCACGATGCCGCCGTCTTTCGCCTTCGACGACAGGGCGTGCTTGAGGCCGAGCGCTTTCACTTTCTTGGGCAGATCGAACTCATGACTATGGTTTACCGGCCCCATCGCCTTGGCGCCGCCCACGAACAACGGTGCAGAACGCGCGCCGTGACGGGCCGTACCGCCCCCCTTCTGCTTTCCGACTCTGTGTTTCGTGCGATTGATTTCACCGCGAGTCAGAACCTTGTGGGTGCCCGCGCGGCGCTTGGCGCGCTGCCATTCGACAACGCGCTGGATGAGGTCGATACGCGGCTCCAGGCCATAGATGGAATCGGCAAGCTCGATCTCGCCGGCATCCTTGTTGTCGAGGTTGAGGACTTTGGCTTTCACGGCTTTAGCCCTCCGCCTGAGTTTCAGCTGCAGGTTTTGCTGCCAGCGCGGCGCCGCCATTGACTTTCTCGGCCTTCTTCACCGAACCGGGCAATTTCACGTCTTTCGGCAGCGGACGCTTCACGGCGTCGCGCACCATCACCCAGCCGCCCTTGTGACCAGGGACCGCGCCCTTCACCATGATGAGCCCGCGCTCGATATCCACCTTCGCCACTTCAAGGTTTTGCGTGGTGACGCGGTCGGTCCCGTAGTGGCCGTGCATCTTCTTGTTTTTGAAGGTCTTGCCGGGATCCTGACGCCCCCCAGTACCACCAAGCGAGCGGTGCGAGATCGATACGCCATGCGAAGCTTCGAGGCCGCGGAAATTCCACCGCTTCATCGCGCCGGTGAAACCGCGGCCGATGGTGATGCCGGTGACATCCACCCGCTGGCCTGGAACGAAATGATCGGCCTGCACGATGTCGCCGACATCGAGCAGCTTGTCGCCATCGACGCGGAACTCGACCAGCTTGCGTTTGGGTTCGACTTCCACCTTGGCGAACCGACCGCGGTCAGCCTTGGTCAGCCGCTTGGTCTTGATCGATCCAATGCCGAGCTGGATGGCCGTATAGCCGTCGCGCTCGTCCGTGCGTGTTCCGGTGACCTGACAGCCGTCAAGCTTCAGGACCGTGACAGGCACATGCCGGCCGTCCTCCAGAAAGAGGCGCGTCATGCCGACTTTCTGCGTGATGACGCCTGTGCGCATCGCGCTG
>DATAVW010000061.1:0-17058 GCA_036267515.1 Rhizomicrobium sp.
TTTCTCCCGTTCGACGGCGGTGAAGATGCGGTCGAGAAAACGGTCCCCGTGCCGCTCGATGGTCTGTTCGATACGCCGAATGTCAATCAGATCGGAACCGAGCCCGAGAATCATGAAAAATCACCTCCCCCCACGCGGGGAGGTCGATCCATTTGAGCGAAGCGAAAATGGATCGGGTGGGGGACATGCACCGAGCGCCCCACCCGGCTCACTTTGCTCGCCGACCTCCGCGCGCAGGGGGAGGTGAATCCATTGAGCTTCATGACCGCGCCTCGCCCATCAATTTGCGCATCTGATCGATGGCGTGTTCTAGCCCCACGAAAATCGCCTCACCGATCAGGAAATGCCCGATGTTCAGCTCGCGAATTTCGGGAATGCACGCGATCGGAGCAACCGAATCGTAAGCCAGTCCGTGGCCAGCGTGAATTTCCAGACCGGACGCCGCACCGTACGAAGCGGCATGGCGAAGGGCCTGCAGAATTTCTTCGCGTTGCAAGCCTTCGGCATTGCAGTATGCGCCGGTGTGAAGTTCCACCACAGGCGCCCCAAGCGCCACGGCAGCATCGAGCTGTTCGCGATCCGCTTCGATAAACAGCGATACGCGGATGCCGGCACTGCTCAACTGCTTGACGAATGGCGCGAGCCGCTGCTGGTGCCGGGCTGCGTCGATGCCGCCTTCCGTCGTGCGCTCCGCCCGCTTCTCGGGAACGATGCACACGGCGTGCGGCCGGTGTCGCAACGCGATTTCCAACATCTCATCGGTTGCGGCCATTTCCAGATTCAGCGGCAGATGGATCTCGGTACTCAGGCGTTCGATGTCCTCATCCGAAATATGCCGCCGGTCTTCGCGCAAGTGCGCAGTGATACCGTCAGCGCCGGCTTGCGCGGCCAGCTTCGCCGCGCGCACCGGATCCGGGAATCTGCCGCCCCGCGCATTTCGTATGGTCGCGACGTGATCGATATTCACACCGAGGCGGATGCGCTCCATCGCTCACCCGTGATCACGGCCGCATTTGCTGCAGCTTGCATCGGCGAACGGACCCCATTTGCCATTCACCCTGCCGATCGGCTCGCGGCAATGCGTGCACCGAATACTCACCATCGCGCAGAACGAGGTGGCATAACCCAATACGCAGATCGCCAAATTCTGCCAACGCAATTCACGCACGAAGAAGAACTGCGCAAGGCTTGTGCCAAAGGCAAGCGCCAGCAGTTCGAATACGTAAAATTCAGTCTTTCTCTTCAGCTGCGGCCAACGAATGCCTTGGCGATTCCTCTCACGAAGATCCATACGACAACCCCGTACGCTTTCCCTGAATATTATCGCAGAGCCAGCGCCGCCTGTCAGCAGCGATGCGTGCCTTGCGGCAACGCGACAGCTACTGCGGTGCAGCAGCAAGAATTCCCGTCTCTTGGGGCCCTCTCACCCGCTCCACCGATTCGACCGATACGTTCACGCGTAGCGCACCGATGATGTTCTCCAGATGCGCGACGTCGCGCACTTCGATGTCTACCAAAAAATCAAAGTACAAAGAATTTCGGCTAGCCACCTTCAGATTGAAGATGTTGCCGCCGTTGTTGCCGATCACGGTGGCTACCGCGGCAAGGGAGCCAGGCTCGTTTTTCACGCGCGCCAGAATGCGGGCGATGTGTGCGCCGGAATCCGCGGCATGCGGCCCCCAGCTGACATCGAGCCAATCCTCCACAGCGGCTTGGGCGTTTTCCAGCTCCGTGCAGTCGATGGCATGAATAACGACACCCTCGCCGGGCGTCAGGACCCCAACAATGCGATCGCCGGGCAGCGGGTGGCAGCACTGGCCGAGCTTGTACGAGATCCCTTCGGTCAATCCCTTGATGGAAATCGACTTGCCGTTTGCTTTGGTTTTGGGCGGCGCCTTGTAACCGGAATCGCCTTTCAGTTCGGGATAGGCGGCTTCCAGTACCTCGTTTGCGCGCAACTGTCCGCGCCCGACCTCTGCCAGCAGATCTTCCGGTTTCGACAGGCGCAACTTTTTCGCCACCTCCTCGATGGCTTTGCCCGTCAGTTCGCGGTGATTGTCCGCGAAAGTCTTCTCCAGAATCTTGCGACCGAAATTGATGTTCTCGTCGCGTCGCGCATAGCGGAGGAAGCGGCGAATTTCGAAACGGGCGCGGCCTGTTACGGCGAATTGCTCCCACAATGGCGACGGCGTCTGGTCTTTCGTGCGGATGATTTCCACCTGGTCGCCGTTGCGTAGTGGCGTGTGCAGCGGAACATGCACACCATTCACTTTCGCACCCACCGTGGAATTTCCCACATCCGTATGCACCGCGTAGGCAAAATCGATCGGCGTGGCGCCGCGCGGGAGATTGATCAGATCGCCATGCGGCGTAAAGCAGAACACCTGATCCTGGTACATATGCAGGCGCGAGTGCTCGAGGAATTCCTCCGGCGTGTTGCCATGTTCCAGCAGGTCGACCATTTCGCGCAGCCATTCATAGGCGGCTTGCGCTGTCTCATCCTTCTCCTGCACCTGCTCGCGATAGCGCCAATGGGCCGCCACGCCCCGCTCCGCGACTTCGTGCATATCCTGGGTGCGGATTTGCACTTCCACGCGCTGCTGCTCTGGCCCGATGACGGTGGTGTGGATCGAGCGGTAGCCGTTGGTTTTCGGATTGGAGATGAAATCCTTGAACCGCTCCGGCACCATGCGCCAGTGGGTGTGCAGGATGCCCAGCGCACGGTAGCAATCCTCTGCCGTCTTAACGATGACCCGGAAACCGAAAATGTCGGACAGCTGCTCGAAATTCAGCTGCTTGTCCTTCAGCTTGCGCCAAATGGAATAGGGGCGCTTGGCGCGGCCCGACACCGCCGCCTCGATCCCCTCCTCTGCCAGCTTCTTCCGTATTGCATCCGCGACGCGGCCGATGCGATCGCCCGATTGCGCATCCAGCCGCGCCAGCCGCGTGACGATGGAGTTGCGGGCCTCCGGATCCAGTTCGCCGAATGCAAGATCCTCCAGCTCCTCCCGCATGTTCTGCATGCCGATGCGTCCGGCGAGCGGAGCATAGACGTCCAGTGTCTCCTGCGCGATCCGGCGCCGCTTCTCCGGCTTGTCGATAAACTGCAGCGTGCGCATGTTGTGCAGCCGGTCGGCAAGCTTCACCAGCAGCACGCGGATGTCGTTCGACATCGCCAGCATCAGCTTGCGGAAATTCTCCGCCTGCTTGGTGCGTTCGGAGAACACCTCCAGCTGCGACAGCTTGGTAACGCCGTCCACCAGGCCGGCGATTTCCTCGTCGAAATTCGCCTTCACGTCGTCCAGCGTGACGTAGGTATCCTCCACCGTATCGTGGAGCAGCGCCGTCACGATGGTCGGCACATCCAGCTTCAGTTCCGTGAGGATGGCGGCCACTTCCAGCGGATGGCTGAAGTAGGGGTCGCCCGAGGCCCGGAACTGCTTGCCGTGCGCCCGCATGGCATAGACATAGGCCTTGTTGAGCAGAGCCTCGTCGGCGCCGGGATCGTAGGCCTTCACCCGCTCCACCAGCTCGTGCTGGCGCATGAGCTTGGGCCGGGGGCGGAGCGGCGCCAGGATCTTGCCCAGCGCCTCGGCCGAGCGCGCCAGCATGGTGGCCCCGCCGCCCGAAGGCTGGGGCGCCGCACTGCCGGGGGCCTGCGAAGCACTCATCCCCGGTAATATAGACAGGAAACGGTGATTTTTCCGCCCCCTTGTGGCCGCGGGGGCTCGAGCCGGATTACCGGAGCGCCAGGTGCTTCAGGCCAGGTTCAAGATCTGGATAAGGATTCCGCTGTACCTCCTTGATCTTGATTGTCGTTTTTCAGCGCCGGGCACCCCTCCCCCGGCTGAAGCACCTGCCGCCCTGGTATCGCCAGAGTACCCAAAGTTCCCATTCGAACCTCCAGAAATCGGGAGAGGGTACCCTGCCACCTCCCACAACACCGGATGTTGTGCTTCGCGCTTCGGCGAGCAGTCGGAATCAACATTCCGGCAAATTTCGCGTGCGCAGCGTCGCCAAACTCTCCTCGTCGTGGCCGGCCTTGTGCCAGCCATGAGGGACGGGAACTCAAACTGCAGTGAATTTGAATCGAAAAACGCGCTCATGCGCGCGAGTGTAAGCCGGATCGGCCGTGGAGAACGGATTTATTTTCCGCGTTGATCCCGTTCGCGTTTTGCGTCGAAGTGGCAAATGGCGGCAGATTGGTCGTCTCTGGCGAGCCGCTATCGCGGCGGGTTGGCAAGCAGATACGGATAGCCGTTGTTGATGCTGGGTGACTGGCCCCAAATTTTCGGATCGAAGCCTGCCGGTAATCCTGATTGTAGCTGCTCGCTCGTTAGGCCGCTCAAGCCGGAGCAATCTCCACCTCGCCCGCAGCCTTGAGAAGTACCGCTGGTATCGGTGTCCCAGTAGTCTTGCTGATTCCCCCGGCCACCGCTCTTGCCGATAAATCCACCAACGGCCGATCCGCCACGTCCCCCCACTGCGCCAATTGAATAGGACAGTGTGATCGTGAATCCCTCTCCGGCCAACCCACCGATCTCGTTTTTGTGTGAGCCGCCTGTGACGGAACCCGTCGCGTAGGAATTGCTGATTCCGCTACCGGCGCCCACAAGTCCGCCAGCCCTTGCGTTATCGTTGCCTGCGACCACAGCCCCGGTCGCATAGGATTGTGCAATTGTGCCGACCTCCGATCCAACTAAACCACCGATAGTGGTCCCGTCGCCGCTTGTTACAGACCCCGTCGCATAGCACTGGAAAAAGTTGTAGCCCACGCCAGCAAGCCCGCCAATGTAGTCGCCCCCCGAAACGTCGCCACTGGCATGAGAGTTCGCGACATCGCCGAAGTTTCCACCGATCAATCCACCGACGGTACTTACACCGTCACCGCTGACGCTAACGACAGCTTCCGTGCTGACAACATTGCCTCCCTGATTTCCTCCAAGTAATCCGCCAGCATAGGTGTTGGGACCGCCACTTCCGTGGATGCCGCCATCTACACTGATATTTTTAATTGTCCCTAGGCTAAGGCCAGCAAGGCCACCGACCCAGCGCGCGTCAGAATAAGAGATATTCACCTTGCTGAGCTTGAGGTCGCGCACGATTGCTGTCGAGCCGAGCGCGGCAAAGAAGCCTTCGCACCGATCAGCCGGTACAATTTTGCACTTCGTGCTACGCTTAAGCTTAAGATGCAGAATACTCTGACCGAGCCCCTCGAAAGTGCCGTAGAAATCTGTTGGAATCGGCACATTGTCGAACCTGTCGTGCTTCGCATCATAGCTGTTCGCAAGCGCGTAAGAGCCGGCGAAGTTGTTGGCAATGTCCGCTGCCAAGGCGGCGATGTCCTTCACCAGTGTATAGGTCCGGCCGCCGATGATCAGGCTGCTGCTCGTATCCCAGAATGTCAGGCTGCCTTTGTTCGCGAACAGCAGATCGTCATTGCCGCTGCCGTCGTTGGTTTCAATGGTCACTGCGCCGGTTCCGGACACCGTCACCGGCTTCTTCACCGTCACGGAGCGCTCCGCATCGAGCGTCAGCCGGCTGGTGCTGGTCCACTGCAGCGGCTGATAAATGTCGATGTCTTTCGCGAGGCTTCCCGTCTTCACCGCCACGTCGCCGCTCGCCAGCATGGTGGCGAGATCACTCACGTTTAGCACCGCCTTCTGCGCCGTCGCCGTGCACACGCCGCTGTCGCAGCTCATATTGCTGGTGGGTTTGCGGGATATCTCCACATCCGCCCGCGCCGCTGCTGTCAAAACCAGCAACGCCGCCGTGACCGCCACCAACATTCCCGATTTCATCGCGCATGTCCCCGCCAATACTTGGGAGAACACTAACACCGCTTTTGATCAGACGAAAACACGCCGCGCGGCGTCTGGGTGATCCTCAAACGACGGATCAGCGAACGCCTGATTAAAGATAAGCCGCGTAGGCTTCGAAATCGCGTGCATAAATATTTTCGATCTTGCGCCGGGCCTCCGGCGTGAGGAGTTGGGCATAGCTCGGAAACGCGCGGCGATGCGAACCATGCGACAGCATTGCGCAATCCAGCGGCTGCCCTTGCTGGCCAGGCGTTTCGCCTCGGGTGTTCTCGATTTTCCTGAACCACTCGCTGTTTGCGAAATCGGTTGCCGGCCAGCCATATGTCTTCTCGAGAGCAGCGAGCTCCGTCAGCAAGTTGCTCCTGCTGATGTTGATGACCTTGTCGGCGCGCCGGTGCTGTTCGAACGGATGCAGTTGCGGCCGGTAATGTGGATTGGCCACCGTCATGTCCAGGTCTGCCAGCAAATCGAGAAACTGCTGAAAGCTCACGCCGCGGTGCGAATTCACGCCTGGGCCGAAGCGCGCATGCAAATCGGCGTCGGCAAAGCGGAACGCGATGGCATGCCGGAAAATGCTGGCAGCCCGCATGTAAGGATCGCGGATCACCTTTATGAAGGTGAAATCCGGCGTGTAAGCGCGCAAGGCCTCGCGATAGCGTTCGGACTTGAGAAGCACCTCGTTGCGGTGCTTGTGCGGAAAGGGATGGTGCGCCAGCACCTCGTCCAGAAACCCGCCAACCGATGCAAACCAGATGTAGAGCGTCGTGCAGGCGGATTTCGGTGACCAGCCCAACACGAATTGCCGATCCTTGTCGATCAGCGGCCGCGATTGCTTCGCCAGCAATCGCCGGGCTTCGGAAAAATCCATATGCAAATTCTGCATGGAAATCGCTCGTCCGGCCAGCCTGTGCCCGCGACCGGCATTCGGTGCGGATGAACTCACGCCGCGCGTTGCCTTGGACTTGAGAGGTGGGGACCGCTAGTTTATAGGCCGCCAGTTCGCGAGGCCGCTTGCCGGGCACATGCTGAAATTGCGAAAGGCCTCGCTCCGCCACCTTCATCCAGGCTACGGGAGCTGTCCGCAGCAACGTGGCCAGCGGCAACGGATACGGAGAACTGGAGATGAACCGTCGCGCCGTTGTCATGACCCATCACAAGACCGGCACCAAATGGATGGAGCTGACGTTTGGCGGGATTGCAAGCGAACTTGGCCTGCGTTGCCACAGAATGCCCGGCAAGGGTCAACACACGCTCGACGTCAGCGCGCCATGCATCCTGATGGACCGGCAGTCCCGCTGGTTCCGGCGGCCACCGGAATGGCTGGCGAGCACCCCGGATGACCGGTTCCTGCATTTGATCCGCGATCCCCGCGACGTTGTGATTTCGGGCATGTATTTTCATTGCCGGGCAAGCGAGGGCTGGCTGCATGTTCCGCGGGACGAATTCGGCGGGATGACATATCAGGAGAAGATCAACAGCTTCTCTGACGATCGATCACGCCTGCTTTTTGAGATGGACAACCGGGCGGCTGGAACCATCCAGCGCATGGTGGCATGGGACTATGGCAGGCCGGAATGCTTCGAATGCCGCTACGAGGATCTTGTCGAGGATACGAGCACGTCCCAGTTCACCAAAATCCTGCTTCATCTCGGCTTTGCCAACGAGGAACTGGAGACTTGCCGGCAGCAGTTCTGGAAACTTGCCCTCTTCAGCCGGAGCAGCGACACGGAAAACGGACTGCACGTGCGCTCGGGACGAAAGCAGCAATGGCAGGAGATTTTCGATCAGTCTTTGGGGCTGGAATTCCTGCAGAGATTTCCGGATGCGTTGACGCGACTCGGCTATGAGCAGGACACGACATGGGTCAATGCAACGAGACCAGACTCTCAAACCGGTTTACTCGCGGCCGATGCGTGAGATGCCGCCTTTACCGATTGTGTGCTGTTTCCGGATATCATCGGACTTCTATTCCCTGTCAGGTTGAGTTGGAGATGTCGCGTTGAACGAAGCGATCAGACTGGTGATCTGGGATCTCGACGGCACGTTCTGGGGCGGCACGCTCACTGAGGGCGGCCATACCTACAGCGACGCCAATCACAACATCGTCGTGGAGCTTGCAAAGCGGGGGATCGTCAGCTCCATTTGCTCGAAGAACGACTTTGAGACAGTGAGGGAATTGCTCGTATCCAGCGGCATCTGGGATTACTTTGTATTCCCCAGCATCGACTGGACGCCCAAAGGACCGCGGCTGAAGCAATTGATCGAGGCTATCCAGCTGCGGCCGGAGACCGTGCTGTTCCTGGACGACAATCCACTGAATTTGAACGAGGCGAAATTCTTCGTGCCGGAAGTGCAGACGGCGGACCATTCGGTTATCCCGCAACTTCTCGACGCACCGCTGCTTGCGGGCAAGGCCGATCCGGAGCTGACGCGGCTGAAGCAATACCGGCTGCTGGAATCAAAAAAATCCGATCAGGCGGTTGCTGCAGACAATCTGGAATTTTTGCGCTCCTGCGAGATCAAAGTTTCCATCGAGCCAAACGTGGAGAAACATCTCGATCGCGCCATTGAACTCATCAACCGCACAAACCAGCTTAATTTCACCAAGAAGCGCCTGCCGGAGGACATGGCGGCTGCGCGAGAAACGCTTCTTGAACAGCTTGGCGAATTCGATGCGCAGGCGGGGCTTATTCGCGTAACCGACCGGTATGGCGATTATGGGTATTGCGGATTCTATCTGGTGCGGACACGGCGTGGCCAATCCCGGCTCGAGCATTTCTGCTTCTCCTGTCGCATTCTGCACATGGGCGTGGAGAACTGGATTTATCAGCGCCTCGGATCGCCTTCCATCGAAGTATCGGGCGAGGTGCTGAGCGACCTTTCATCAGACGCTGCCATCGATTGGATCTCTCTGCTCGACGGCGGCGAAACGCACGAAACGCACAAGGCGGCGGCGCCTCTTCCGCGCGTCTTCATACGCGGCGCCTGCCTGGTGTCGCCGCTGGCGCATTATTTCCAGATGAGCGCGAAGGAGGTCATCGGCGAATTCAACCTTGTGCGCCGCGCGCTCTCCATCCGCCTCGACCACTCTTTGATGTTGCGATACGCGATCGAAGGCGTGGACGACGAACGGATGCAGATCTTCGAAGGGCTCGGGTTTGTGCCGGATGATTTCCAGACGGCATTTGTGGACCATCCTGAAGAACCCTGCATCAGGCTGCTAAGCACGTGGGTCGATGTGCAGGGCATCGTCTACCGGCACAAACAGAGCGGCACGCTTGTGCCGTACAAGGTAAAGAGAATGAGCAAGAAGGGGGTGGACGTCCTGGGGGGCGAGGAAGATCTTCAAAATCATCTCGAGGAATTGCCGCGCCGCGCAGCCGATTCGGTCCGGTATCTCCGCGACAATTTCGAATTCATCGGAATTTTACCGGAGAAGGATGCCGACGAGGCCTGGGACGTAATTCTGGACGCTGTGCCGGAAGGGCAGCCAATCTTTCTGGCGCTGGCGTCCGAAGGCGGCGGGCCGGACGGGCGGCCCAAGGCGGCCGAATTCAATGAACGGCTGCAGCGGGCCGTCAAAAGGCACTCGCGCAAAACGGTGGTGCCGATTGCCTTCGCTGACCTTGCTTCCGATCTCATTTCCGATGAACAGCGCGGCTCAAATCATTTTCATCGCAATGTGTACTATCGTGTTTATCAGGAGCTTCGCGCCTGCTGGAATTCGACGACCGGATCCGCAGACACGAAGCCGCGCTGCGATGCCAGCTCGCCGAGTTCCGCCCCGGTCAGCGTGGCCGCCGTCTGACGTCACGCGTATCTCCTCTGACCCCGATTTAGTTTGTCACCGTCATCGGCTCAATTGCGAGACGCTGCCCATCCCGGAAATATCCTAAGACGTGGACGGCCGATGGGCGCCTGTGCCATGAAGGCCGGCATTCTCACGCGCGCTCGTCATGGTCAGTAAGCCACAACCTGTCCGCAAAGCCGTTCTGCCGGTCGCCGGCATGGGTACGCGGTTCCTTCCCGCCACCAAGGCGGTGCCGAAGGAGATGCTGCCCGTCGTTGATAAGCCTGTGGTGCAATACGCGGTGGAGGAAGCCCGCGAGGCCGGCATCGAGCAGTTCATCTTCGTCACCGGGCGCGGCAAGGCCATCATCGAGGATCATTTCGATCACGCCTACGAACTGGAGATGCTGCTATCGGCGCGCGAGAAGACGAGCGAACTGCATAGCCTGCTGGAGGGATTGCCCGTTACCGGCGCGGTGAGCTTCACGCGGCAGCAGAAGCCGCTGGGTTTGGGGCATGCCGTCTGGTCAGCGCGGCATCTGGTGGGTAATGAACCATTCGCCGTGTTGCTGCCGGACGATCTGCTGGTGGGCCAGCCCGGCTGCCTCGCGCAGATGATGGACGCCTACAATCGCGTTGGCGGCGGCGCCATTGTGGCGGCGGAGGAGAAGCCACTGGAGGAAGTGAAGCGCTACGGCGTCATTGCACCGGGTGTGGTGGACGGCAACATCGTGGAAGTGAAAGGCCTGGTGGAAAAGCCGAAGCCGGCCAAAGCGCCATCGCGGCTGTGCATCATCGGCCGCTATATCCTGCAGCCGGAACTTTTTGCCGAACTCGACCTGCAGGAGACGGGCGCCGGGGGCGAAATCCAGGTGACAGATGCCATGGCAAAGCTGATCGGCCGCATGCCGTTTCACGCGGTGAAAACCACCTGCGCCCGCTACGATTGCGGCGACAAGGTTGGGTTCCTCCATGCCAACATTGCGGTGGCCTTGACGCGGCCTGACATCGCGCCCGCTTTGAAAGCCATTCTCAAGAGCGTCAAGGTGTAATGACCCGTGCAATTTCAAGCACATAGCGGTTGACGCTGCGGCTGAGCACATTACAGTTAAAAGCAGCGGCAGGGGGTACCGGGCGGGTGCGTGTTTTGCGCTCTACTGGCGACTGTCGGCGGTGAGGGGTCGAGCCGGGAGCGAGCGGGACCAGTGCGTAAGGCAGAGTATCACGCTGCGCCCGCCGGCGCGCGAACGGCGCGCATATCTTCGTGCGCGATATCGCTGCTATTGGGGTGCACAGCGCTCGCGGGCTTTCCGGTGCGCGCCCAGGCGCAGGAGCCGCCGGCCGATATACCGTTCGAGCAGAACTTCACCACGTACGGCGATGTCGGGCTGATCGAAATGCCGAGCGCGCGCATGGCGCCGGACGGCCAGATGTCACTCACCATCGGCGATGTCGATGCGCAGCAGTGGCGCGTGGGTCTTGGTTTTCAGTTGTTGCCCTGGCTGGAGACCACGTTCCGCTACAGTCACGTTCCGCACTTCTTCGACGCCGATGCGCATGGCAACCATCTATCGCTCTTCGATCGCAGCTTCGGCGTCAAGGTCCGTCTGTTCCAGGAAACGGCCTACACGCCGGCTCTTGCCATCGGGGCGCGCGACCTTGTCGGCACCGGCGTTTATGGCCAAGAGTATGTGGTGCTGTCGAAGCGCTTCTGGGACATCGACTTCACCGCCGGCCTTGGATGGGGTCGCCTTGCTTCGACGAATATGTTCCCGAATCCGCTGGGAAAGATTTTCCCTTCCTTCAATGTGCGCTCAACGGACACCGGACAAGGCGGCACGGTGGATATCGGTCAGCTGTTCCATGGGCCTCACACCAGTGCATTTGGCGGCCTCAACTGGCAGACGCCGATCGACGATCTGAATCTGATCGTGGAGTACAGCAGCGACCGTTATCTGCGCGAACGAACGAACACCCATTTCTTTACCCGCATGCCGGTGAACATCGCAGCCAATTACCGGGTGCTCGAGAACGTGTCGCTGATGGGCGGATATCTGTATGGCACCACCTGGGGCGTAGCTATCAACGTGCACTTCGATCCCACGCAGGCGCTGTTCCCGCAGCGCATTGGGGCGCAGCCCCTTCCGCCCGCCATCCGCAGCCCGGGGCAACGGCAATCCGCCCTCGACACGCTGAACCAGCAAAGCCAGATTACGGCCGTGAAAGGTGGCGGTCTTGCGCTCAACATCGGCAGCGATCCGACCGATTTGCGCGAGATTCTTTCCGCTGCGCCGTCATCTGCCGCGCGCGATTACGAGATTGATGGCCACACGCTGGCCATCAATGTGGATGGCCCGGCGGACCTCGATGCGCAATGCCGCATTTTCGCGCAGATCGCAGCGCAATCCATTCCCGGAATCGACACCGTCGCCATCACTGAGCTTTCCGATCACGACGGCAATGTCGCGCTTTGCCCCGTGGTGCGCGAGAAGAAAGAGTTGGCAGGGCTTCCGCCGGAAGCCGTGGCGGCTGCGAACGGCGCACCCGTGCTGGACGAGCAGACTCTGCAATTCCGCCCGACCATCACCGACGCACGCGAGGCCGAACGCAAGATTCGCGAGGATGCCGATAAACAGCGGCTGGAAATCGATGCCGTGTCGGTGAGCGGCGGTACGGTGATCGTCTATGTCTCCAACACTAAGTACTTCTTCGAGGCCGAGGCGATTGGCCGGCTCACGCGCATTCTGCTGAGCGATACGCCGGCAAGCACAGAAGTGTTCCGCATCGTTTCCATTTATCATGGCGTGCCGATGCGCGAGACGCGCCTGCTGCGCAGCAATGTAGAGCGCATCATCAGCATGAACGGATCCGGCGCCGAACTGCGCGAATCCGCCACCATCTCCGACGCACCGTGGGACAACCCGGTGCTCGATGCGCAACAGGACGATCATCCGCGCTTCGGCTATTCGTTGTACCCACGCCTGGCGCGATCGTTCTTTGATCCCAACAATCCGGCGCGGTTCGGGTTGTTTGGAGATTTCGACGGTTACACGGAATTGTTGCCCGGCATCACCCTCGAAACCATTCTCGAAGGCAAGCTCTGGAGCGATCTGGGAACTTCGTTCACCAACAACAGTCTGCTACCGCACGTCCGCAGCGATTTCCCGCTCTATTACAGCAAGGGCGCGAATGGCATTTCGATGCTCGATGCCACTTACCGCACGCGGCTGGCGCCGGACGTCTTCACCGAAGTGAAAGCCGGCTATCTGGAAGATATGTTCGCGGGTGTGGGCGGCGAGATTTTGTACCGGCCCAATGGAGAGCGCTGGGCTATCGGCGGCGACGTATACCAGGTGTGGCAGCGCTCGTTCGACCGGCTGTTCGGTGTGCAGGATTATCATGTCGTCACCGGGCACGTGAATATCTACTATGAATCTCCGTGGTACGGGCTGAATTTCCAGGTGCATGGCGGCCGTTATCTGGCGGGTGACTGGGGTGGCACGTTCCAGATTTCCCGCATCTTTTCGACCGGCGTGGAGGTTGGCGCTTTCGCCACGTTCACCAACGTGCCGTTCGCGCAATTCGGCGAAGGCAGCTTCGACAAAGGCGTCATCGTGCGCATTCCGCTCGAATGGGCGCTGCCGATCAACACGCAATCCACAGGCAATTTCGATTTCCGGCCGCTCACGCGCGACGGTGGTCAACGCCTTGTCGGAGATGATTCGCTATACGACGAAACAACACGCACCAGCTATGGCCAAATTGACGAGCACCTCGATGACGTCATCACGCCGTAATCGGATTGTTTGCGCAGTCGCGGGATACACTGCTTTGGGCGGAGCCGCCCTGCTGGCCGCCTGCAGCTCCGGTGCAGACAACGGCAACACCGACTGGAACGAGGTATACGGTATCGTCTCCCAAGCGTTCGGCGGACGGGCTCCCGGCGTAACCATCCAGGATGCGGCCGCCATTCCGTTCGCTACCATCGGCATTCGCGTTGGGGACAGCACTGAGGGCATTCTGGTGCTGGCCACGAACAACCCGCAGCAGCAATTGTGGACTTCGGCGTCGCACGTCGTCCTGCAGACGGAAAACGGACGCATCATGCGCACGGCGGGGCTGGAACATAACCGCACCGAGATTCATCTTGTGAAAGGCGCGAGCGGCGGGCCACCGCTACAAGGCAGCGCGGAAACACAGTGGGAAGAGGATTTCGGTGACCTGCATCTCTATTCCGTGCTTGTCACCTGCCACAGCGTCGTGATTGGCCCGGAAGGCGTGCCGAATTTTACCTCGCGGATACCCACGATCCACGTCGATGAACAGTGTCACAGCGACACGATCGACTGGACCTTCACCGACAGCTACTGGATTTCGCCGAAGGACGGCTTCACCTGGCACTCGATCCAGCACATTAGCCCGAAGCTCGATCCGATCGAGATTGAACTCCTCCGGCCGCCCTCCAAGTAGCGCACTTTTCGAAGAGGCGAACGCGAGGCGGTAGGGGGAATTCCCCTTCCGCCTCATGCTCGCGTCACTCGCATTCGGCACCTCCCCCGCAGGCGGGGGAGGATAACAAGCTTGCTTAACGTGAAGGAAGTTCGCGCTAGAAAATAAAGCCGCGTTCCCGGAGGAACTCGATCACCTCTTCGGCGGAATGCTCCGGCCCCCGCTCCACAGTGCGGAGCGTAATGTCGGAGAGTTCCGGTGGTTCGTACGGACTGTCGATGCCGGTGAAGTTCTTGATCTCGCCGACCCGCGCTTTTTCGTAGAGCCCTTTCGGGTCGCGTTCCATGCAGACTTCGATGGGCGTATCGACAAAAATCTCGACGAACTCGCCCGGCTCCAGCAGCTCGCGCGCCATGCGCCGCTCCGAGCGGAACGGCGAAATGAACGACACGAGCACGATCTGGCCGGAATCGACGAACAGCCGGGCGGCTTCCGCCACACGCCGGATGTTCTCCACCCGGTCGGCATCGGTAAATCCGAGATCGCGGTTGAGCCCGTGACGAACATTGTCGCCGTCCAGCATGTAGGTGTGGCGTCCCAGCCCGCACAGCCGCTGCTCGACGACATTGGCAATGGTGGACTTTCCCGAACCGGAGAGGCCTGTGAACCACAGAACCACCGGCCGCTGCCCCTTGATAGCGGACCGCAGGCGCTTGTTGGTGGTGAGGGCCTGCCAGTGCACATTGGTCGCACGCCGGAGGCCGAAATCGATCATGCCGGCTCCGGCCGTCGCATTGGTGAAGCGGTCAATGACGATGAAGCCGCCCGTGTCGCGGTTCTCCACGTACGGATCGAAAGCGATGGGCCGTGAGGTGGAGATGTTCAGGTAGCCAACCTCGTTCAGCTGCAGCGTCTTCGCCGCCAGATGTTCAAGCGTGTTGACGTCCACCTTGTGCTTGAGCTCGCTGATGTTGGCGGGGACGGTGGTCGTGCCGACCTTCAGGAGATATTGCCGGCCCGGCAGCATCTCGTCATCCGTCATCCACAGCACGTGCGCCGAAAATTGTTCGGAGACTTCCGGCCGCGCCGTGGGTTCGCACAACACATCGCCGCGCGAAACGTCGATTTCGTCGGCGAGGCAAACGGTGACCGCCGCGCCGGCGACGGCTTCGTCAAGATCGCCATCCATAGTGACGATGCGCTTGACGGTGCTTTCGCGGCCCGACTTGGCAACGACAACTTTATCACCCTTGCGCACACGGCCGCCGGCGATGGTGCCGGAAAAGCCGCGAAAATCGAGATTGGGCCGGTTCACCCACTGCACCGGCATGCGGAACGGCTTCTCGGCCAATGCGGTATCCACATCCACCATTTCAAGGTGCGAAAGGAATGTCGGGCCGTCGTACCAGGGCGTATTGGGGCTCTTTTCGATGACGTTATCGCCGAAGCGCGCCGACATCGGGATCGCCATCAGATCGGTAAATCCAAGATCCTTCGCGAACGCCTTGAAGTCTTCGACAATGGATTCGAATACATCTTGCGCATAGTTCACCAGGTCGATCTTGTTGACCGCGAGCACCACCTGCCGGATGCCGAGCAGCGAAGCGATATACGCGTGACGTCGCGTTTGCGTCAGCACGCCTTTGCGCGCATCGATCAGGATGACAGCGAGGTCTGAATTCGACGCCCCTGTCGCCATGTTGCGCGTGTACTGCTCATGGCCCGGGCAATCGGCGACGATAAAACGGCGCTTCTCGGTGGCAAAAAAGCGGTACGCGACATCGATGGTGATGCCCTGCTCCCGCTCCGCCTCGAGCCCATCCACCAGTAACGCAAAATCGATATCGCCGCCGGTGGTGCCGTGCTTCTTCGAATCCTTCTCCAGCGCGGAGAGATGATCGTCGAACAGCAGCTTGGAATCGTATAACAGCCGGCCGATCAGCGTAGATTTGCCGTCGTCCACGCTGCCGCAGGTGAGGAAGCGCAGCAGCGACTTGCTTTCCTGCTCCGCCAGAAATTGCGCGAGGTCGGAATGAATGGTGATGTCGTTCATCAGAAGTAACCCTCGCGCTTCTTCTTCTCCATGGACGCCTTTTCATCCGTATCGATGAGGCGGCCTTGGCGCTCGGAGGTGCGGGCGGTGAACATCTCGGTCACGATTCCTTCCAGCGTATCGGCACTGGATTCGATCGCACCGGTGAGAGGATAGCAGCCAAGCGTGCGGAAGCGCACCAGACGCGTCTCGGGCTTTTCGCCTGCGGCAAGCTTCATGCGGTCGTCATCCACCATGATGAGGGCGCCATCGCGTTCCACAACCGGCCGCTCTTTTGCAAAATACAGCGGCACGATGGGGATGTTCTCTTTCATCACGTATTGCCACACATCCAGCTCCGTCCAGTTGGAGAGCGGGAATACGCGGATGGATTCGCCCTTGTTGATGCGGGTGTTGTAGACGCGCCAGAGCTCCGGCCGCTGGTTCTTCGGATCCCATGCATGCGTGGCGGTGCGGAAGGAAAACACGCGTTCCTTGGCCCGCGATTTCTCTTCGTCGCGACGCGCGCCACCGAACGCCGCATCGAAACCGTGCTTATCGAGGGCCTGCTTCAGCGACTCCGTCTTCATCACCTGCGTGTGCAGGGAAGAGCCGGAGTCGAATGGATTGATGCCGCGCTTCACACCGTCCTCGTTGATATGCACGAGGAGATTCAGGCCAAGGCGTTTCGCCGTTTCGTCGCGGAACTGGATCATCTCCCGGAATTTCCAGGTCGTGTCCACGTGCAGCAGGGGGAACGGCGGCTTGGATGGATAGAAGGCCTTCATCGCCAGGTGCAGCATCACCGACGAATCCTTGCCAATGGAGTAGAGCATCACCGGGTTGCGGAACTCGGCCGCCACCTCCCGGATGATATGAATGCTCTCGGCCTCCAGCCGTTTGAGGTGCGACAGGTGCGGATCGCCCATCCCTTCCACCTCAGCCCCAACAAACTCTTCCGGGCGC
>DATAVW010000062.1:0-25566 GCA_036267515.1 Rhizomicrobium sp.
CGGAAGCGCGCGCGGCCTGCAACATCCGCTTCAACGATTCCCATACGCCGGAAACAATCGCGGGCTGGATCGAGGCGCTGGCCAGGCAGATCGCCGGGCAGAGCGGCAGCGAGATTTCCGTAGATTACAGCGTAGGCGGCAATGCTTTCGTCACGCAGCCCGGCCCATTTACCGATCTTCTTTCGCGCGCCATTGCAGGTGTGACCGGTAATGCGCCGAATCTCTCCACCACCGGCGGCACATCCGACGCGCGCTTCATCAAGGACTATTGCCCCGTTGGAGAAGTCGGCCTGCCCGGCACCACCATGCATCAGGTAGACGAGTGTGTGGCTGTCGGTGAAATTCGGCGTCTGACCGATATTTACGCCGCCATTCTCGACGGCTATTTCCGCGCTCCACCCCCGTGACTGACGCAGCCATCGGCATATTCGATTCTGGCATGGGCGGGCTTACGGTCTTGCGCGCGCTGCTCGCGCAATTGCCCAACGAGAACTTCGTCTATCTCGGCGACACGGCGCGGCTGCCCTACGGCACCAAGAGCGGCGAAACAGTTTCGCGTTACGCGCTTCAGGCGGCGGGTTCCCTGATGCAGCGCAACGTGAAACTGCTGGTGATCGCCTGCAACACGGCATCCGCCTATGCATTGCCTGCCTTGCAGGCCGCGATTGCATCCATTCCGGTCGTGGGCGTGATCGAACCCGGCGCAGAAGCCGCTTGCGCTGCCGCACCGAACGGAAGAATTGCCGTCATCGCCACCGAAGGCACCGTGAACGGCGGCGCCTATTCGCGCGCGATCAAGCAGCGTGATCCGGACACTTCCGTGATCCAGAAAGCCTGCCCATTGTTCGTCCCCATGGCGGAAGAGGGACTAACGGACGGCGACATCGCAATGACGGTGGCGCGGCACTATCTCGTGCCATTGAAGTCCGAATACCCCGATTGCCTGGTGCTTGGCTGCACGCACTTTCCGGTGTTGAAGGGTGCGATCCGCGACGTGATGGGTCCGGGGATTGCCATTGTCGATAGCGCCGCGACGACCGCACGGGCCGTCAAGGAGGCCCTCACGTCAGGCGGGCTCCGGCGAAAGGAAACAGCTGAGGGCTCTCGCAGCTATCTTGTCACCGATGCGCCGGAACGCTTCGTTCGCGTCGGTAAGATCTTTCTCGGCGCGCCCATCGATCCCGCTGCGGTCGAATTGGTGGATTTGCGGTGAAGTGCGCCGGTTACAACAACAGGCGCGCCAGCACGCATGGTTTGCACCAAAAGCTCCTGAGGCGCAGACTCGGCCGGGTGAACCCTTGCTATGCCGCCGAGGCCTACGCTATTGCAGGCGCGGGCCGCCTTAGCTCAGCCGGTAGAGCACATCATTCGTAATGATGGGGTCGGGTGTTCGAGTCACCCAGGCGGCACCATTCCGGTTCCCAATCCGATATTAAAAGCCGGCGGGTCTTGTCCGGCTTCCGCTGTCGCCACTGCGCTGAACGGTGCTGGCACCGCGCGCATGAGGCCACGGAGCGAATTGCCAAGATAAATCGCCTCGGCATTCTCAAGATCGGCGGCGCGGAGAATGCGTTCGCGGCAGCGGCCGTCCTCGATCAGTTCCTGCCGCAGGCAGCCGTTCAGTAACCCGCAAGACAGAGGCGGCGTGAACATCTCGCCACTTGCCGCTAGCACAAACAGATTGGTACGGCTGCCTTCCGTCATCTCACCGCGCTCATTCAGAAACACGACTTCGTCGCATCCGGCCGCTTTGGCTTTGACGAATTCCTGCTCGTATAAATCGCGCCAGCTTGTCTTGTGCCGCAGAAGAATGTCGCCGCTGAACGTCGTTTCCGATGAAAGTGCAAACCACCATGGCCCAGACAGTTCGTCCATCGGTGGCGCTGCAACGCTAAGGTTTCCTAAATCGGAAAGCGTAAGGCGAATGCGCAGTGGGCGCGGGCCGCGTCCTGCTTCCGCCAGCAGACGCAACGCTTCATTGCGGTCGAACGGAATACCGAACGTGGCGGCAGAACGCGAAACCCGCTCAAGATGCCGCTCGCACCGAACAAATCCTTCTTCCGGACACCAGCGCAGAGTTTCGATCAGTTCGATGGGCGTGCGACCCTCGGCAAAATATCGCGCCTTGAGAAGGCATTCGGCATATTCGTCTTCGGCCACTGAATCCTGCACCACCGCGCCACCCACGCCCAATTCGCCGCGCTCACCGCAAATGGTGATTGTGCGGATGGCAACATTGAACTGCGCCGATCCATCGGGCGCGAAATGCCCAATGGCGCCGCAATAGACGCCGCGGGGGCTTTGCTCAAGTTCGCGGATGATCTCCATTGCACGAATTTTCGGCGCGCCCGTGACGGAACCGCACGGAAACAGTGCCTTCAGAATCTTGTGCGGCGCCGTATCGGGCCTGAGCTTGCCGCGCACCGTAGACACCATCTGGTGCAGGGTGGGATAAGTTTCGACCGCGAACAGTTCCGGCACATGCACGCTGCCCAGCTCGCAGATTTGGCTCAGGTCGTTGCGCATGAGATCGACGATCATCAGGTTTTCGGCGCGCTCCTTCGCGCTTGCCCTGAGCGACGTCTTCGCCTGCTCATCTGCGGCGGCATTCTGCCCGCGCGGCGCTGTGCCCTTCATGGGGCGAACGTCCACTCCTCCCGAGCTGGCGATGGTGAAGAACAGTTCCGGCGACAGACTGAGAATCTGACGCTCACCGTCGTCAATATAGGCGGAATACGGTACCCTCGCGCCGTCCCGGAGCCGTCGATAGAGGACATACGGCGAGCCGGTGAAGGCGAACCGCGAACGGAAGGTCAGGTTTACCTGATACACATCGCCGGCCGCGATGAATTCGCGAACCTTGTCGAAGCGCGTGCGATAGCCTTGTTCGTTCCATTCGTGCAGCAGCGGCCCGGCATAGGCTCGCCCGCGGGTATGTCTGGTTGACGCAGCGCCGCTCGAATCCTGTGCTGGCGATTCGAATATGCCCGCCCAGAGTAGCGGTACGCCGCGTATGTTGGGCAGAAGCGCTGCCAATTTCGGCTCCAGCAGATATCCGAGCTCGTAGCTGAAGTATCCGGCGACATGGCGGCCCGCGCGCAACGCGGCCTTTATGCGATCCAGAGCGGTGGGCACCTCTTCAGCCGAATCGACGCGTATCACCGACAGCGGATCGGCGAATGTGAGCGTGCGCGCCACCCCATCGATGCACGTGTCCAGCTCAACCATCATGGAATATGTCGATCTTTCGCGCAGCATCGAGACGGATGTTGGTTCTGAATGGCGCACCCTGCGCAACATTTTTTTCAATGTTGCCTTACAATAAGCACCATCCGTTTGAAACGACCCCAAATAGGTTTGCTGAGACAGCACCCCGGTGGGCTAAGCTGCGGGCAATCCAAATCAGGAGGTCGTCATGGCCGAGGCAGCCTACATGGTCGCGGCGGCGCGCACCGCAGGCGGAAAGAAGGGCGGCAGGCTCGCCGGCTGGCATCCCGCCGACCTTGCGGCGGAAATCCTCAACGCGCTGATTGATCGCGTGCGCTGCGATCCCGCACTCGTCGAGGACGTCATCCTGGGTTGCGTGATGCAGGTCGGCGAGCAGGCGGTGAACATCGCCCGGAACGCGGTGCTTGCTTCCAAATTTCCGGAAAGCGTGCCCGCCACGAGCGTGGATCGCCAGTGCGGCTCATCCCAACAGGCGCTGCAGTTTGCGGCACAAGCGATCATGAGCGGCACACAGGACATTGTTATTGCTGGTGGCGTGGAAAGCATGACGCGCGTGCCGATGGGCCTTTCCGCCTCGCTGCCGGCCAAGAACGGCTTCGGCTTCTACAAAAGCCCGCGCATCGAGGCGCGCTATCCGGGTGTTCAGTTCAGCCAGTTCATCGGCGCAGAGATGATGGCGAAGAAGTACGAGATCTCGAAGGAAGAGCTGGACCAGTACGCGCTGCAAAGCCACCGCAAAGCCATAGCCGCGACGCATGCCGCTGCCTTCAAGGACGAGATCGTGCCGATCGAAGTGACGCTGCCGGACGGCACGAAGGAAATGCACAGTATCGACGAAGGCATTCGCTTCGATGCAACTATCGAAGGCATTCGCAGCGTGAAGGTGCTGGCGGAAGACGGGCGCGTGACGGCCGCCACATCCAGTCAGATCTGCGACGGCGCTTCCGGCGTGATGATTGCAAGCGAAGCGGGACTGAAGGCGCTGAACGCACAACCACTCGCCCGCATCGTGCACATGTCCGTGATCGGGCACGATCCGGTCATCATGCTGGAAGCGCCGATTCCCGCCACCAATCGCGCCCTCAAGAAAGCCGATCTGAATATCGACGACATCGATCTTTACGAAGTGAACGAGGCCTTCGCGCCGGTACCGATTGCGTGGCTGCGGGAAACCGGCGGCGATCCGGCCAAGCTCAACGTCAATGGCGGGGCCATAGCGCTGGGGCATCCGCTAGGCGCCTCCGGCACCAAACTGATGGCAACTCTGCTAAACGCGCTGTATAGGCGCGGCAAAATGTATGGGCTGCAGACCATGTGCGAAGGCGGCGGCCAGGCGAACGTCACGGTCATCGAGCGCGTCTAACCGAGGCCGCGCCACACTGAAAGAAAGCGGCCCGGCATTCAGGCCGGGCCGTAATCATCCGTGGGATATCGTCAGTCGATGATCGATACGACCTTGCGGGTCTTGGGCTCGACGAACACCACCTTGCCGTTCCAGTCGACATAGTCGTAATGGCTGACTTCCGGAATTTCCGTGCTCCAGGCATCCGGCACCGGCTGTAGCGTCACATCTTCCGGCAGCACCGTACCGACGCCGAGCGATTCCTTTACGACCACCGGTCGGACATGCTCTTTCACCACATATTGCTTGATGATGGTGCGATGGGCCGGTTCGATGGTCAGTGTAGCGTCCTGGGCGATGGCGTAACCGCCAGCCAAAAGCACAGCAGCCGCGCCAGCAAAGATCAATTTCTTCATTTCCATTTGCTCCAACGGTTGAAGCCGCCTCCGTCAGCGCAATAACGGCTTATCGGTTGATATGTTCCGCACGGGGTTGCCGCGTGGCGAAGGCGTAATTGAAGCATTTGATAAGTAAAGGCCATATCACTTGCGGAGACGCGGAAGTCCTGCGCCTCTATCGCCTTTCGTTGCGTTGACTCGGCGAATGTTCAGCGTTTTGCCGCGGACAGAGATCATCGCCACGTCGGCCAAGTGCATAAGGCCTATCTGGCATGAGGCGCACGCCCACGAGCTCGAAATCCTTCATCTGCCAAGCAGGCTCGACGAGGCGAAAATTTCCCTTGAGAAGGGCCTCACGAAATGGCTGCATGCATCGAAATGGTAGACTGAAAGTCGCCGCGATACGCCACCCTACAACGCCTGTATCGCGATAGATGACTACCTCGCTACCGGAAAGCAGCAAAATGTCATCGTTGCCATCGCCGTCAACGTCCGCAAACAGGACGTCGCATTTCACGGCAGGCGATGTGATACAGCTTGCTTGGTCACTCCACGCTGGATCACTCGCCCATCTTGTCGCGAGAAAGCCTTTCGGAATTGGACGGCCGAATGGATGCACAGTCAGCCGCGATGAGAGTTCCGACGATGTCGCAGCAGTCACCTGTGTGTCGTAAGCACTGCGTGACATCAGCGCGACAGTGGCACGCGCTCGCACAGCTTGTGAAGAGTTTGGGACCGCCAATTTGCGCAAGGCATCGCGGCCATAGCGCCCGCCTTCCCAGCGCAGGAAATGATAGTCAAAGGCGTCCGCTTTGATTTTCCCGGATTGCAGCTGCGCCATTTGGCTGCCCACCGAGACGCGCGCGGGGTCGGCTATGGGCGTGAACAGGGCGATAAGAACGGCCAGTAGGAGAATTGCCGTGATAAAATTCCAAGTCTCGATCACTCGAAGAGCGGGCATAGCCGCGTGCAGCATGTACCCGCAAGAGTAAGAAATCGCCACAACTATGCAGGCGGCCGAAGCGACACGATCCACGCTCCAGCCATATTGTGTTACGCGCAGCGCGAGCGCATACGCGGCTAATAGCGCTATGGGCAACAGTAACGTGGACGCTCCGCGAATGGCAAAACGAACAAACGTTGAAGCTTCTCGTTCGGCGTGCCCATCTTGATATGCAGCGTTGATCAGTACGATCAGGGTCGCGGCGGCTGTGAGGAGCAGCGCGGCTGCATGGCGCGTGGCCCACAATGGTGCAAGTCCTGTGAAGACGAGGCTCACGAGAAAGCCCGCACCAATCACTGTCATCAACGGGAGCAACCACGAGAGAAGAATCAGCGCGAGGGTGCGCACGCCGCGCACCAATCCGGCGCGCACATCACTGACATGAAGCGCCGCGGCAACGGCGAGCGCTGTGACCGGAATGGCGAACCAGCGGTGTTCGATCAGCCTCTGGAAGAAATCGAGCTTGATCAGCTGAAAGAGTCCCGCGCCAAGCCACAGAACGAGCCACATCGCACCTACGAAAGCCGCAGCAAGCCCGAACTGAACTGCCAGCTTCCAGGCGACGTCGAAATGCGTCGGATATGTCGCCATGAATTTGCGATCTGCATCGCCGCCTGCGATCAGCGCGTGAGCGATGAACAGTCCCGCGGCGAGAAATAATCCAAAGACGAAATCCGGTAGCACATGAGGCTGGGCAACAAGCTCGGGAGCGAGTGCGTGGCCGGTGTTTGTAACGACGGGAAGTACATGATTGCTTGACCACTCATAGTCGATGGGCCAAGCGCGCCAGAGGTCATACCAGCCAAGGAGCGCGATTGTGCACGCGGCAGCTCCTGCCCAGAAGACGGCGGTGCGCGGGCGCAGATCGCCGACGCTTAGGATAGCGATGACCGGAAGAAACAACGCCAGCAGAAGCATCGGTCCGAACGCAGAGCCGTCCGTCGCCGGCCACGTTTTGGCATCGTACGCGCTATACAGCAGATACAGAGCAAATCCTTGAGCAACGCCCACGGCCAACCGCAGTCCAGCAAGCGAATTGCTTGCAAAATTCTGGCCCTGTTCGCTCATCTGCCCCTTCCGACCAAAAAAGCGCTTGTTCCAATAATATGCGATCATCTCGCGGGGCGAGTGTAGATATAAAGTTCCCAATAGACTTGATTTTTCGCCTAATGTTCTTATAATGTTCCTATGGACCACATAGGACTAAGCCGGGGTCTCGAAGAGCATCTGCGGGCGCAACTGACATTCGCGGAAGGATGCCGGGGCCGGGCGGTGGCCGCACGCGATCCCCGCCTGAAATCGGCCTGGATCGGCCATTTTACCCGGATCTCCAACGCCATGGCGGTGACGGGCAGCGCTCTTGCCCGGGTTATCCACTCCGGCAGATGTGCTCCGGGCTTGGGCCTTGGGTCTCTGCGCCTTCCCGGTTTGCCGTGTCTGCTGAAGGACGAAGGGTACCCACCCCCATCCGAAACCCACAAAACAACTCCAGGCGGAATATGCCACGGGATCAATAAGTTAGAGATTCGTCAGAATGCCAGGGCAGGTGTGCTCTTATCGTCCCCCGCTTGCGGGGGAGGTGCCGAGCAAGCAAAGCGCCGCGAGGCGGAAGAGGGGCGTTCTGCCTATTCTCCCCTCCGGCTTGACGCTGCCGCGCCAATCCACCTCCCCCGCAAGCGGGGATGGACAACCATGCTTCCGATCAGGCTGGGCACAGCGAGGCCCGAGCTGCGGACCAAATCCAGAGGCGGGGCGCCGAAAGGAAACCGGAATGCGGTGAAGTCAGGCGCCCACACTGCTGCTCAGTACGCTTTCGAGCGGAGCTTGAGCGACTATCTCCGCGACCTGAAGGCCGTGCTGGCCCTGCTCACCGCCGCTCTCCCCCGCCAATCCAGACAGGTGCTCTATCTCATCCGCACGCCTGGGCGCTGCTACACCCGTATCAAGCGCAAAGGCCGCGCCATTGCGCGCGCCTTCGATGTCGCCCCTGCGGTTCAGGGGTGCCAATACTTCGGTGGCGAATTCGCCGGCGGCGGACAAAACCCGCAGGCAGGTTTCCGCATCCAGATCCGGAAACGCAGCCAACATCTGCTTGCGCCCCCGCAACTTCGTTCAGCACGAAGGCGATATCGCGGACCGGCGCCCGAAACCCCATCAGATATGGATAGCATGCCCCAGCGCGCGGAGCGACGCCTCATGATAGGCCTCGCTCAAGGTGGGATGCACATGGATGGTGCCGGCGATGTCCTCCAGCACGGCGCCCATCTCCAGCGCGAGGGAGAACTCGCCGGACAGTTCGGCCACATGCGCCCCAACCGCCTGAATGCCGAGCAGGCGGTGATCGTCCTTCCGCGCCACCACGCGCACGAAGCCTTCGCCGGCATCCATGCTAAGGGCGCGGCCGTTGGCGGCGAACGGGAACAGCGCCACGATGGTGTCCGATCCCGCTTCCGACGGCAGCAAGCCGGCGCTGACGATTTCCGGTTCGGTGAAGCACACCGCCGGAATGATGTCGGGGCTGAATTCGCGTTTGTGGCCGGCGATGATCTCCGCAACCATGTCGCCCTGATGCGCGGCCTTGTGCTCCAGCATCGGCTCGCCGACGAGATCGCCCACCGCCCAGACATTCTTCATCGAGGTGCGGCACTGCTTGTCGACCTTGACGAAGCGGCCATCCATGTCGACAGCCATGTTCTCGAGGCCCCAGCCTTGCGTGTTGGGCTTGCGGCCAACGGTGACAAGGATCTTGTCGGCGGGCAGGGTTTCGGTTTTGCCATCGGCCGTTTCCACAATGAGGCCTTTGGCGTCCTTGCCTTTCGCTTTGGCGCTGAGGTGCACGGTGACGCCGTTCGTTTTCAGCCATTTCGCGACCGGCGCCACCAGCTCGGCATCGTAGAGCGGCAGGATGCGGTCGAGTGCTTCGACCACGGTGACTTCACTTCCAAGCTTGCGGAAGGCAATACCAAGCTCGAGCCCGATGTAGCCCGCACCAACAACCAGCATCCTCCTAGGCAGCTGCTGCAGATCGAGCGCTTCGGTGGAGGAAATCACATCACCGCCAAACGGCAGGAACGGCAACTCGACGGATTTCGACCCATTGGCAAGGATGACATGGTCGGCGGTGACGATCTGCTCGCCGTCTTTCGTCTTCACGGTGCACGTTTTGGCGTCGGAGAAGGTACCCCAGCCTGCGATCACACGCACCTTCGCGCGCTTGAGCAACGCACCGACTCCGGTGTTGAGTTTTTTGACGACGCCTTCCTTCCATTTGTACAGCTCGGGCATGTCGAGCGACGGCGGGCTCGCGAGCCTGATGCCGTGCAGGCCTTTGTCGGAGGCCGCGCGCGCCATGGTCTCGAAATATCCGGCAGAATGGATGATCGCCTTGGAGGGAATGCAGCCGCGAATGAGACACGTGCCGCCCAGCTTATCCGCTTCGATCAAGGTGGTGTCGAGGCCCAACTGTCCGGCGCGAATCGCCGCCACATAGCCGCCCGGCCCGCCGCCGAGGATGAGAAGTTTGGTGTGAATCGTTTCGGCCATGCTTCAGTCCATGAACAACGTCGCGGGGTGTTCCAGCAGCGCCTTGATGCGCTGGATGAACTCCGCGGCGTCGTAGCCGTCCACCACGCGGTGATCGAAAGAAGAAGACAGGTTCATCATCTTGCGCACCACCACCTGGCCGTTGCGCACCACAGGGCGCTCGATAATGGCGTTGGGTCCGATGATCGCCACCTCGGGATGATTGATCACCGGTGTTGTGACCACGCCGCCCATGGTGCCGAGGCTGGTGATGGTGATGGTCGAGCCGGTGAGATCGTCTTTCGAGGCCTTGTTGTCGCGCGCCAGCGAAGCCACCCGCGCCACCTCCAGCGCGGTATCCCAAACATCACGCGCTTCCGCATGCCTCACCACCGGCACGATGAGGCCGTTCGCAGTTTGCGTGGCGATGCCGATGTGCACCGCCGCGTAGCGGTGCACCACGCCGGCATCGTCGTCGAAGCGGGCGTTGATCTGGGGAAAACCCGGCAGCACCCGTACCAGCGCCCGCATGAGGAACGGCAGCACGTTAAGCTTGGACTGATCCTTGCGCCTGGTCGCGTTGAGATGCGCGCGCAACGATTCCAGTTCCGTCATGTCGATTTCTTCGACATAGGCGAAGTGCGGAATGCGGCGCTTGGCGTCCTGCATCTTCTCCGCAATCTTGCGGCGCAGGCCGATGATTTTGACTTCCTCAATACCTTCGCGCGGTGCGTAACCGCTGGTGCGCGCAGCCACGGCATTGCGGCAGCCACTCGCGATGTAACTGTCGAGATCCTGATGCGTGACGCGTCCCGCCGGTCCCGATCCACTGACATACTGCAGCTCGATGCCGAGCTCATGCGCCCGCTCGCGAACCGCCGGCGAGGCAACCGGTTTATCACCCGGCTTGCGCATTGCGGGGCTGATTGTCTGCATTTCTCGCTGAGGTTTAGACGCGCGATGCAGAGGCACTACGTCCGCAGGCTTGGCCTTTGTTGGTTCAGGTTTCGTCTCTGGCTTTGCAGCAGGCTTTGGCGTTTCCGTCTCCGGTGCTTCCGTTTTCTCTGGCGCCGCGGCACTCGCTTTGACATTGCCTTCGCCTGCGACTTCCAGCTCTATCAGCGGCGAGCCCACCGCCGCCATCTGCCCCGGCTCGCCGTGGAGCGACACCACCTTGCCGGACACCGGCGAGGTCATCTCCACTGTCGCCTTGTCCGTCATCACATCGACGAGGTTCTGGTCCTCGCCGATCGCATCGCCCACCTTCACGTGCCAGGCGACGATTTCCGCTTCCGCGGTGCCTTCGCCAACATCCGGCAGCTTGAAGACATACCGCCCCATCTACCGCTCCATCGCCTTGCGCAAGCCTTCGATCACCCGTGCCGGACCGGGGAAGTAATGCCACTCGAAGGCATGCGGATACGGCGTATCCCAGCCGGTCACCCGTTCGATCGGCGCTTCCAGATGAAAGAAGCAATGCTCCTGGACGAGCGCGGCAAGCTCGGCGCCGAAACCGCTGGTGCGCGGCGCTTCGTGCACGATGACGCAACGGCCGGTTTTCTCCACCGATGCGACAATTGTCTCGATGTCGAGCGGCACAAGGGTGCGCAGGTCGATCACTTCCGCATCGATGCCGCTTTCTTCCACCGCGGCTTTCGAGACATGCACCATGGTGCCATAGGCGAGCACGGTGACGTCGCTGCCTTCCCGCACGATCGCCGCCTTGCCGAGCGGCACGGTGTAATGCCCGTCCGGCACGTCTGCGTCCGCGAATTTGGACCACGGCTGCACCGGCTGATCGTGGTGCCCGCTGAAGGGGCCGTTGTAGATGCGCTTCGGCTCAAAGAAGATCACCGGATCGTCGTCTTCGATCGCCGAAATCAGCAAGCCCTTAGCATCGTATGGCGTGGATGGGATCACCGTCTTCAGCCCCGCAATATGTGTGAACAGCGACTCGGGGCTTTGGCTGTGCGTCTGTCCCCCGAAGATGCCGCCGCCATATGGCGCGCGCACGGTGATCGGCGCCGTGAATTCGCCGGCGGAGCGGTAGCGGATCTTCGCCGCCTCCGACACGATCTGGTCGTAGCCCGGATAGATGTAATCGGCGAACTGGATCTCGACCACCGGTCGCAAGCCGTATGCGCCCATGCCCACAGCGGTGGCCATGATGCCGCCTTCGCTGATGGGCGAATCGAAACAGCGCGTCGCGCCGTACTTCTTCTGCAAACCGTCGGTGACGCGGAACACGCCACCGAAATAGCCGGCGTCTTCGCCGAACGTCAGCACGTTATTGTCGCGTCCCAGCATCACGTCGAGGGCGGAGTTCAGCGCCTGGATCATGTTCATCGTCGCCATCTCAGACTCCCGTCTGCTGGCGCTGGCGGCGCAGATGCCACGGCATGTCTTTGTACACATCCTCGAACATGGTCTTCACGCTGGAGATTTTGCCTTCGCCCAGGGTGCCGTTGGCAGTGGCTTCCGCGTTCGCGGCGCGCACCTGTTCCATCGCATCCTGTTGTGCGGCTTCGTGGCGGACATCGTCCCATTCGCCGAGCGCAATCAGATGCTGTTTCAGCCGCTCCACCGGATCGCCCAGCGGCCACGCTTTCGCTTCATCGGCCGGACGATAGCGCGCGGGATCGTCGCTCGTGGAATGACCTTCGGCACGATATGAATAAAGTTCGATCAGGGTGGCGCCGAGATTGGCGCGCGCCCGCTCCGCCGCCCACGCGGTGGCGGCATACACCGCGAGGAAATCGTTTCCGTCCACCCGCAACGACGGCAGCCCGTAGCCGATGCCGCGCGCGGCGAACGTGCTTTCCTCACCGCCGGCGATGCCCTGAAAACTGGAAATTGCCCACTGGTTGTTCACTACATTGAGGATCACCGGCGCGCGATACACGCTGGCGAACGTGCAGGCGTAGTGGAAATCGCCCTCTGCGGTGGTGCCGTCGCCGATCCAGCCGGCCGCGATGCGGTCATCGCCCTTGTAGGCAGACGCCATCGCCCAGCCCACCGCCTGCGGAAATTGCGTGCCGAGATTTCCGGAGATGGAGAAAAAGCCGTACTCCTTGGTGGAATACATGATGGGCAACTGCCGCCCTTTCACCGGATCCTGCGCGTTGGAATAGATCTGGTTCATCATCTCGGTAAGCGGATAGCCGCGCGCGATCAGCAGCCCCTGCTGACGATAGCTCGGGAAGCACATGTCGTTGCGGTCGAGCGCATAGGCCTGCGCCACCGCAATCGCCTCCTCGCCAGTGCACTTCATGTAGAAGGAGGTCTTGCCCTGCCGCTGCGCGCGATACATGCGGTCGTCGAAGGCGCGCGTGACGTGCATGTGGTTGAGGGCGCGGCGCAAGGTTTCGGGATTGAGCCTCGGGTCCCACGGGCCGATGGCGCGCCCCTTGGAATCCAGTACGCGAATGAGCGACCAGGCGAGGTTCATCATCTCGCGCGGATGGGCGGCGATGTCGGGGCGGGGTGCTGCGCCTGCTTCCGGAATGATGATGTTCGAGAAATCCGGCGTGTCGCCCGGGCGGCATTTCGGCGCCGGGATGTGCAGCGAGAGCGATGGTCTGTTTTTCTTCAGTTCCGGGGATGACAAGAGACTCAACCTTGGGCGACGGAGCGGCAGCGGGATAGCAACCCGCGTGGGCACTATCCCCCTCGCGGGAACCGCGTCAAGGCGAAGCGAATGCGAGGTTCAAACTAGGCTGTGGTGGCAAGGACCTGGGCGAGGAATTGTTCCTTGCGCGCGGGCGAGCGGCAGGATTTGAGCGTGGAGGCGAAGCGCTCCAGCACGCCGTCTTCGAAAGCCGTCACCACCGCATCGTGCACATAGCTCTTGCGGCAGATGGCGGGCGTGTTCTTGAGCTCTTCGGCGGCCGAGCGCACAGCTTCCAGCACCTGCTTGCGACGTGCGCGGCCAGCCCCGGCCGGCACGGCGCGGGCCAATGTCTCCAGCACGGTGGCCGATGCGCACAATGTGCGAAAATCCTTCAGCGAAATCGTGCGGCCCGCGATCTCGCGCAGGAACACGTTCACGTCGCGTGCGCGAACCACATGTACCTCGCCCGCTTCGTCGCGATACTGGAACAGCCGCTTGCCAGGCAGTTCGCGCAACTTCTCGATGGCGGCGGCGAGCCGCGCGTCCTCGCATTCCTTCTCCACCAGCTTGCTGCCCTTCGCCTTGAAGCGCAGCGTGATGTGGCGATCTTCCGTCTTCACGTTGGATTTGAGCAAGGTGGCGGCGCCGCGCGTGCCATGCTCCTTTGCGTATTCCTCGCTGCCAGCACGAATGGAGGCGGTGGCCACCAGCTCGATCACCGCGGCCAGCGCGAATTCCTTCTTCGGCTCGTCGCCCGAAAGATGCTGCGCGACGGAGCGGCGGATTTTCGGCAGCACTTGGATGAGATCGTGCAGACGCGCCGACTTGCGCGCCTCGCGCACCTTCTCCCAGTCCGGATGATAGCGGTACTGCAGCCGCGCCGCCGCATCACGTCCGATAGCCTGGATGTGCGCGCGCGGATCGGCCGCGAAGCGCACGTCTTCATAGGCCGGGGGCACGGCCAGATGGTTCAGCCGATAGATGAGTTTCTGGTCTTTGATGTGCCGGCCGCTTGCTGAGTAATAGGCGAAGCCTTCACCCGCGCGCTTGCGCGTAATCTTCAGCTGCGTCGGCGTGATGAGGTGCAGGCGGAAACGTTTCGCCAGCGCTTTGACATCGGCCGGAAAGCGCCCGCCGCGCGGCGGCTTGTAGGCGACCTTGGGCTGCGCCGCGTCCAGCCCGCTGACCAACTCCTGCGCGAGGTTTTCCACGGCGGGATTGAATTCGTCCGAATGGGCGCGCACGGGCGAGTTCCAAAGGTTCCGCACCGGGAACGCGAGGGCGGCCCCTTGGTTGCGCCGATGCATCAATGACTTAGGTTAAGCGCCGGATGGTTTGCATTCGGGCCTTATGATACTGCGCCTCCATGGCAGCTAGTGAATCCGGTTCCAGCGCATCTGATCGGCTGAAAGCAGCGATCGCGCGCGTGTGTTCGCCCGATTCTCACTACTGGGCGTTTCGCCGAGATGAAGAAATAGACTTCGCGAAGAATTACGAAATCGAAGTTCGCTTGGATATCGACCCGCAGACCGCTTCCGCGTTTGTTGCGCCACCAAACTGGCGAGTAGCTCACACTAAACCCGATGTTGGAATGGTGTTTCTGCGCAGACATCAGCCGCTCACAGATGATGCGCTTAAAGCGATGTTCGCGGAAGTTCTATCCCTCGCTATTGATCGCAACGGACGTTTCCATTCTTGGATGCACGCTCCCGATCTTCCTGATTGGTGAGCAGCAGTTTTTCCCGACCGTCGTGGCCGGGCTTGTCCCGGCCATCCATGCACACGGTCTACGCAGAGGTCATGGGTGGCCGCCACAAGGCGGCCATGACGGAGAGGGGTTAAGGCTCGGGCTCGATGCGATTCTCGATGAATCCAATGTTGTCGATTTCCACACGCACCACATCGCCGGCAGCCAGGAATTTCGGGGGCTGCATGGCGAAGCCGACGCCCGCCGGCGTGCCGGTGTAGATCACGTCGCCCGGCTCCAAGGTCAGCGCCTGCGATAGCCAGGCGATCTGGTCGAACACATTGAAGATGAGGTGGCGCGTGTTGGAGTCCTGCCGCTTCTCGCCGTTCACGAAGCAGCGAATGTCCAGCGCATGCTGATCGCCGACTTCGTCCGGCGTCACGATCCACGGCCCGAACGGCGCGTGCGTGTCGAAGGATTTGCCGAGCACGAACTGCGTGGTGGCGAACTGCCAGTCGCGCACCGAAACATCGTTGCCGGCGCAATAGCCGAACAGCACAGATGCCGCCTCTTCCTTTTTCACATGGCGGCAGCGTTTGCCGATGACGAACACCAGCTCCGCTTCGTAATCGAGTTGCGATGACGCGCGCGGCCGCCGGATGGGATCGTACGGCCCGTTCACCGCGCTCGGCATTTTGGAGAACCAGGTCTGCTGCTTCGGCTTTTCGCGCCCGCTCTCCGCGATGTGATCGTCGTAGTTGAGGCCGATGGCGAGAATCTTCTGCGGCCGCGGTACCGGCGCCAGCAGTCGCACGCTGCTGAGCGGCACATCGGCTGGCGCCTGCGACGGCAGCGCCCGCACGGTTTGCTCCACGTCCGGCCACATTCGGATGAGATCGCGCATATCGGACGGCAGATCGGGCGCGGCGCGGGCGAAATCGATCAGCGCATCGCCCACCACGATGCCGATGCTTTCCCGCCCGCCGCTCTCGAAGCTCGCAAGTTTCATCTCGTGCCGATCCTGCTAGGATGCGAAAAGAGAACGCACCTAAAGGAAAACGGCGCCGATGGATACCGCCCGCCTGAAAGAGTTTGCCGAAACCTTCTGGGAGGACTCCATCCTTCCCTCCATCACCGAATACATCCGCATCCCCAACAAGTCGCCCGCGTACGATCCGCAATGGGTGGAGCACGGCTACATGGAGGATGCCGTCAAGCTGATGGAAGCGTGGGCGCGCGAACAGCTTGCCGCCTTCCCCGGCGCCACCCTGGAGGTGGTGCGGCTGGAAGGCCGCACGCCGCTCATCTTCATGGATCTGCCCGGCGACAAGGACGACACGGTGCTGCTCTACGGCCATCTCGACAAGCAGCCGGAGATGAAGGGCTGGGCGGACGATCTCGGGCCGTGGAAGCCGGTGCGCAAGGGCGACAAGCTGTATGGCCGCGGCTCGGCGGATGACGGTTACGCGATCTATGCCTCGCTGGCCGCGCTGAAGGCGCTGCGGGAGCAGAATGTGCCGCGCGCCCGCTGCGTGGTGATGATCGAGGCGTGCGAGGAATCCGGCAGCTACGATCTGCCGTTCTATGTGGACCATCTGCTGGAGCGTATCGGCCAGCCGTCGCTGGTGGTGTGCCTCGATTCCGGTTGCGGCGATTACGAGCGGCTGTGGCTGACAACGAGCTTGCGCGGCATTGCGGCGGGCTCGCTGACCGTCCATGTGCTGACGGAAGGGGTGCACTCCGGCGATGCCTCCGGCATCGTGCCGTCCTCCTTCCGCATTCTGCGCAACGTTCTCTCGCGCATCGAGGACGAGACCACCGGCGACATCAAGCTCTCCGAATTGCACGTGCAGATTCCGCCGCAACGCAACGAACAGGCGAAGGAGGCTGCGCGCATTCTGGGCACGGCGGTGTACGACAAATTCCCCTTTGCCGGCGCCATTCGCCCGATGTCGGAGGACATCGGCGAACTCACCCTGAACCGTACCTGGCGGCCGCAGCTCGCCGTGGTGGGGATGGATGGTTATCCCGCGCCGGAGAACGCCGGGAATGTGCTGCTGCCGTTTTCCACGGCGAAGCTCTCTATGCGCATCCCGCCGACCTTGGACGGCGAAAGTGCGGTGCAGGCAATGAAGCGCGCGCTGGAAACCGATCCGCCTTACAACGCGGAGGTCGAATTCGAAACCGAAGGCGGGCAGACCGGCTGGAACGCGCCGCCGCTTGCATCATGGCTGGAGAAGGCCGTGGCGCATGCCTCGGAGGAAGCGTTCGGCAAGCCGCCGGCCTATATGGGCGAAGGCGGCACCATTCCCTTCATGGGCATGCTGGGCGAGAAATTCCCGCAGACGCAGTTTGTGATCACCGGTGTGCTGGGGCCGCATTCCAATGCGCACGGCCCCAACGAATTCCTGCACATCCCCACGGGCAAGCGCGTCACCATGGCCATCTCCAGCGTGATCGCGGAACATTATTCGCGAGCGGGCTAAGCGGAGCGACCGAATGAGTGCCACGGCACAGCCGCCGTTTCCGCAGGCCGCCTCGGTGCGGCCACGCAAGTTTCTCGTGGTGGTCGATAAGACGCCGGAATCGCGCGTGGCCGTGCGTTTCGCCACCCGTCGCGCGCAGCACACTGGCGGGCGAGTCACGTTGCTCTGTGTCGCACAGCACGATGACTTTCAGCAATGGCGCGGCGTGGAAGAGATCATGCGCGACGAAGCCCATCAGGAAGCGGAGGCTCTCATCTACGAAGCGGCCAAGGCCGTAAACGAGCTATCGGGTATTTTGCCGGAGCTGGTCATCCTGCACGGACAGACCTCCGAATGTCTCACCGAGCTGATCAAGAACGACAATGACATTTCGATTCTGGTTCTGGCCGCAGGCCCTTCGAAGGAAGGACCGGGACCGCTTATTTCGGCGTTCATTGGGGGCGGCGCCGGCGCGAACAGAATCCCGGTGACGGTGGTCCCTGGCGGCTTGTCGGAATCGGAAGTCGATAGTCTCGCTTAGCGGAGAATTCCTATGCGCTATCTGCACACCATGGTGCTTGTTTCCAATCTCGACGAGAGCCTCGATTTCTACTGCAACAAGCTGGGGCTGAAAGAAGTACACCGCATCGATAACGACAAGGGGCGTTTCACCCTGGTATTTCTGTGTGCGCCGGCGGATATAGAGCGTGCCAGGAACGATCATGCCCCGCTGCTGGAACTCACTCATAATTGGGACGCGGCGGAGTATGGCGGCGGGCGAAATTTCGGCCACCTCGCTTATCGGGTGGAGAACATTTACGAGATTTGCCAGAGGCTGATGGAAATTGGCGTGACCATCAATCGCCCGCCACGCGACGGACATATGGCGTTCGTGCGATCTCCCGACGGCATCTCCATCGAGCTGCTGCAGGAGGGTGATGGCCTGACTCCGGCTGAGCCTTGGGTCTCGATGCCTAACACGGGAACCTTGTGAGTCATGGGAAAGGTGCTTGTTATCGTCGCGCTGGCGGTGGTGCTCGTGATCCTGCTCGCGGGTCTGTTCGTGATGTCGCTGGGCGGTCAGGTTTCGCGCGAATGGTCAAACCGCCTGATGCGATATCGTGTGCTGGCGCAGGCTGCCGCCATTCTCATCGTGCTCGCGGTGCTCTACTTCTCCAGCTCGCAGTAATCAGAAGAAGCTGACCGGATCGACATCCACCGCGAGGCGCACGGAGTTCGGGCACTGGACGCGCCCGAGCCAGGCGCGCAAATATGCCTGCATATCCACGTGCCGCTCCACCTGTACGAGTAGCCGTTCGCGGGTACGCCCGCGCAATATCTGATAGAAGGCAGGCGTCGGCCCCCAAACCTTTACGCCGCGCCCCGGTGGCGCCGCCGCAGATAACATGCGGCCGCATTCCCGCACTGCATCTCCATCCGCACCGGACAGGATGATCGCAGCGAACCGTCCGAACGGCGGCGCTTGGGCGCGCTGCCGGTAAATCCGCTCCTGCTCGTAGAAGGCGTTACGATCGCCCGACGCAAGCGCCTTCATCACCGCATCTTCGGGATTGCGTGTCTGGATCAGCACCAGCCCTGGTTTTTCCGCGCGACCCGCGCGACCGGAGACCTGATGCAGCAGCTGAAAGGTTCGCTCGCGCGACCGCGGATCGCCCTCAGCACCACCCAAATCGCCATCCACCACGCCGACCAGCGTTAGTTGTGGGAAATGGTGACCTTTGGCCACGATCTGCGTTCCGATCACCACATCGAGTTCATGCTTTGCCATGGCGCGAATTGCGGCCTGTGTTTCCGTAGGTCCGTGCAAGGTATCGCTTGAGGCAATAGCCATGCGCGCCTGCGGAAACAGACTTGCGAATTCTTCCGCTACCCGCTCCACGCCTGGTCCGCAGGCAACAAAACTTGCTTCTGTCTGACATTGCGGGCAGGCGCGCGGCAACGGGGTTTCGAAACCGCAATGATGACAGACAAGCTTGCGGTGATAGCGGTGCTGGACCAGCCAGGCCGAACACTGCCGGCAGGTCATCTTGTGCCCGCAGGTTTCGCACAACGTGAGCGGCGCGTAGCCGCGCCGGTTAAGGAACAAGAGCGCCTGTTCGCCACTCTCCAGCGTTGCTGTTAGCGCATCTCTGAGCGGCTGCGACAGCCACGTTCCAGGCTCCGCGCGAGCGCTGCGCAGATCGATCAACCGGACCTCCGGCAAAACCGCCGCGCCGTGCCGTCGCGGCAGCTTCAGCCATTTGTAGCGGCCAGACGAAGCATTGACGTAGGTTTCCAGCGACGGTGTGGCGCTCGCAAGCACGATCGGACAATTCTCGATTCGCGCTCGCACCACAGCCATGTCGCGGGCGTGGTAGATGGCGCCCTCCTCCTGCTTGTAAGCCTGTTCGTGTTCTTCGTCGATCACGATGAGCCCGAGCTCCGAAAACGGAAGAAATAGCGCCGACCGCGCACCAACCACCACGCGCGCTTCGCCACTCATCACGGCACGATAGGTGCGGCGGCGCTCCTTTGCGGAGAGGTCCGAATGCCATTCCGCGGGACGGCAACCGAACCGCTCTGCAAAGCGGTCGAGAAACTGCACCGTGAGCGCGATTTCCGGCAGCAGGATCAACGCTTGCCTGTCGCGACGCAGCACTTCCGCTACGGCTTCGAAATAGGTCTCCGTTTTGCCCGAGCCAGTCACGCCGTCCAGCAGTAAAGCCGAAAAGCGTTCGCTGGCGACGGCGCCGCACAGGGTGCGGGCAGCCGCCTCCTGCTCCAGGTTCAGCGTCGTGACCTTGAACCCCGGATCTGGCGCGGTAAAGCGATCGAATTCCGGCAACCCCGTTTCGGTCAGCGAATCCGCGCCGATCAGCCCACGCACAACGGCAGGTGAAACATTCGCTTCTTGCGCAAGGCTGCCGATGCTGCGGGCAAGACCGTCAGACGCGATGTCAAGCGTACGCTGGCGTGCCGGTGTCAGACGCGATGGCGTCACCGGGCCGCGCACATAGCCTATACGGCCGACTTCCGGCTCAAAGGCCTGCGGTACGCGTAGCGCAAGGGCCAGCACAAGGCCCGGCGGAGTGAGCGTGTACTGCGCCACCCAATCAATGAAATCGCACAAGGATTCCGGCAGCCGGGAATTGGCCGAAACAGGCGTTGCCCGCTTGAGCTTCGCCTCTTCCACTTCACCGTCCGCCGGTCGCCACACACAGGCGAGATATTCGCGCGGGCCAAGGGGCGCCGTAACCAGACAACCGCGCGGAAGGTCTTGATCTATGATGTAATCGTAGCTGCCCGAAAGCCGCAACGGCAATAGAATGCCGACACGCCGGAGATTTGTTTTCAAAGCGGGCTTCAACAGCGAGAGATTCATCGCTACATTTTCCGGCGGCGTGTTGAATCGGTCAAATGGTTTTCCGGTTCAATGGCAGTGTTGCGTTGGTGTCGAGATGGAGCGTGCAGAAGCCAGAAGTCCTGCGGAAGCCGCAGCAGAAGCGGTGAAGACCTATATTCGTCTTAACCGCGATAAACTTGCATCGGACGGAGAACTTCTCGCGCTGCTTCTGCCGGATCGCTTTGCTACAAACCAGATTGGCGATCTGCAGCGACATGTGATCGAAAAGCTGCGCGATGAGAATGCCGCTTTGCGCGCCGAACGCGACGGACTGAAGGGCGCGCGCGAACATGCCGTCAAGTTGGGCGAGGCGGTGAAGGCGAGGGTGCTCGATCTGCTCGACGCCCGCAGCTTCGAGGAGGCGATTGCGATCGCTGTCGGCGCCGCCAAATCGTTCGGCGCCTACCGCGCGGCCCTGTGTGTGGAAAGTGAAGGCGCCGCGCCGAAGAACTGCGCAGGCGTTCACATGATTCCACCGGGAACTTGCGCGGCTTTACTAGGACAAGATCAGGCAAATGCATTCTTGCCCGGCGGTGGCGCCATGCTCCTCGGTCCTGCAGCACGGGACTGCCGCAGCGTGGTGGTGTTTCGCATGTCCGTAGGGCGCAAGGCGCCGACACTGCTTTATGTATTATGTGCGCGCGAAGAAAGCCGCTTCGAGGGCGAAGAAGAAGCCGATCTCTGTTATTTCGTGCAGGCGGTTGAACGTACCATGTGGGCATGGCTCGATCTGCCGAGAGCCTGAAGCGAGACTGGCTCGCCGTTCTACGACACGAGCGGCGCGCAAGCGCCCACACCTTGCGCGCCTATGGCGATGATGTTTCGCGATTCCTTTGTTTTCTGCGAGAGCACGAAGGCGGAGACATCGATGCTGCTGTGCTGACGAGTGTTTTGGCCGCCGATATTCGCGCCTTCATCACATGCCGACGGAACGAGGGACTGGGACCGCGCGGCGTGCATCGCGCGCTTTCCGGAATCCGCAGCTTTTTTCGATATCTGGCGCGGGAAGAAATCCTCGACAATCCTGCCGCACGCGCCGTGCGCACGCCGCGGCTGCCGCGCAACCTGCCACGTCCACTGAGTAAAGCTGATGCGACCCGCTCCCTGGAGCAAGCCGCACGTGCCCACCGCGAAACGTCAGGTGCAGAATGGCTTGCGGCGCGAGATGTTGCATTGCTGACGCTCCTATATGGCGCGGGCTTGCGCATTTCCGAAGCACTGAGGCTCAAGTGCAGCGATGCGCCGTTGGGAGAATCCCTTGTAATTCTCGGCAAAGGCCGAAAGGAGCGCGTGATCCCGATCCTACCGGAAGTCCGGTCGCAGATTGATCGATACGTCAAACTACGGCCGCGGACGAACGTGCCCGATGAGTTCCTGTTCCTCTCGCGCCGCCACAGACCGATGAGCGCTCGGGAGGCGCAGGCGCTGATGCAGAATCTGCGCGGCGCATTGGGGCTATCCGAACGCGCGACACCGCACGCGCTGCGCCACTCCTTTGCCTCGCATCTGTTGGACGGCGGCGCCGATCTGCGGAGCGTGCAGGAGCTGCTCGGTCATGCGTCGCTCTCCACGACGCAAGGTTACACGCAACTGGAAACTATGCGACTGATGCAGGTGTATAAGAAAGCGCATCCGCGGGGCGGTTAGGCCTTCTGATTAACGTGAGCCTTTTTCGCGATCAACCGGGCGGCCGCGGCGGGCGCGGCGGGCGCGTGAAGCTCTGACGAATGGGCCCTGGCGAACGACGACCGAACGGAAGCGCGCCGAAATAGATCAGCGCTGCGGCACTCAAGGTCGCCCAAGGCCACACGATGATGCACAACACGAGGCCCGCCGCCACTGCAATCACCGGCGCCGCCAGATGCTTCGGCACATACAAATTTTTGAGCGACAGGGTCGGCAACCGGCTCACCATCAACAGGGAGATCAGGGCCACCCAGCCGCCGTTGAAGAACGGATCGCGGAGGAACGGCACGGGCGCCTGGAAGCCTAGCAGCATAGGGAGCAAGATCAGGCAGGCTGCAGCGGGGGCCGGCACGCCGGTAAAGTAGCTGGTGGGCGCGTGATCTTCGCCGTCATCAGCAGCTTGCGTGTTGAAGCGCGCGAGGCGGATCGCGCAGCAGGCGCAGAACACCATGGCGACCGTCCAGCCAGCGCCGCCGCTATGATAAAGCGTCCACATGTAAACGAGCACCGCGGGGGCAATGCCGAAGCTGACAAGATCTGCGAGCGAATCAAGCTGTGCGCCGAATTTGCTCTCAAGGCCCAGCAGCCGGGCGATACGTCCATCCAACGTGTCGAGTATCGCCGCAATCACAATCGCAATTACGGCAGCCTGCCAATGGCCGGACAGCGCAAAGCGGATGGCGGTCGCTCCCGTGCACAGACCCAAAAGGGTCAACGCATTGGGAATAAACTTCCCGAACGGCACTTCCTGTCGCAGAGCCGCGATGCTTTGGCGGGGAAAACGTTTTCTCATTCTTACCTCAGCCCTCTAGTGCCGCGAGGATCGTTTCGCCTGCGCGCACCCTCTCACCCGGTTGTACCTTTATCTGCGCGGTCTCGGGCAGATATACGTCCAGCCGGCTTCCGAACCGGATCAAGCCGAACCGCTCCCCCCGCGATACTCGCTGCCCGCTGCTTAACGCACAGAAAATACGCCGCGCCACCAAACCGGCGATCTGTACCACAATGAGCTCCCCTCCCCCAAGAAGCCGCAGCAGGATACTCAGGCGCTCGTTCTGCTCGCTCGCCTTATCGAATGATGCATTGAAGAACTTGCCGTGACGGTAGGCAAGCCCTTCCACGGTTCCGCTTTCCGGAACGCGGTTAACATGGATGTCGAAGACATTCATAAAGATGCTGAGGCGGGTGCGGGGCCGGGCAGGAAGCCCCAGTTCCGAAGGAGGAAGCGCTTGTGTAATCGGGAGGAGGATCCCGTCTGCAGGGCTCACGATGAGGCCTTCGCCAGTCGGAGCATGCCGTTCGGGGTCCCGAAAGAAGGCGATCACCCACAGCGCGAACGGCGTCGCGAGGAAGCCCCACCGTCCCAGCCAAACGATCAGGAGGGCATTGGCCACCCCGGCAACGGCGATGAACGGCCAACCCTCGCGGTGGATGGGAATTCTCAAGACCGATTTCCATGATCTGAGGCGGAAGGGGCAAGCCGCTTACTCGCCGGTAATGCCAGTACATAAGGGGAATTCCAGAACATGCCAACCATCGCACTCGCGGCCCTAAAATTGGCACATTTACAGTGTTTTCTCCTCCCACTCCAAATTCCTAAGCCTCCTGTCCCCCAGCCCTCGCCTCCTACCGGATGCGGGGGCTGACTAGTTTTGGCTGGCGAGGCGCGGGGTTTCGAAAATCGGCGCACGGTCCTAATCTCGATGAGTCCTTCATTGATGCTGTCAGCCCGAGCCAGGCCAATTTCGAAGCGGCCGTGGTTCAGACACGGAAAGGTGAGCGGCTGCTCCAGATCACTGGCTGCAAGTGGAGAGAAGATCTCCACGCCATGTGGAACTGCTCCGGCTGCCTTCTATGTCGCCCTGTCAATCATATCGTCGGCCTGCACTCTCTGAGCTATGCTGCAATCTCGACGTCGGGGGAGGGCATGCCGAGCACGCGCACATTCGCCTGGATTTGCGGTGGCTCCTTTGCACTGCTACTCATTATCGGCTGGGGCGGGAGCCTTCTAGAGGCATCCGGCGCAGTTCGCGATCCCGGGCCGCTGCGCCTTCCCATTCTCATATTGATGTTCGGATTGGTGCTGACGCTCGCTTTTTCTGCCATTCCCCTGATGGTGTCAGCAGTGCTGGGATTTCAGCAAACCATCGGCAATGAAGACGTGCTGGTTGTCCGCACTGCGCTCACCGGCCGAAATATCATCATTTATGTCCTGTGGGGGTTGATGGCACTTGGCATGGCCATCGCGATTCCCGCGGCCATTCTGAATGGCGCGCTCGATACGGTTTCACCTTCGGCAAATGGAACGGAGACGCTTGGGCCGTCACAAGGGACGCTGGTCGCCGCGCCCGGCATGACGTTCGCGGACATGGCGCGCAAATCGAGTCTCAAGATCGACATTAATACGCGCGCGCCGATCACCAGCGCCGTTGGAGCCGGCGGCGTATTCGATTATCGGATTCCGGGCACCGGAATGGTGTTCCATAACTGCCGCTACTATTTCGTTTCACCATACACCCATCAGCCGAATCGCATCGAATCCGTCAATGTCGGCTTGTCGCCGCACACTGTTTCGCGCCCCGAGATCACCCAGGCGGATGTCGCATTGCGGGCGAAACTCGCTGCGGACGGCTGGTTCACGGGTCATGAAGAGTATCACACGGAAGAAGATCGTGTCTTGCACGGCGGCGCGGCGCGCGGAGCGGACGGAAGCCTATGGCTCAAGAGTGACATGGTGTTGCGCATCGATTCACGACGGATGGACAATCCGGTGGCCGGGGAAGATCCAAAAACTGCGGGCAAATGGATTCAGTTCGTCGGCGTGTGGCCTCGCTCCGATTACCCATACATTGAACGCTACGTATTCGCTCCTCCAGGTTGAACGATAAACATCTGCTTGCGCAGAAGGCTCTAGACTAGATTGTGCACCCGCGGCAAGGCATTGGGGAGAGCCGGCGACAACGGAGAGCAGATGCCCGCTGAGTTGCGCATGCGCCGCGCTGCGACAGGCGCCGCTGTTCTGCTCCTGCATATTCTGGTGCTGCTGGCGCTGCTGGCCGCGTTCCAGCCGCATCTTCTCCAGCAGGCACTGGGCACGCGCGAGATTACCATTGCCTTGCCGGTGACGCCGCAGCAGCAGACACGCCGGCCGCAGCCGCCCAGCGATCTTGTACCGCCCACTTTCCTCCGGCCCGAGGACGTGCCGCACACCATAACGTTGCC
>DATAVW010000063.1:0-15313 GCA_036267515.1 Rhizomicrobium sp.
GGCGCGGTCGTCGGCGAAGGCGGGCGCGGAAAGTAGGGTCGCAACCAGAAGCAACGAAAGGCGCATATGTTTTTCCCCACTCCGTGTCATGGCCGCGAATGCGGGCCACCCAGGTGACACGGCTTCGCTATCTCAGATGCAACAAGAATATCGCCCGCGATATTTGTACAGGCTTCAACTGGGTGGCCCGCATTCGCGGGCCATGACATTTATGTGATTGAAGGCAGATCGAGCCTGTGTTCGCGGGCGCTTTCGATGGCGATGTCATAGCCGGCATCGGCGTGGCGCATGACGCCGCTGGCGGGGTCGTTCCACAACACGCGCTCCAGGCGGCGCGCGGCGGCCTCGGTGCCGTCGGCGACGATCACCATGCCGGCATGCTGCGAATAGCCGATGCCGACGCCGCCGCCGTGATGGATCGACACCCAGGTGGCGCCCGACGCGCAGTTCAGCAGCGCGTTGAGCAGCGGCCAGTCCGACACCGCGTCCGAGCCGTCGCGCATCGCCTCGGTCTCGCGGTTGGGGCTCGCCACCGAGCCCGAGTCGAGATGGTCGCGCCCGATCACGATCGGCGCCTTGAGCTCGCCCGTCGCGACCATCTCGTTGAACGCCAGGCCGAGCCGATGCCGGTCGCCCAGCCCGACCCAGCAGATGCGCGCCGGCAAGCCCTGGAAGGCGATGCGCTCGCGCGCCATGTCGAGCCAATTGTGCAGGTGCTTGTTGTCCGGCAGCAGCGCCTTCATTCTGGCGTCGGTTTTGTAGATGTCTTCCGGGTCGCCGGAGAGCGCCGCCCAGCGGAACGGCCCGATGCCGCGGCAGAACAGCGGCCTGATGTAGGCGGGCACGAAACCGGGGAAGTCGAAGGCGTCGGCCACGCCTTCGTCCTTCGCCATCTGGCGGATGTTGTTGCCGTAGTCGAGCGTCGGCACGCCCATTTTGTGGAAGGCCAGCATGGCGCGCACGTGCTCCGCCATCGACTGCTTGGCGGCGTGCTCGACGGCTTTGGGATTGCTGGCGCGCTTGGCTTCCCACTCGGCGAGCGACCAGCCTTTGGGCAGGTAGCCGTTGATGGGATCGTGGGCGGAGGTTTGATCGGTGACGGCATCGGGCTTGACGCCGCGGCGCACCAGCTCCGGCACAATGTCGGCGGCATTGCCGAGCAGGCCGACGGAGACGGGTCTCTTCTCGCGAGTTGCGCGGGCGATGATCTCCAGCGCTTCGTCGAGGGAACGCGCCTGGGTGTCGAGGTATCGGGTGCGCAGCCGCATGTCGATGCGCGAAGGCTGGCATTCGATGGCGAGCATCGAGGCGCCGGCCATGGTGGCGGCCAGCGGTTGCGCACCGCCCATGCCGCCGAGGCCCGCGGTGAGAATCCAGCGGCCGGAAAGATCGCCGCCGTAATGCCGGCGGCCGAGTTCGGCGAAGGTTTCGTAGGTGCCCTGAACGATGCCCTGGCTGCCGATGTTGATCCACGAGCCGGCCGTCATCTGGCCGTACATCATCAGGCCCTTGCGATCGAGTTCGTTGAATGTGTCCCAGGTCGCCCAATGCGGCACGAGATTGGAGTTGGCGATCAGGACGCGCGGCGCATCCGGCTGGGTTTGGAAAATGCCGACCGGCTTGCCGGACTGAATGAGCAGCGACTGGTCATCTTCCAGCCGCTTCAGCGCCGCGACGATACGATCGAACGATTCCCAGTCGCGCGCCGCACGCCCGATGCCGCCGTAGACGACAAGTTCTTCGGGACGCTCCGCCACTTCGGCATCGAGGTTGTTCATCAGCATGCGCATCGGCGCTTCCGTGAGCCAGGACTTGCAGCTGAGGTCGGTGCCGCGCGGCGAACGAATGTGTCGGCTGTTGTCGAGTCTAATCATGGGGTGCTCGCAAAACGGATGCAGGCGCGAAGAATTCGGTACAGCGCCTCGCGGATTGGCGCGGCGTGCTCTTCGTCATATGGTGGAGGCCAGTTGTCGCGACTGTATTGTGTATTGCTCGCCCAATGCTCTTCATTGGGTTCGTGCATGTAGCAGCGGCAGGCAAGCTCGAGCTGAATGGCGTGCACGCCGTCGTCCGGCTTGCCGTAGTGCCGCGTGGTCCAGCCGCCCTTGAAACGACCGTTGCTGACGCGGCTGAAACCAGTGGCATCGCAGATGGCTTCCACCGTGGCGGTGAGCGCGGTATCGCAGGACTCGCCGCTGTTCGTGCCAATGTTGAAGTCGGGCAGCACGCCTTCGAACAGGCGCGGAATGACGGAGCGGATGGAGTGCGCCTCGAACAGCACAATCTTGGAGTGCTGCGCGCGCAACCGCGCGATCTCCGCCTGCAAGAGGGCATGATATGGTTCGAAGAACGCGCGGCGGCGGCGTGCAATCTCCGCCGTGTTCGGGCCGTTGCCAGCGCGGTATAGTGGTTCGCCGTCGAATGTAGTGGGGGGGCAGAGTTCGGTCGTCGCCTGGCCCGGATAGAGCGACTGGCCGCTCGGATCGCGGTTCATATCGATGACGGTGCGTGACAGTGCGGTCCGCACGATCGTCGCGCCGAGCTCCGGCGCGAAATCGTACAGGCGCTCTAGGTACCAATCCGTGTCCTTGCGGGCGAGCCACGCCGAGACCACCTGCCGTTCCATTTCCGGCAGCAACTCCTGTCCGGCATGCGGCATGGACACGATGAGCGGCGCGTCGCCCCGCTCGACATGCAGCCAATTAGGCATCCTCACCCCCCAAAACGCGCTGATACAGGGGATTATAGCCCATGCGGTAGACAAGTTCTGCGGGCTCTTCGATGTCCCAGATGGCGAGATCGCACCGTTTGCCGGCTTCCAGCGTGCCGATATCGTCGCGTCCCAGCGCGCGTGCGGCGTTGCGCGTTACGCCGAGCAGGCATTCTTCCACTGTCAGCCGGAAGCAGGTCGCGCCCATATTCATGCACAGCAGAATGGACGTGAGCGGCGACGTGCCGGGATTGCAATCTGTGGCAATCGCGATTGGCACACTATGCTTGCGCAACAGGTCGATAGGGGGGAGTTTGGTTTCGCGAAGGAAATAGAACGCGCCCGGCAACAGTACCGCGGCGGTTCCTGCCACCGCCATCGCTAGTACGCCTTCTTCGTCCGTGTGCTCCAGATGATCCGCGGAGATGGCGCCATGCCGCGCCGCCAGCCCAGCGCCCCCGCCGTTGCTCAGCTGATCGGCATGTAGCTTGACCTTGAGACCGTGGCGCTGTGCTTCCACGAAAATGCGCGCGGTTTGCTCAGGCGTGAACGCGATCCTCTCGCAGAACACGTCAACCGCGTCTGCCATAGGCTCGACCGTCGCGACCATGTCGCAAACGCGATCGATGTATGTGTCCTTGTCAATCCCTCCAGGAGGAAGCGCATGCGCGCCTAAGAAGGTTGCAGTAACATTGACCTTGTCGCCCAGCGCATGCGCTGCCCGCAGTATTTTGATCTCGTCGTCCAGAGTCAGGCCGTAGCCGGATTTGATTTCCAGTGTTGTCACACCCTCCGCAATCAAAGCGTCGCGGCGCGGACGCGATTGATCGATAAGGTCTTGCAGCGTCGCCGCGCGCGTGGCGCGCACCGTTGAGAGAATGCCGCCGCCTGCGCGCGCGATTTCCTCATAACTCGCGCCTTTGAGTCGCAATTCGAACTCATTGGCACGGTTGCCGGCGTAAACCAGGTGTGTGTGACAGTCGATCAAACCCGGCGTAATCCAGCGCCCGCCGCAATCGATCTGCTCCGCCGGCCCGAATTTTGGGGATTCTGAAGCGGGTCCCGCATATACGATCGCGCCGCCATTGGCGGCGACAGCTCCGTTCGCGACGATGCCAAGGCCTGAGCCCGTCATGCGGGCAAGCCGCGCGTTCGCCCAAAGACGGTCACAACGCATGGCGCTTGGCGGAGCAGACAAACATGTCTAGGCATAGTTTGCCCCAACGGGATTTGTCCATGCCGCTCTGGTTTCAAACAGCGCTGTTGCCGGAAGGCTGGAAGCAGGCCGTGCACCTGTTCGTGTCAGACGGATTGATTAGGGGTGTGCAAGCCGGCGTTGAACCGGCTCCTGATGACGAGCGGCACGGGATTGCCTTACCCGGGCTGTGCAACGTGCACAGCCATGGGTTTCAGCGCGGCATGGCGGGGTTGGCGGAGGTGCGTGGGCCGGAAGGAGACAATTTCTGGACTTGGCGCGAGGTTATGTACCATTTTCTCGATCGTCTGGACCCGGACCAACTCGAGGCGATCACCGCGCTCGCCTATATAGAAATGCTGGAGAGAGGCTTCACCCGCGTTGGTGAATTCCATTATCTCCATCACACGGTCTCCGGTAATCCGTACGCGAATATTGGCGAACTAACCGAACGAATTGCCGCGGCCGCAGAGGCGAGCGGCATCGGTCTCACGCTGCTGCCAGTGTTTTATGCGCACGCCAATTTCGGCGGCGCGCCGCCCACACCTGGTCAGCGTCGCTTCATCAACACCATCGACCGGTTCGCGACGCTGGTGGAAACGAGCCAGCAACTGATAGCGGAGTTGCCGGACGCGAACCTCGGTATCGCGCCGCATTCGCTACGCGCGGCTACTCCAGACGAATTGCACGCCATCCTGCCCTTGGCCCGCGGAGGGCCAGTTCACATCCATGCCGCCGAGCAGACCAAAGAAGTGGACGATTGCATGAACTGGTCCGGACAGCGCCCCGTCGAATGGCTTCTGGACCATGCGGCCGTCGATGAGCATTGGTGTCTGGTTCACGCAACGCACCTGGTGCCGTCCGAAACGACAGCGCTGGCGAACAGCGGTGCAGTGGCCGGCCTGTGCCCTATCACTGAAGCCAATCTCGGGGACGGGATATTCCCCGCTCACGATTATCTGAGCAAATCCGGGCGCATCGGCATCGGCACCGATTCCAATATTCAAATCGACGCCGCTGCGGAACTGCGGGCACTCGAATATGCCCAGCGGCTCAATACGCGCTCTCGCAACTTGCTCTCCGACGGCGAGGGACGCTCGACCGGGCGAGCACTGTTCGACCGCGCGCTGGCTGGCGGCAATCAAGCCCTCGGTCAACAACATTACGGAATCCGCCAAGGGGCATCGGCGGACCTTGTAAGCCTGAACGTAGACGATCCGGTCTTCTTCGGCTGCAAGGACGACGCCATCCTGGACAGTTGGATTTTCGCAGGCGGCGCGGTGGATTGCGTGTGGCGGCGCGGCCGAAAGGTGGTGCAGCATGGCCGCCACACTGAGCGGCAGGAAATCACCGCCCACTATCGCCGCGCGATAGAATCCGTGCTGGTATGAGTCGGCATGAAGAATCGCCCGCTCGCAGCCCCCGATGAGTCGCTGGCCGATTTGCGGCTTGAGCACCGCCCGAACCTTCTCCGTCTCGTCCCAACGGGTGAATGGAATGTTGGTCAATCGCCTCGGCTGGACCTGTTGCTGCACGGCCTCCATCCCGACGGTGCCCGCGAAGCGGAAATCGACGGCGCCGGCATAGCCGAACTCGACAGCGCTGGCGCCTGGTTGCTGTTACGGACCAAGCACGAGCTTGAACAGGACGGTGTGCGCGTTCGCAGCTTTACGCTACCGGAGCGCTACAACCCTCTCATTCAGGTTATGGAGGCCGATCACCTCACCGGTCCGGTGGTCCACAAGCCGCCACCGCGAGGCTTCGTTTACTTTCTGGAGCGGCTGGGGCGCGGCACCCTGCATGCGCTTGGGCAGGGCTATGGCATGCTCGGCTTTCTCGGTCGGGTGACGGTCGAAGCCATTGAGGCCGTCCTCTCTCCCCGGCGCGAACTGCCGGTCCCCGCCTTTGTCCGCCAGGTCGAAGAGACCGGGCTCACTGCGTTGCCGATCGTAGGGCTGCTCGCCTTTCTGATCGGGATTGTGCTCGCCTATCAGGGGGCGGATCAACTGCGGCGCTTCGGCGCCGAAATCTTTACAGTCGATCTTCTCGGGGTTGGCTTCCTTCGCGAACTGGGAGGCCTTGTCACCGCCATCATTGTGGCGGGGCGCTCCGGCTCGGCGTTCACCGCCTACATCGGCACCATGCGTGTGAACGAAGAAGTCGATGCAATGGAAACAATGGGACTCAACATTGCGGAGGTCCTCGTTTTGCCGCGTGTGCTGGGTCTCATGATCGCTCTGCCGCTCCTGACCTTTTATGCCGATATGGTGGGTCTGATCGGCGGCATGGTGATGTGCTATTTCGATCTGCACATAACGGTTCCCATGTTCCTGCGGGAATTGCAGTCGGCAATTACCTACAAGACGCTGCTAGTGGGATTGATTAAGGCACCCGTGTTTGCGTTCCTGATTGGGCTCGTTGGCTGCTTCGAAGGCCTGCGCGTAGAACGCAATGCAGAAAGCGTGGGCAAGCTTACCACCCGTTCGGTTGTTGAATCGATCTTCCTCATCATTACTTTCGATGCTGCGTTTTCGGTTCTGTTCTCGATCATCGGAATATGAGCAGCGCGACACACAGCGATGACGTCGTGATCCGCATTCGCGGGCTCGTGAACGCCTTCAACGGACACGTCATTCACGACCATCTCGATCTCGATGTTATGCGCGGCGAAGTGCTGGGCGTGGTTGGCGGCTCCGGAGCCGGCAAATCGGTGCTGCTACGCTCTATTATCGGGCTCAACCACCCAGTTTCGGGCAGCATCAAAGTGTTCGGCGTGGAGACGGCGGACATGGACGCAGAAGACTTGAAAGGCCTGCAGTTGCGCTGGGGTGTATTGTTCCAAGGCGGCGCGCTTTTCAGCTCGCAGACCGTCGCTGAGAACATCCAGGTGCCGCTGCGCCGCTACACCCATATGACTCAGGAACTGATGGACGAAATCGCGGCCATGAAGCTTGCCCTGGTGGGATTGCCACCGGACTCGGCACAAAAATATCCCTCGGAACTTTCGGGCGGCATGGTCAAGCGCGCCGGGCTGGCCCGGGCACTGGCGCTTGATCCCGAATTGCTGTTTCTGGACGAGCCGACCTCGGGTCTCGACCCGATTTCCGCCAATCAGTTTGACCAGTTGGTCCGGAGCCTGCAGCAGAGCCTTGGGCTGACGGTATTCATGGTGACCCATGATATCGATAGTCTGCGGGCGGTGACGGACCGAATCGCGGTGCTGGTGAACAAAAAGATCAAGGTGGGGACCATCGATACGCTGGTGCACGATCCCGATCCGTGGATACACGAGTATTTTTCGGGAGCTCGAGGACGGGCGGCGCTCGCCGGAGCGGCGTAGGGGAGCAAGAACATGGAAACGAAAGCCAATTATGTTGCCGTAGGCGCATTCGTTCTGGCCTTGGTGCTGGGGCTGGTGATTGCGCTTCTCTGGCTCACAGGCGCGCAGTACGCACAGGAATATGCTTACTATCAGACCTTTTTCTCGGGATCCGTTTCCGGCCTCGGGAATGGCACCAGCGTTCGTTACAACGGCATTGAGGTAGGACGAGTCGCCAAGCTGAATTTCGATGCGAACGATCCTCGAAGGGTGCAGGTTCTCATGCAGATCGATCCAACGCTGAAAATTCACGCCGATTCGGTTGCGTATATCGCCAGTCAGGGACTAACGGGCGGCTCCTATGTTGAGATCGACGGCGGGTCGAAGAATACGCCGGTGCTGGAGCCGCGGGTTTGGGGCGAATACCCGACGATCAAATCCAAGCCATCCACACTGCAGCAGCTGGAGCAGTCCGCGCCCATGTTGGTGGCCAAGCTGAACCGCATCGGCGACAGCCTGAACGATTTGCTGAATAACAAGAATCGGAAGGCTATCGCCGATATTCTGACCAATTTGCGTACGACGACGGATGTGCTGAGCGCGCGCTCGAAGGATATCGATGCCACGCTGCACAATTTCAGCGCCGCGTCGGCGAAACTCGATATGGATCTCGCCGATCTGCACACCACGCTTGGGCATGCCGATCAGGCGATAAGCTCAGTCGGCTCAGCCGCCACGTCGGCTGCAAATGGCATAACACGCCTAACGGAACACGTGGACGCTTCCGTTTCCAGTGCGCAAATCGGTCAGTTGAGTACGGATTTGCGTAACCTGGTCGGAAACTTGAATCGTCTTTCCAACCAGTTGCAGAATCAGCCGACACGGCTTCTCTTTGGAGACCGGCGTGAGGGGTACACACCGAAATGAGCATCGACACATTTGTCGCGCCGAGCCGCAGGGGCGTTTTGACCGGCGTTGCATCTTTGGGTCTCGCAAGCTGCAGCGGCAATCTTATAGGACCGCCCAGCCCCGCACCGCAGATCTACGTGCTGAACCCTAGATTCGGACCTGTGACGGACGCTCCGAACGTGCCATGGCAGCTCATTGTTAGCGCGCCGAATGCGCCCGCCAGCCTCGACACCCAGCGGATTGCACTAGTGCGTGCGCCGAACACCATGGACTATTACGCCAATTCGGAGTGGACAGACCGCGCGCCGATCCTTTTGCAGTCGCTCCTAGTGCAGGCATTCGAGAACAGCGGCAGGATTGCAACGGTCGGCCGGGAAACGGCAGGCATTCGAGCGGATTATGTGCTCGAAACGGAGGTCAGAGACTTCGAAGCTTATTACGCGGTGGCTGACACCGCACCGGTTGTGCGGGTTACCCTGATGGCGAAACTGCTCGGCGCGGTGAATCACGACGTCGCGGCTGCGATGGAGTTCCGCAATGAGGCGCAGGCGTCGGCAAACAATATGACAAGCATCACCGCGGCGTTTAACCAAGCCACTGGCGCGACGATCCAGGCGATCGTTGCCTGGGCGCTCAGACAGCGCCTGTCCAAACCACCCGCCTGAAACCCTCACGCCCTCTGAAACAATTGGGGGGCGCCGTCGTTTCCAAGTGGATCGTGGCTCTTTCCCCTGGGGAAAATGCCCGATTTTCGGCTTCCTGAGCCTCACTTGGAGATATTGGCCGCATGTCGCGCCTTCCCGCCATCGAACCCGAGCATCCTGACCAATCGGAACTGATTATTCGCCGGCTTTCGCAATATGCAGATCTCGCGTCGGACGAGATCGAGTTGCTCCGCAGCCTGTCGGAGACGCCGGAGCGCCTCCCCGCAGGCGCGGAACTGATTTCTGAAGGCGAACGGCTAGAGAACCCCCGGCTGCTCCTTGCCGGGTGGGCCTGCCGGCAGCGTTATCTTTCAGACGGACGGCGGCAGATTTTCGATTTCATTCTGCCAGGCGACATCTATGGATTGTGCCTGCGCCCACAGGCCGTGGCGCTTTGCAGTGGGTTGACCCTTACCCGAGCCACGATTTCCAATGCCGCCGCACTGGGCGAGGCAGTGCTGAGTCATCCCGATTCCTACCCCGGTCTGACCTCGGCCGGCCTGATGAGCGCGAGCACCGACGAGGCCTATCTGCTCAATCAGATGGTCCGTATCGGGCGGCAAACGGCCTATGAACGTGTTGCCCATCTGATCCTCGAGTTGCACCACCGACTGCGGATTGTTGGCCTCGCCAATGAAACCTACATGCCGCTCCCGTTGACGCAGGAAATCATTGCCGATGCTCTGGGCCTTAGCATCGTGCATCTGAATCGCACGCTTCAACAATTGCGTCGCGACGGAATTGTCGAAGTCAAAGGTGGCGCAGCCCGGCTTTTGGACCCCGGGCGGCTTCGTGGCATCGCCGATTTCCGGGCGCCGCATGTATCAGAGCGTCGAATGGAAAATGGCGGCGTGCGGGCTTACGCCGCCGCCCCTTAAATCCTTCAGAGAAAAATTGCCGCTGGAAACTTTGCAAAGACGTCCGCGCAGCGGGCGACGTTTCCAAAGCGATCTTCGCCACCAAACAAACTCTGCCAGCCACCGCCGTGAAGTGATTGCGGTAGAACAATCTCTGTATCTTCCCAAAATTCAGCGGCTGGTAATGGCTGTCCGCCGGCGCAAGCACCGGCGCAACGAAGGGGCAGAGCGACCACAATCGCCTCCTTTCCCTTCGTGCGGGCAAAAGCCAATACGTTAGCCGAGCGACTGCCGCGCGCTTGCAGAGGCTGGTAGCTTCCGCTCTCGAAGAGAGTCAGCCTCCGGGAGCGCAGGCAAAGCAGGGTTGAAAGAAGTGCCTGCTTTACCCGGCCATCCCGCCATTGTGGCAGCAGGCTTGCAGGCGGTGTTTTTTGTTCAAGCGCGCCGATGCGGGTCGCGAACTCTACCGCTCGGCGATTGTCAGGATCGACCAGCGACAGGTCCCAGAATTCCGTCCCCTGATAGCAATCGGGGACGCCCGGTGCGGTACAGCGCAGCGCGACCTGCACGAGCCCGTTCAGCGCGCCCGCAGGCGCTATGCGCTCGACAAAGCGGGACATGCTTTCGAGAAACTCGCTCGAGCGGCCGGTATCTAAAATGACACGCGCAAATTCTCTGTTGGCACATTCAAATTCCTCATCCGGATCGAGCCATGAGGTCCGCAGCTTGGCTTCCCGGAGCGCTTTTTCCTGCCAGGCCACGACCCGCTCGCATAACGCGGAGATTCCCGCGTTGTCATCAGGCCTCAGGTTCAGCGGCCAGATACCAACCAGCGTCTGATAGAGTTGATACTCATCACGCGGTTCCACCACGAGGGCAGGCTTTTGCGCGGCATTCAGCCGGAACCAGCCTTCTACAGCTTTCGTCCATTCCTCCGGAATTTCGCTGAGCACCGCCAAGCGGGCGCGAACATCCTCGCCGCGTTTGTGATCATGCGTTGCGGTTGCGAGCATGGAATGAGGAAAGGTTGCAGCTCGCTGTCCGAAAGCTGCATGAAAGTCCGCCGCGGTGATAGATAGGCCGCCGGGATCAAAACCGACATCATTTCGCGAAAGCAGCCGCCCATAGCGATAGAAGGCGGTGTCCTCAACGGCCTTTGCCGCCACCGGCGCGGAAAGCTGATTAAAGCGGCGAACAGCTTCGCCAGTTTCATTGATCCGGCCGCGCATTACCTCCGCAATGAAATCAATCGCTGGCTTGTCGATGCCGCTTGCCCGCTGTTCTGCCTTTCTAACCGCCCTATCAAATAACAGGCCCGGCGAAGGCGAATCCGGCTCATCCGTTGTATAGGTGCGATAGATGCGTAGCTGCTGGAGAATGTGAACCAGCCCTCTCCGGATAGCGGGGGCGGTAATGTCTCGCCCAGATTTTGCATTTTGAGGGAGGATACCAAATACCTCCGCGGTCCGCGTCAGCGCACTTTCGAAAGAAGCGGTGACTATCTGGGCGCGAGCCAATTCTTCTTCCGGTTCGAATTCCGCCTGCCGACCGCTGATACGATGCCAGAGCACCTTCAATGGTTCTGAGCCTGCAGGACTGTGTTGCAACGCAGAGATTTGGTTCATGAAATCATACCCGGTGGTGCCGTCCACCGGCCAATCGGGCGGCAGCGTTTCCCTCGGGGCCAGAATTTTTTCGACGACAACATACGGGTGTGGATCTGGCGAAGAACGCAGGCGCCTCAGTTCGTCCAGCCGCGAACGCAGACGCTGACAATAACCGGTCGGGTCTTTCAGGCCGTCCACGTGATCGATGCGCAGGCCATCGATTAAACCTTCGCGGTACAACTCAAAAATCTTAGCGTGCGTTGCTTCAAATACGCCGTCCGCCTCCTGCTTCAGTGCAATCAGGTCAGCTACATCGAAGAACCGTCGCCAATTGATGGTGTCATTTGCCGTCCGCCACCAAGCCAACCGATAATGCTGCCGCTCGAGCAACTCGTGCAATTGGTCGGGCGTGGAGAATGCCCCGGGATCGATGCCGTGATCTTCCGTGCGAAGCGGCAGCACCCGGTCGAAATAGCGCAGTGACGGCTTTCCTTCGTCGCCATGCGGTGCCACCGAAATTTCACCGGCCTCAAGTGTCTGCCAGTACGGTTTGCCCAGAAATGCGGCCAGAATCTTGCCGCCCAGCATGTCCCAATCGATATCGAAGTAATCAGCAAAGCGGCTTGCCCGCCCGTGCTGCAGCATATCCATCCACCAGCCGTTTTCGGAATCGACGGCCATATGGTTGGGCACAATGTCCAATACGATTCCGAGCCCGTTGCTGCGCAGTGTCTCTGCAAGCTGCCGGAATTCCTTTTCGCCGCCGAGTTCCGGGTTGATCCTGGAATGATCAACGACATCGTAACCATGCATCGATCCCGCCCGGGCCTTCAGAATAGGCGATGAATACACATGGCTGATCCCAAGCTGCCGCAAGTAAGGTGCGAGGGGCAGAGCGGCTTCGAACGGGAAATTCTTGTGAAACTGCAGGCGGTATGTGGCGCGCGGTATCATCGCCGTCTGCGTGCCGTGAGTTTCGCCAGCCGCGCCCGCACGGCCGCATCTTCCCACGACATATGCGCCGGAAGCCGACGCCGCCAGTTGGGATGCTCATTGATGGTGCCGGGCATGTTCGGCTGTTCGGGGAGTGCCAGGATGTCCTCAACAGACGCAATGGCAAGCGCAGTGGGCGATTTGCTGACATACGAGAGCGCGCCTTCGACTGCAGGCCCTGGATTGTGTGGCGCAGGTTCCGGCCCGCGCGCGCAGCCGGATTCTGCAAGCGCCCCCCACAACAGTGTCCGATCCTTTTGCCGTTCACGGCGCTCGGCATTAATGCTGCCGAGCCGGGTCTTACGCCGCACCTTCGCCGTCCATTCGATGTCGCGCCCTTCCCACCATCCCGCAACAGTCGGCAGATCGTGCGTGGTTGTGAGTGCGGTGGCTTGGCCGTCCCAACGTTCGGGCGAGATAAACCGACTGTCCTTTTCGCGCTCGAACCACAGCACACGCATGCCGAGGATGCCGGCTGCGGATAGCTGTGCGTGAAAGCCTTGCGGCACCGTTCCCAAATCCTCGCCGATCACAATGGCATGGTGGAGCCAGGATTCGAGCGCGATCAGCCGCAGCAGATCGTGCACGGGATAGCTGAGGTAGACTCCGTCAGCTGGCGAGGCCCCGGCCGGTAACACCCAGAGCCGACGCAAGCCCATTGCATGGTCAATGCGAACTCCGCCCGCGTACTGCATGCTGGCGCGCAAAGTGGCAATAAACCCTTCATAGCCGGTTGCCCGTGACGCTAATGGGGCGAAGCTGGTAAGGCCCCAATCCTGACCGGCCAGATTGAACGTATCGGGGGGTGCGCCAATGGTGAGATCTCCCATCATTTCATGCGGTGCGCTCCAGGCCTGGCTGCCCGCGCGATCCACGCCGACGGCCATGTCCGCAATGACGCCAACAGCCATCTGTTGCGTGGCCTGTGCCTGCGCTGCTGCTGCACTCTCGGCCGTCAGCCACTGAAGATAGAGATGATAGCCGATCTCCTTCTTTTCTGCTTCGGCGAACGCCAGCACCTCTGAACTTCGCGGATCACGAAACCCGGGCGGCCAGTCGCGCTGAGACCTTTTTCCTTCTTCATGGAAATGGGCGTCGAGCGCTTCGAACACCGCGTGATCCAGCAAACGTTGGCCGCCGTTCTGGCAAAACTCCAGAAAGGCACGTTTGTCGCTGCCGCCCTGCGAAAATTGTTCGTAGGCTGCGCGCAGCTGCGCATATTTGCGGCGGTGTGCCTCGAGCCAATCGATCAGGTCCAATCGATTATCCGCCGCTGTCGGCTTGCACCCGCTAAGGGCGATATCGGCGTAGAGAGGGTCGAGGAACAGCCGCGTAGACGGTGCATACGGGCTTATGTTCTCTGCGTTCGCCGCGAACCGCGCATGTGTCGGGCTCACGCTCAGGGCATCGATTCCCGCAGCACCGATCTCGGTGGCGAACTCACCCAGCGCTGCGTAATCGCCAAAACCCGGACTGTGGCCGCCGCGAAGCGAATAAATCTGAACCGAGAGGCCCGCCAACTTCCGCCCGGGCGCAACGTCCGCCGGTCCGAAACACCGCGGCGGTGCGACCGCCAGGATATGGGAAGCGCCGTCCAACTCCAGTTCGTGGTAGCCGATGGACTGAGGCGCCCGCATGCAAGAGCCGCCAACCTTCAACGGCTCCAACGGAAGCTCCTGCCACGCGCCTTCTTGCGTTCGCAGCCGCGCCCGTTTTGCGTGCCCTACGCGAATGGCTTCGGATTCGACAGCCGCAATCAGCGGAGGAACGGCTCGCGATTCCCGATCAAGCCGTTTTTGGCTTTCAAGAATGTCGCTCGCACTGTCGGCCGCATAGCCAAGCGCCTCCAGAACCGCCCGCAAGGTATCGGGCTTTACTTCCTGCGGGCGGCCATTGGAATCTGTCCATTCGACGTACAGGCCGGCGACCCGCGCGAGCTTGCGGAGCGCATCGTCGCTCATTGCCGATCAATCCAGACGATTGTCGTCGCAGGCTGGAGAAAATCGCCCGGCGCGTTGCCCCAGGCCGGCTTTGTGTCAGGCAGTTCTCCTTTTACTGCCTGCTGACCCAGGTTACAGGCAATCGTGAGCCGTGCATTGTCGGCCAGCCGCCAGCGCGCCAGCACCGCGGCGGGGCCGATTACCGCTGCGCCTTGCGAAACTGCGCCGTGCAGTCGGGGCGTGAGATGTTCGCGCCTCAGCCGCAGAAGCTCTGAATATGACGCGCTTACCGCATTATTCGTGAAGTCCGGAATGCAATGCCGAAAGCTTTCCAGAGCATTGGGATCGGGAATTTTCAATCTCATCTGCTCATCGGCAAATTCCGGGAATTTGGCGAACTCCCGCCGGCGTCCTTCGCACACCAGTTCGGCAAGCCTCGGATCTCGGTGATCGGTGAAATAGAGGAAGGGCTCGCGCGCTCCGACTTCTTCACCCATAAAGATTAGTGGAATTTCCGGTGCCAGCAGCTGGAGCGCCACTGCCGCTTCGAGGGCTTTTGAATTAGCAAGTGTGGTGAGGCGTTCGCCGAAGGCGCGGTTGCCAATCTGGTCATGATTCTGAAGAAAGAACACGAAGGCTGTGGGACTTAGTCCTTGGGTTGACGAGCCGCGTCGCGCGCCGCCCCGAAACGGCGATGGATCGTCCTGATAAATGAACCCCTCGCTCAGGCCCCGCGCGAGCTTGATCGCCGGATTGTTCGCGTAGTCTTCGTAGTATCCACGTTTCTCACCCGTCAGCATAACATGCAGAACATGGTGCAAATCGTCATCCCACTGCCCATCGTATCCGTTGTGAAGTAAACTTGCATCGTTGTCATCATTCTCGAGGACGAGGTGAATGTGCCGTGCAGCCCCGACCGCGCTGCGGATTTCTCTGGCAAGCTCCGGAAGAAAAGTCTTATCGCAAATTGCGTGCACGGCGTCGAAGCGCAATCCGTCGAAGCGAAACTCGTCCAGCCAGTAGATGGCGTTTTCGATGAAAAAACGTCGTACTTCGGGCTGCCGAAAGTTGATCGCGGC
>DATAVW010000064.1:0-2525 GCA_036267515.1 Rhizomicrobium sp.
GTAAACCCCGGAGCGGCCACTGAGCGCCTGCTCGCGGGCTTCCGCCACCAGCCGCTCCCCTTCTTTGGCTTGCGCCAGAAATACAATCGAGGCTTGCTGGGCCACGGTGCTTACGTTCCGCGAATTGCAGGCATAGGCGAAAGCCGTATCCGCCAGCGCAAAGATCATGCCGCCGTGGGCGATAGCATGGCCGTTGAGCATATCCGGCCGCACAATCATCGCGATGCGCGCATAGCCTTCGCGGGCCTCCTCGATTTCGATGTTCCATGCCGGACCGGTGCCTTCGCGTGATAGCAGATGCTTGGCCACACGGCAGGCGAGTTCGTCAGCGTCGCTCATAGTGTGCTATCCATCTCGAAGGGTTCTACAATTCAAGCCACACCGCCGTCATGGCCGCCCCTGTGGCGGCCACCCATGACCTCCTCTTAGACCGTGAGCATGGGTGGCCGGGACAAGCCCGGCCACAACGAGTTGAGGAGCTGGTCATGGCGTACGAAACCATTCTGTTCGAGATTGCCAACGGCGCGGCACGCCTGACGTTCAACCGGCCCGACCGCCTCAACAGCTTCACCGTGCAAATGCATGACGAAGTGGCCGAAGCACTGTCACAAGTGGAGCAGGATGAAGGCGTTCGCGCGCTGCTGATCACCGGCGCGGGCCGTGGCTTCTGCGCCGGGCAGGATTTGGCGGATCGCGCCGTGGCGCCGGGCGCTGAAGGCGTCGATCTCGGCGAGTCGCTGGAGAACCGGTACAATCCTTTAATCCGCCGGCTCGTGAATCTGCCCAAGCCGGTGGTGTGCGCCGTGAACGGCGTGGCGGCCGGTGCCGGCGCCAATATCGCCTTCGCAGCAGACATCGTGCTCGCCGCCAAGAGTGCGAAATTCATTCAATCCTTCGCCAACCTCGGATTGGTGCCGGATTCCGGCGGCACCTGGGTTTTGCCGCGCCTCGTCGGGCAGGCGCGCGCCATGGGCCTGGCGCTTACCGGCCAGCCGATCATGGCGGAGCAGGCGGAAAGCTGGGGCCTGATCTGGCGGGCGGTGGAGGATGCGAAGCTAATGGAGGACGCAAACGCGCTGGTGGAACAGTTCGCGCGCGGGCCGACCAAGGGCTATGCGGCCATCAAGCGCGCAATTCGGAGTGGCTGGAGCGCGTCTCTCGATCAGCAACTTAATCATGAGCGCGACAACCAGCGCGAGCTCGGCCGCTCCGCCGATTACCGCGAAGGCATCGCCGCCTTCAGCGAAAAGCGCAAACCCAATTTCACGGGCCGCTAGTGCCTGGGCGACTCGCCCTGCCACCTTCTCCCCGTTGGACGAGAGTCCTTGCGGCGTTTCTTTCAACTTTGCTGTGGTTGTTCCTCTACGGAGTGACACGGATCGGCGCGGCGATGCGCGATGCCGGATACGCAGATTGGTGTCGGTCTCAAGGGCACGCGCACTGTCCTCCGGCACCGACATTGCTTGGTCCCGACGGTTCAATCTGGTCGATTGCCCTCATCGCCATCGGGATTCCTGCCTTTGTTGTGGGCGTCGTGTGGATTGCTCGGCGTCGCCGATCAAATTAGCACCACCGAGTAGCTCAGAATTGCTACGCTATATCGCGGAAAGGAGCGGCAGATGAAGCCACTGAGATTGATGAGCTATGCGGAAGGGCGTTGGCTCGAACCGGTCGGCGCGCTGAACGACATCGCCTCCGCGGTCACCGACGAGCCCGTGGCGCAGGTGGGCAGCGGTGCGCGGGATTTCGCCGCGATGCTGCATTACGCGCGGTCTGTTGGCGGGCCAGCGCTGCGGGCGCTGACCTTCCACCAGCGCGCGCGCATGCTGAAGGCGCTGGCCGAAGGCATCATGGCGCGGAAGGAGGAGCTGTACGAACTCTCCTACGAAACCGGCGCCATGCGCAGCGACGGCTGGATCGACATCGAAGGCGGCGCGGGCACCATGTTCGCCTATTCCTCCAAAGGCCGCCGCGAACTGCCGAACGACACCATCCTGATCGATGGCCCGGTGGAGGGCTTGTCGAAGCGCGGCACCTTTGTCGGCCAGCACGTGCTGACGCCGCTGCAGGGCTGTGCGGTCCACATCAACGCCTTCAACTTTCCGGTGTGGGGAATGCTGGAGAAGCTCGCGCCCACCTTGCTGGCCGGCGTTCCCGTCATCACCAAACCTGCGACTGCGTCAGCCTACGTGGCGGAAGCGGCGTTCCGCATTCTGATCGAAGCCAAGATACTGCCGGAGGGCGCCGTGCAGCTGATCGTTGGGCCGACCGGTGATCTGTTCGATCACCTGACGGGGCAGGACATCGTCTCCTTCACCGGTTCGGCTGATACCGCGCAGAAGCTGCAGCGGCACCCGGTGATCGCGCGCGAAGCGGTGCGCTTCATTGCCGAGCGCGATTCGCTGAACGCTGCGGTGCTGGGGCCGGACGCCACACCGGATCAGCCCGAATTTGAGCTGTTCATCAACGAGGTCGTACGCGAGATGACGGCCAAGGCGGGGCAGAAATGCACCGCCATCCGTCGG
>DATAVW010000065.1:0-9384 GCA_036267515.1 Rhizomicrobium sp.
CCGCTGTCGGAACCCCGGCCTCCTGCTCGCGCAGCACCGCGATGATCTGCTCTTCCGTGAACCTTGCTCGCTTCATCGTCCGTCCCTCTCGTTGGGCCGGACTCTAGCTCCGCCTGGAGGAGTTTCAGGGGGTCACGTCACCACCAATGCGGCCAAAGTGCGCCGCCCACATCGAGATCGCTTGCCATGCCCATCGCTCGCCTCGCTCGCGCTTCCGATCTGTCGTCACTCATTTCGCTCTTTGACGTGTCGGAGGTCAGCGCAGTCGCACAGCCGCGAGAGCGCGCCGAGAGCATCTGGCAGGAAACCCTGGCGCACCAGGGCGTCTACGTCTTCGTGTCCGATGATCATGACCGCGTCGCTGCGACCTGCATGCTCGTCACTGCACCGAACCTACTTCGCGCAGGAAGACGTCACGGTTTTCTGGAGAATGTTGTTACTCATCCGGTGCTACGGGGCCGGGGTCACGGCAAAGCAGTGGTTCAAGCTGCGCTGGTACAGGCGTGGGCGACTGACTGCCACCGTGTGCTGATGCAGAGTGGTCGGGGCAGACCCCCGCGTGCACGCGTTCTATGAAGGGCTGGGAAGGGCTGGGTTTCAGGCCTGGGCTTCGGGTCGCCTATGTAGCAGTGCGACCAACGACGCCAATCGGATGACGACTCCATTATCCCGATCCGCCCGGGCCGCCAAAGCATCGACACACCGGCGTAGGTTGCCCCGGTGTTCCTTCTCTGTCGGCCGCCGGCCTCACCCATTCGGCGACATGCTCGGATCGCTCCAGCACCGTCAGTTCGGCGCGGTCCAGGTTCTCGGCGATCTTCCACAGGCGGGCGTCGAGTTCGCTGCCGGTTTCCTCGCGCACGGGTACTTCGGCAAGGCCGAGTTCGATGCAAGCTTGCAATCGGTATCGGCCGAAGTTTTATGAACTTCCGTTGGCTTCAATGGCTCGCTAGAATGTTTGCGTAATCAGAAAGGTTATTAAACAAGCAGGTGCGCCATGCGTGAGACACTTTATATTGCTGTGGCTGTAGTTGCACTCATGCTCACGGGGAAACCAGCAGCAGCGGAAATTCCGTTGGTGTTTTACAACGGCCACACCAAGATGTGTCTTGAGCCGCAAAACGAGTCGGCGGCGCAGGGGATACCTGTTGTGCAGATGCCTTGCAAAGCCAGTGGCGCCCAACAGTGGCTCTTCTTTTCCGCAGCGTCTGGCACAATGCAGTTCCAGAACGCGCAGACCGGCCTGTGTCTCGATGCCCGCGGCGGACCGACGAATCACACCCCGGTGCAGCAGTGGCCGTGCAACGGAATTAGTAACGAGAGGTGGCAGCTTTTTGCACCTGCTCCAGGTTCTGTCGACGCTCCTTTGGAATCGCGCGTTTCAGGCAGCTCCGGCTATTGTTTGGACATACCGGGTGGTCAGGTGACGGCTGGGCTTCCCATGCAGATTTACGGTTGCAACCAGACCGTCTCCCAGCTATGGCAAGTGAACCCTGCTCAAAGCGTCTATGTTCCAAATGTCACGAACATAAATGATACAAGCACACTGGGCACGGCCTCGACCAAGCTTAGCCTATACGGGTTTATACCCACGGTGCACAACATCCCCAATTGCTTCGCGGGCCATACTGGCTTCATTCAATTTCCGCAAGGAGGGTCCTTCGCGCCGCCGGGTAGTACGGTAACGCTCCAAGTTTACACATGTACCAGCCATGGCTAGTTAAGGAGGAGAAGAGCGGTTCGTCTATTCGCATGTCTGGCAGGTCGCCGATTTGGTCATGTGGGACAATCGCTCGACCATGCATCGCGGGCGGCGCTTTGACTCGAACGAGCCTCGGGACATCAGACAGACACGACTGGCAGGAGACGGCCCCACCATTGTGCAGGATGCCGTGTAAGCTCCGATCACCGAGCCTGATACCGCGCGGCGGTTTCGTCGCGATCCTGCCCGTGAACAGCCATTGCTATCCGAGCCTGGAACGAGTGCGCTCAACACTCAGGCTACGGTGTTTCGCGGTACATCCTTGAACGGTTTGTCCGTGTCGCCGGTCCGCTCACGCGGCATCTTGAGCACCCGTTCGCTGATGATATTGCGCTGGATCTCGTCCGTGCCGCCGGCGATTGAACAGGCCGGCACCGACACGAGGATTTCCGCCAACAGGCCATTCAGCGGACTGTCATCGCCGGTCAATAGCGCATCCGGCCCGAGCAGCAACGTGTGCACGCGGGCGGCTGCGCGCGCGACGATGCTGGATGCCAGTTTGCCGAGCGATCCCTCAGGGCCCTGCGGCCGCCCCTGCTCCTGCGCCGTGCGAGCGCGCCGGGCAGTCCATTCCGCTGCCTTCGACGTCGCCAGTACCTTGGCAATTTCCTGCCGCAGCACCGGCTCGTCGATCTTTCCGGTTGCACGCGCCCGCTCAAGCAGCAGATCGACGCGGCCGACTCGCTGCGGATACCACTTGTAGGGCTCCGTCGTCGTACGGATTTCTTCGCGTTCCTCGTCGTAAATGCGGCCGGGCTTGTCGGAGGCGATCGCCCAGCTGCGCAACGCGTCGGCGCCGCGGCGCTCGTGCATCAGCGTCGTCGTGGTCACCGCCCAGCCGTTGCCGACCTCGGAAACGAGATGCTCGGGCTCGATCTTGGCATCCGTGAAAAAGACCTGGTTGAACGAGGCGTAGCCGTTCATCTGCCGCAAGGGCTGCACCGTTATGCCCGGTTGCTTCATGTCGATAATGAAATACGAAAGGCCCGGATGCTTCGGCCGGTCCCAATCGGTGCGCGCCAGCAAAAGCCCCCAATGCGCCTTGTGGGCGCTGGTGGTCCATACCTTCTGCCCGTTGACGACCCATTGATTGCCGCGGAAGTCGGCCCGCGTTAAGGCGCCCGCGACATCGGAGCCGCTGCCTGGCTCGCTGAACAGCTGGCACCAAATGTCCTCGCCGGTGAGGATACGCAGCAGGAACTTCTCCTTCTGCAATTCGGTGCCGTGCGCGAGGATGGTCGCGGCGGCGAGAGTGCGAATGCCGACCTTGGCGACGCCGACGGCGCCGATGCGTTTGAGTTCCTCCTCGACGACCGGGACCAGACCGACCGGAAGGTCACGACCGTACCAGCGTGACGGCCAATGCGGGACGCCCCACCCGGATTCGGCGAGTTTGAGACGCCATTCCACCAGCCCGCAATCCAGGCTCCAGTTCGCTTCCAGCCAGGCGCGGGCCTCGGCGCGGACGGAATCTTCGTTGATCTCGGTCATCTTGTTCGTCCTTACGCCGCCCAATTCTGCAGCATCAGCTCGCGGTGATGATTGGCATCGCCGAGCAACACCTCGGAGCTCTTGGCTCGCTTGAACCAGAGCTGGGTGTCGTTGTCCCAGGTAAAGCCGATGCCGCCGTGAATCTGCACCGCGTGGATCGCGGTCTGCATGTACGCGTCGCTGGCGAGCGCTTTGGCGAGATGTGCATTGGCCGTCATGTCGGGATCGCCGTCGTCGAACGCCGCCGCGGCGTAATAGGCGGCTGATTTGGCCAACTCCACATCGAGCAGCATGTCGGCTTGCTTGTGCTTCATGGACTGGAACGAAGCGATCGACTTGCCGAACTGCATGCGCATCATCGCATAGGCGAGCGCATCCTCCCGCAGCCGGTCGGCCCCGCCGACCATCTCGTTCGCCAGACCGACAGCAGCTTCAATCATCGTGCGGGCGAATGGCGCCGCTGCCCCGCCCGCCGCACCGAGCGGTTGCGCCTTCACCCGCTCGAACTCCAGGCGGGCGAATTTGCGCGTCAGGTCCATCGATTTCAGGGCCCGCCGCGTCAATCCGGCGGCATTGCCGTCAACGGTAAACAGTGACAAGCCCTGCGGCGCGCGGGCGAGCACGACGATCTTGTCGGCGGTATGGCCGTCGACGACGTAATTCTTATGCCCGCTCAGCAAAATGTCGCCGTTTTCGGTCGTTGCTGCGAGGGCCGTGCCCTCGGCGTCCCAGCACCCTTCGTCCTCGACCCAAGCCAGTGTCGCGGTGATCTCACCGGCAGCGATGCCCGGCAGCAGCGCCGCCTTTTCGGCTGCGGTGCCCGCATTCATGATGGCGCCGGCGCCGAGCACCGCCGTCGCAAAATACGGCGCGCAAAGCAGCGCGCGCCCCATCTCCTCCAGCACGATGCACTGATCGCCAAAACTGAGCCCGTAGCCGCCATAGGCTTCTGGAATGCGTATAGACGTCAGGCCGAGAGCGCTATTGATCGCATGCCACCCGTTAGGCTCGTAGCCGCGATCGGTTTCCATCAGCCGCCGGACTTCCTTTGTCGGAGACCGATCTACCAGCAAGCGACGGAGGTTCGACCGGAACTCTTCCTGCTCGCTCGAAAAGCTGAATTTCACGGCGTTTCCCCGCCCATAAGACCGCAGCCAAACATATCACCCTTTCGCTCGCCAGGACGACCCGGGGTGAATTGCGGAAGCCCACAGCGGCGAGCGCCCAAACGTTCGGAATGGAACTCAGCCCGGAGTTCAGCATCCTATTTTCGACCACCGCACCAACGGATGGTCGGTTCGGTTGAGCCCAGCCCTTCGTATCGGGTACAGGCTCCGCGGCATTCGCCGGTTCAGTCGCCGTGTCGAGCAGCGCGAACGCCCTATTCGCCATTTGCTTGTCTCGCCGGGTGAGGGTTGAGCTACCTTGCCGCTGACCGTTGTCGCGGCAGCTTGCCCCCGGACCGTAGCGGCCCGCCGCGAATTTTTGGCCGCGCCTCGCAACAAGGAAACACGTCATGCCGGACACTCACGCCTTGGCAGAACGCTCGAGCCAGGGTCAGCTTGCTGTCTACGACGCGATCGTCATCGGCGCTGGGATTTCGGGCATGTACATGCTCTACCGCCTGCGCGAATTGGGCATGACCGTTCGCGTTTTCGAGGCCGGCACAAACGTCGGCGGCACCTGGTACTGGAACCGCTACCCCGGCGCCCGCTTCGATTCCGAAAGCTGGACCTATGGCTACTCCTTTTCGAAGGAACTGATGGCGGAATGGGACTGGAAGGAGCACTTCTCCCCGCAGCCCGACACGCTCGAATACCTCAACTATGTGGCCGACAAGTTCGATCTGCGCCGGGACATACAGTTCCGCAGCACGGTTGCGGCGGCGCATTGGGACGAGGCGGCGAGCCAGTGGATCGTGGCGCTGGAAAGCGGGCAGCGGGTGGCGGCGCGGTTCCTTTTCACCGCCATCGGCATCCTCTCGGCCTATACGCTGCCGGCGATCCCGGGCCGGGAAAGCTTCAAAGGCCCTGCCTACCACCCCGCGCGGTGGCCGCACACCCCGGTGGACTTCGCCGGCAAGCGCGTCGGCATCATCGGCACCGGCGCCACCGCCATTCAGGCGATCCCGGAAATCGCCAAACAGGCGAGGCACCTCACTGTCTTCCAGCGCCGCCCCAACTGGGCTGCACCCTTGCACAATTCCAAGATCGGCAAGGAGGAGATGGCGGAGATAAAATCCCGCTACGAGGAGATTTACGCGCACTGCGCGGCGACGCCGAGCTGGTTCATCCATCAGGCCGACCCCCGCAGGACCCTCGACGTACCGCCCGACGAGCGCGAGGCGTTCTGGGAGAAAAAGTACGGCGAGCCCGGGTTTGGCATCTGGATGGGCAACTTCCGCGACATCTTGACCAATGAGGAAGCCAACGCGGCGATCAGCGCCTACATCGCCAAAAAGATCCGCCAGCGCGTCAAGGACCCGAAAGTCGCGGACAAGCTGATCCCCAAGGATCACGGTTTCGGCACGCGCCGGGTGCCGCTGGAAAGCGGTTATTTCGAAGCCTACAACCGCGACAACGTCACACTGATCGACACCCTCGTCGATGAGCCGATCGAGTGCATCACCCCCAAGGGCATCAAGACGGCGCGGCAGGAGCATGAATTCGACATCCTGGTCTACGCCACCGGATTCGACGGCGTTACCGGCGCTTTCGACCGGATCGACATCCGTGGCGAGAACGGCCGCAGGCTCAAGGACGCCTGGGCCGAAACCCCGCGCACCTACCTCGGCATGCTCGCGGAAGACTTCCCCAACATGCTGATGGTGCTGGGGCCGCACACCGCGCGCGGCAACATCCCGCAGGCCAGCTCACACAGCGTCGAGTTCCAGACAGGCCTGCTGAGGTTCATGCAGCAACACGACTACAAGCGCGTGGCGACCCGGCCCGAAAACGTGGACGAGTGGACTCAGATCGTGATCAAGGCCGGCGAAGCCTTATTGTCGTTCAAGGTCGATTCCTGGCAGAACGGGGTCAATCGCAACGTCGAGGGCCGAACCGTCCGCCGGGTCCTGGGCTACAACGGCAACGGCACGCATTTCCGGCGGACGACCGACGAGGTCGCCAAAGGCGGGTACCAGGAATTCGCGTTTCGGTAGGGCCCTAGCCTGATGGAGGGTACTGCCATAGCGGCGATGACATCCGAGATGCCGCGCGGTATCCTACTCGCAGCCCGAGACAATGAACCGCGAGGCGCGGTAAGTCATTGTAAATCAATTGCGTCCCCGTAGCTCAGCTGGATAGAGCATCGGTTTCCTAAAATGATTTCGGCATGGCTCGCCATGCACTTTCTTGCCCCACCGCGCCACTCCTAACTCTCTGTAATTGCTCCGGTTTTCCTCATGCGATATCGCATGGAGACCCATCGTGCATCGTGGCTCAACAGGCCCGATCCGGAGACAATGCGGAGACAAATATGCGCCTTAACGACTTGACTATCCGCTCGCTGAAGCCGCCTGCGACAGGAGCAAAAATATATGCCGATGACCAAGTGACCGGCTTCGGCATTCGCGTCTCCCAGGCCGGAACAGCGAGTTACATTCTCACTCTTCCAGGCCGTGCCCGCGATCGGATTACGATAGGTAGAGTGGGAATCATCTCACTCAAAGATGCGCGGAGTGATGCTCGTCGGCGATTAGCCGACTTGACGCTCAACAGTCGGCGCCCGACCCGCATCACCTTCGCCGCAGCCTTGGCGATTTTCGTGGCAGAGAAAGAGAAGAAAAACCGCGCTAGCACCGTCGCTGAAAATAAACGCATTCTCGAAAAATATTTCGTGCGCCTCCATCATCAGCAGCTTTCCGATATCACCACGCAAAAAATCACGAGCATTACTGACAAGCTTGCGCAAACGCCCGGAACTGCATTGCATGCTTTCTGGACAATCCGCACGTTTCTCCGGTGGTGCGCAAACCGCCGGTACATTGATCGAAGCCCGGTAGAAGGGCTGGAAGCACCCACTAAAACCATATTCCGCGAGCGGGTTCTAACTGACGACGAGCTTCGCGAGCTTATCGTCGCTTCCACCATAAGCGGATCCTATGGCCGTTATATACGAATGCTCGCGTTCACCGGTATTCGTCGTACGGAAGCAGCGCACCTAGAGCGAGAATGGGTCAAAGGGGAGGCCATTACCATTCCCGCCCGGATTTGCAAAAACGGACGAGAGCATACCTTTCCCTTCAGCGAATCGGTCGCTGCCCTTCTCAAGGAATTGCCGGACACTGGCCTGCTATTTCCCAGCTCGACGGGCACACCGTTTTCGGCGTTTAGCAAGTCTAAAACGGAGTTCGATAAGACGCATAACGTAACTGACTGGACGCTCCATGATTTGCGCCGCACGTACGCGACTACCTTGCAAAGGCTTGGCGTCCGTATAGAGGTGATCGAAGCGCTTTTGAACCACATCAGCGGCTCGCGCGCCGGCATTGTCGGCGTCTATCAGCGGTATGATTACCGCCAAGAAATGCGGGAGGCTGTACAAAAATGGGAACAGCACATACAAGCCCTCCTGTCCGCAACGGAGGGTACTCAATGTCTGACGCCAATTTCGCCGATTTCATCACTCGTGAACGCGAGCGGCTGAACGGAGAGCGCCAGAACATTCAGACGCAGCAGCGCGCGCTTCAACAACAGCTGGCAACGATTGATCAGGAAATGGCCGCCATTACCGCATACGAAACTGCGAAGAGCGGCAAAGGAGTTCGGGCTGTTAATGGCTCCAGCCAGCGTCAAGCTCGCCGAGGCAGCAAACGCGAGGAGCTGCTCAAGGTCATTACTGAGGGTGAGGGTCTCTCGCGCGGCGAAATCCTGGAGCGGATGAACCTCAAAGGCGACAAGGCCGGCGAGATGTCCATTTCAAACGCACTTACCGCGCTTACCAAAGGTAATTAGGTTCGACGCGACGGCGGCAAATACCACATGGCCTGAATTCATCAGCTGCGCAGCGTTGCTGAAAGGTTTGCTCCCCAAGGACAAACTGCATACCATATCTTCGCTAGCTTAACCGCTGGCATCCGGATGCCGGCCTCTTCAGGGAGGGCATTCGGATGGATGGGTTCTATACAGTGAAGGAGGTCTGCTACAGACTTCATATTTCGCGAGAGACGCTTCGGCGATGGGAGCGTGACGACTGTTTCCCGAGCCGGGTGCGTTTTACGCGATACGCTCGGGGCCGAGTTGCGTTCCTCAAATCGGATGTCGATTCGTGGGTTGAATCTCGCAGGACTGCTTCGCAAAGACCCGCCGCCTGATCCTCAACTTAACGAGGCGAAGGCAAAGCCCCGCCTTCCACAGCGGGGCTCTTTTCCTATTGACACTAGTACAACTAGATTGTTCGAATCCCTCTGTAAAAAAAGCACATCGGGGGAAACGTCATGCGGTATCTGCTCGCATTGTTTATGCCGTGGCTTGTCTTCATCACCATGGGCAAAGTCTTCCAGGGCCTTCTCTGCCTTTTTCTTCAGCTCACGCTCATTGGATGGCTGCCCGCGGCCATATGGGCATTCGTATCAATCGCGGGCCATCACGCGGATAAGCGTACCGATCGCATCATCAATGCGATGAACCCGCAGCCGGTCTCGCCCGACCCGCGCCGCATCTGACGTGCGGGTCACAATTCAGCATCGGCAAGAGGACGGGCTTCTACCAAATAAGAAACGCTACTACGTCGATTGTACCGTCCTCTTTTCCGAGGAAGAGAAAGCGATCATCAGCGAGCGGGGCTTGGGTCAGCATTACATCGTCGCTGACTCCGAGATGCCGCCGCCCGCCCCATCGCATCGGACGCTCGGAACCTTATTGCAAGTGCTCGCATCCGTCATTTTGCTCGGCGGGTGCGTCACTGGATGCGGCATGGCCGTTGCCGGTTCTCATAGCGGAGATGGCGTCAGTGGATTTGGGTTGATTGCGTCCGTCGCCATGTTCTTTGGCGGTGACGTGACCCCCTGAAACTCCTCCAGGCGGAGCTAGAGTCCGGCCCAACGAGAGGGACGGACGATGAAGCGAGCAAGGTTCACGGAAGAGCAGATCATCGCGGTGCTGCGCGAGCAGGAGGCCGGGGTTCCGACA
>DATAVW010000066.1:0-7957 GCA_036267515.1 Rhizomicrobium sp.
AAGGCTTTTTCGTTCTCGATCAGGAGCTTACGATCTCGGCACGCATTCACCGCCTGCGCCTGCCCTCGCCCGGTCGCCTCCGTTCGGCGCTTCGCGTTAGAATCGGGAATGGGAAAGACTCTACCGCACCCCGAATTTCACTGGCTGAAGCCACCCGGTCCCGTAGCGGACGGGCTGAAGATCGGCCTGCTTGGTGGTTCCTTCAATCCGGCGCATGAAGGGCATCTGCATGTCAGCGAGATGGCGCTGAGGCAATTGGGGCTCGATTACGTGTGGTGGCTGGTGGCGCCGCATAACCCATTGAAGTCAAGTTGTGGCATGGCGCCGCTGCCGGAGCGGCTGGCCTATGCAGCCGAGAAATTCGAACACCATCCGCGCATCGTGGTGATCGATCTCGAACGCACCATCGGCACGCGCTACACCATCGATACGTTGCGTCTGCTGAAGCGCCGCTTTTCGGGGGTGCATTTCGTGTGGCTGATGGGCAGCGACAATCTGGAGGGCTTTCGCCGCTGGCAGCGCTGGCCGGACATCGTGCGCTCGGTTCCCATCGCCGTTGTGATGCGCCCCCACACGTCCATGGCGCCATTGCATTCCAAGCCGATGCAGCGCTTTGCCCACGCCCGCACGACACATTTGCGAAGGCTGCCCCTTGCCCATCCGCCGGCCATCGCCATTCTCGACGGCTGCCGCAGCCCGCAAAGCGCCTCCGCCATTCGGGCGCAAAATCTCCACGGGGAAGGATTGGTGCGCGTGGTCCCCGCGTGCTAGGCTCCGCTCAACAGAAGGAGCGTGGCGGCCCGTCAATGCGAACAGAATCTTCGTCTCCGCGTTCCCTTACTTCAGGAGGAGAGAGACTCTGATCCGCAAGCAGTCGAGTACCCCAAAGCCAGTGCGTCGGCCCGTATCGCGCCTGCGCGCCGCCGAACAAACCCTTCTTTCCCGCATCCAGGATTCGCTCGACGCTGACAAGGCGGAAGAGATTGTCACCATTGATCTCGAGGGACGCTCATCGGTTGCCGATGCACTGGTGATCGCGAGCGGCCGCTCTGCCCGCCACGTTTCGGCCATCGCTGAAAACCTGGCGCGCAAACTGAAGGACGCAGGTTACGGCACCCGGCCTGTGGACGGGCTGGCACAAGGCGATTGGGTACTGGTGGATGCGGGAGATGTGGTTGTGCACATCTTCCGCCCGGAAGTACGAGCCTATTACGATCTTGAAGGCATGTGGAGCGTGCGCGAGCCGGAACGCGCCGCCGCGCATTGACGCTCAAATCGAGACGGCCGATCCGGTAATTCTCCTGGCGGTGGCAGTATGCGCCTTCTCATTCTTGCAGTCGGCATTGCCCGTAGCACGCATGAAGGCTTGCTCACGGAGGATTTCTGCACCCGCGCGGTCAATATGGGCAAGCGGCTGGGGTTTACGTCGGTAAGTGTGCAGGAGATCGCTGTCTCGAAGCATCGCGATGCGGATGCGCGCATTCGTGACGAAGGCAACCGGCTCGCCGCGCGCATTCCCGAGCAAGCCCATGTCATCTGTCTTGATGCCAAGGGCAAGGGCATGACGAGTGATGCCTTCGCAGAAATGCTGGGCGCGATGCGCGATGCCGGCGCGCGCGATCTGGCTTTTCTTATCGGCGGTCCCGACGGATTGAATCCCGGTCCGAAAGTGAAGCCCGGGAGGAGCCTCGCGTTCGGCCCGCAGATCTGGCCACACCTGCTGGTACGCGCGATGCTGGTCGAGCAGATTTACCGCGCGATGACCATTCTGGCGGGCCATCCCTATCACCGTGGATAGCTGCCCGGCGCCAGATTTCCGTGCACAGATATTTCATCGTCAGGCTCTCCAGAATTCTATTTGAACCGGCCAGTGACCGTGGCTATAACCCGCGCCGCCTAGGTTAAGGGCGAATCGTTTCGAAGGGGTGCGCGTGCATGGGTATTCAAATCCCGGCCAGCTATCGGCCAACGGACAGCGAACCCTTTATGAATGAGCGGCAGAGAGAGTATTTTCGCTGCAAGCTGCTTAACTGGAAAGAGGATATCCTGCGCGAAAGCCGCGAGACCATCCACAATCTGCAACTGGAAACCACGCCACACGCCGATTTGGCGGATCGCGCTTCCACAGAAGCAGAGCGGCAGCTTGAGCTGCGTACGCGGGATCGCCAACGGAAGCTTATCGCCAAGATCGACTCCGCGCTGCGCCGCCTGGAAGACGGCTCCTATGGTTTCTGCGAAGAGACCGGCGAACCGATTTCACTCAAGCGTCTCGATGCCCGGCCGATCGCTACGCTCTCCATCGAAGCGCAGGAACGGCACGAGCGCCGTGAACGGGTTTACCGGGACGATTGAACAACTCGGATTGGATCTTCAGTTCTCCGGATCTGCCAGATCGCGGAAAGCCGAGATGACCGTCATGTAGGTGTCTCGCTTGAACGGTACGATCAGACGCGGCAATGCCTCGATCGCCAGCCACTTCCACTCGGCAAATTCCGGCTCCGCAGTTTTGACATTGATTTCGGAATCATTGCCCAGGAATCGCATCGCCATCCATTTCTGCCGCTGACCGCGGAAGCGCCCGCGTAATGCCACGCCAAGGAGATGCGCCGGCAAGTCGTAGCAAAGCCATTCATCATAGGCCCGCAGCAATTTGGCGTTGCGCGAGCCGATTTCCTCCTCGAGTTCGCGCAGTGCCGCCTGCTCCGGCGTTTCGTCGCCATCGATACCGCCCTGCGGCATCTGCCACCCCTCGACAGTCTGGTCTATGCGCTTGCCAACAAACACGTGCCCTTCGCGGTTCAGCAGCATCACTCCTACGCAGGGGCGATACGGCAGGTCTTCGTGTTTCAGGTGCGAGTTAAAGCGGGACATGCGAATGAAATGGTTTGGTTCGCAACAGTATTACCGAACCTCGTCGTAAAACAAAGAGATTGCCCGCGAGTGAGACTGGAATGCATCTCAGCGATGCGAATGCAGCCCGTGCAGAAGATCCTCGGCATAGTTCAGTTGAAAATCGGCATAGGTCTTCTTCGGATCTGGCCGGATTACCGAGGCCACGTCCGACTTGAGTGGCGTTCCTTCGGCCGCGAGATGCCGGGGCAGGTCCGCTTCCCGCCCAATCAGGCTTTGCAGAACGCTTATATCGGCCTTGTTGTCGGCTACCATGACGTCCGGAATGATGCCTGTGGTCTGAATGGAGCGACCCGAGGGCGTGTAATACCGCGCCGTGGTCAGGTGCAGCGCACCCGATCGGCCATTGTCCAGCGGAATAACGGTCTGCACCGAGCCCTTGCCGAAGGTCAGCGTGCCCTCAATTCGAGCGCGCTTATGGTCCTGCAATGCACCGGCCACGATTTCGGAAGCGCTCGCACTGCCGCCGTTTACCAGGATGATAATCGGCTTGCCTTCTGCAATGTCGCCTGGCTGCGCGTCGAAGCGCTGTGTCTCATCCTTGTTGCGGCCGCGGATCGACACAATTTCTCCGCCATCGAGGAAAGCGTCTGCCACGGCGACCGCTTGATCCAGGAGTCCGCCACCATCGTCGCGAAGGTCAACGATATAACCTTTTAGCTTCGGACCGATCTGTTTCTTCAGATCAGCCACTGCTTTCCGCAGACCCGAATCGGTATTTTCGTTGAAGGCCGGTATTTTAATGTACCCGAGATCGCCCTCGCGCTTGTGCGTCACCGCTTCGACCGCAATCACTTCTCGTGTGAGTGAGACATCAAAGGGATCATGCACGCCCTGCCGCAAAATGTTCAGACGAACTTTGCTGCCGGCGGGGCCGCGTAGTTTGTCCTGAACGTCCTCCAGCTTCTGGCCAGTCATCGGCTTGCCATCGATGGCGAGAATATGGTCGCCTGCCTTAAGATGCGCACGCGAAGCCGGCGTATCGTCGATGGGCGAAACAACGGTAACGAGACTATCGTCGAGGCCGATTATCATACCTACGCCGCCATATTGGCCTTCGGTCTTCACCTGCATAGCCGCGTAGGTGCGCGGATCGAAATAGCTGGAATGCGGATCAAGGTCGCCAAGCATGCCGGTCAACGCGCCCTCAACCAGCTGCTGATCCTGAGGTGGCTCGACATAATCCGCGCGTACGAGAGCATACGCCTTGCCGAACCGCGCCAGTTCGGCACTTGAATCGGCGCCTTGCGCGAAATGAAGCAGCGCAAAGGTGGCACAGAATGCGCTGCCCGCTCCCAACGTCGCGAGCGAAAATCCCTTCATGATACCGCCTTCAGCGTCGGCTCCCGTTCAATTCGCCGCCGCGCTCTTGATGGAGGCGACCGTCGGCTTTCCGCCATGCAGCAAGTCAATCGCATAGGAAAGCTGGAAATCGTCATATTTCTTTCCGGGTGCGGGTTTGATGACCTGCTGGGTCTGCTTTTTCGCCGCCTCACCCGTGAGGTGACCCGGCAGATTGGCTTCGCTGGTCCGCAGCAGCTTTGAGGCGTCGTCATCATCACCTTGGCTCACGGCGTAATCCGGAACAATGCCGGTTGCCTGAATGGAATGCCCGGACGGCGTGTAGTAGCGCGCCGTGGTCAAACGCAACGCGCCGCCGCCTTCGCCCAACGGAATGATCGTCTGCACCGATCCCTTGCCGAACGACGTCATCCCGACCACCGTGGCGCGCTTGTGATCCTGGAGCGCGCCTGCGACAATTTCGGACGCGCTGGCGGTACCCCCGTTTATCAGCACGACGACGGGCTTGCCGTCGGTGATGTCGCCGCTTTTTGCACCGTAGCGCTGCGTATCGTCCGCATGACGCCCGCGGGTCGAGACGATCTCACCAGATGTCAACAGGTCATCCGAGACATCGATTGCCTGATCCAGCAAACCGCCCGGATCGTTGCGTAGATCGATGACATAACCTTTGAGCCCCGGACCGATCTGCGCCTTCAGATCGTGCACCGCTTTCTCCACACCCGAGGCCGTTCGCTCATTGAAGGCCGATATCCGGATGATGCCGATATCTCCATTGCGGCGATATTTCACGCTATCCACATGAATGACCGAGCGGGTCAACGTCACATCGAATGGCTTTTTGCTGCCCGGTCGCAAAACCGTCAGCGAAACCTTCGTACCGTTGGGGCCCCGCATCTTCTCGATGGCATCGTTGAGTGCCATCCCCTGGATCGGTGTGTTGTTGATTGCGGCGATGAAGTCGCCAGTCTTGATTCCTGCCTTGGCGGCGGGTGTGTCATCGATAGGCGAAATGACTTTGACGAGGCCGTCTTCCATCGTGACTTCGATGCCGAGACCGCCGAACTCGCCTTTCGTCTGAATCTGCATGTCCGCGAATGCCTTCGCATCCATGTAGCTCGAATGCGGATCAAGCCCGGAAACCATGCCCTCGATGGCGTTGGTCACGAGTTCGCTGTCCTGCACAGGGCGCACATAATTCGCGCGCACACGCTCGAAGGCGTCACTGAAGAGATCGAGCTGCCGGTAGGCAGAAAGTTCGCTCGCGCCGTGTGCCGCCGGAAACAGCATTAATGCCGCCGTAAACCCTGCGAGGCCGCCTACACCCAACAACGCAACCCGTTTCATGATTTTCTTGCCTTCCTCAGACCGATACCCAGCCAAGCTGCGGGGCTCACACTTTTTCCATTCTGGCGTAGTTCGAAATAGAGCTTCGCCCCGTTTTTACCACGCGGCATCCTGCCTACCGGCTCACCGGCCAACAACTGATCGCCGGACCGGACGTCTACGCGGCCAAGGCCGGCCAGCGCGAGATCGTACCCACCTGCCGTTTCCAGTATCAATACTTGGCCTGTTTTACGGTAAGGACCAGCAAAAAGAACGTGAGAATCGGCGGGTGCGACCACAGCGGCACCCGAGGACGTCACAAAATTCAGCCCAGGCTGCCGTTCTTCTCCCGGCGCATCCTCCTCCACATGGCCAACGACCGGTGACGCCAGTGAGCCCGGCTTGAGAACATTCTGGATCCCGCGGCCTTCAGCGGAAATTATGACCATCCCTTGCGGGCCGGCGTTGGCCCGCAACATCGACACGCGATCCAGCAAGGTTTTGAGGTCGGTCGCCTGGTTGGCGATCGCGTCGAATTTGGCCTGTAGGGCCTGATAGGCGGCACCCGCTCCGCTTGCCTCCCGCTGCCTGGCTGCAAGGAGTTTATCGAGGTGGCCTTCGGCCGCTGAGAGTTCCGCGGCGTTGCTGAGACTCTGAGCCCGGCGGCTGAGCAGGCTGGCGCGCGTCTGCTTCAAGGCCTTCAATTGGCGGGAGACCTCCGCGGCTGCCTGATAGATCTTGGGCAGCGCTGCACCCAGCAACATCGCGCCACGAGCGGAGCGAAGGGCATCCGCCGGTTCGAGTGCCAATGCTGGCGGCAGGTCCGACTGCAGCCGCTCCAATATCGCGATGAGATGCGAGACCTGCACCCGGTTCCGGGCGAATTTGTCCGACATGGTCCTTTCGCGCCCGCCGAGCATCAGGATATCAGCATCGATCTTTGATTTCTCCTGCTCGAGAGCCTGCACCCGGGCCGCGGTGGCGACCAGTTGCTGTCGCAGTTGCGCGGCTTCTACCGTCAGCGCTTCGCTCTTCTTGCGCGCACTTTCCACGCTCGGCTTCGCATTTTGCATCTGCTGCTGAAGGGCGTGATATCGCTCTTCTGTTTTCGGAAGTTTGGCCGCCTGACTTGCCGGAACGGCATCGCGCGTATCACCTCCGGCAGTTTGCGAGTTCCCTGTAGCGAAAGCAGAAGAGACGAGCGCGACAACTGCAACGAGAGAGAAATTCGAAATATGCGTCACGCGCGCTGCGTCTGCTTCTGCACGCATTCGATCCTCTCCTGAATCTCCGACGCATTTCCAAGAAAACGGGCTTCTATGGCCCTGAGGTTGGCGTCCAAGCGGTAGGCGCGTGGAATGCCTGTGGGCAAATTGAAATCGACGATGTCGTCATCACTGATGTTCTCGATGTGCTTCATCAGCGCCCGAAGCGAATTGCCGTGAGCCACGACAAGCACGCACTTGCTCTTCTCAAGCTGCGGCACCACGGAATCATTCCAGTACGGCAACACCCGTGCCAGCACATCTTTCAAGCTTTCGCCGCGCGGCAGTTCGCTTTGCGCCACGCCGGCATAGCGGGGATCGTTGCCTGGGAAATCCATCGAGTCGATATCGACCGGCGGAGGCGGAGTCGCATAGCCGCGCCGCCATTGCTTGACTTGTGCTTCGCCGAATTTTTGAACCGCCTCGGCCTTGTTGCTGCCCTGCAAGGTCCCGTAATGGCGTTCGTTTAGGCGCCAATGTTTGTGAACGGGAATCCACATTTGGTCCATCTCCTCGAGCGACAGCCAGAGTGTCTTGATGGCCCTGCTCAGCAGCGAGGTGAAAGCGAGATCGAACGTAAGGCCGGCCTCGACCATCAGTCTGCCCGCCTCGCGTGCTTCGCGTTCACCCAATTCGCTCAGGCGAACGTCACGCCAGCCCGTAAAGAGATTGAGCCTGTTCCACTCACTCTCGCCGTGACGAAGCAGGACGAGTTGGTATTCCGGTTTCATGGTGCCACGGCCCCTGACTTACTTCCAAGCGACAGGCATTTATCGTTTTTGCGGCACCCTCCTGCAATTCCAATTTCAGGACGGCACTCTTCCCAGCAGACCGGGCTTCCGACCGAAGAGTCGCGGTGGGCGCGGTAAGGCTGAGATCTGCTCTTGTGCAAACACCTTCTGCGGCACCCTCAGGAACTGGGGCTTCTGCCTAACGTTGTGCGGTAGGGGAAACTGTGGAATTCAAACAAATGAGGGGTGCGGCAGCGCGGTGTCTTCCTTTTGCTGCCCTTTGCCTCTCCGCCTGTTCACCCTTGCAATCGACGCTCGTCCCCGAGGGGGATACAGCCCGCGCAATTGCCGGTCTCTTTTGGTTTTTTACGGCGGTTTGGCTGATGGTCATGACGCTGTTGCTTATCGCCGTCGTCCGCAAAC